>NZ_JBVVPZ010000010.1:0-149512 GCF_055811415.1 Mesorhizobium sp. WSM4846
CCCCCCCCCCCCCCCCCCCCCCCCCCCCCCCCCCCCCCCCCCCCCCCCCCCCCCCCCCCCCCCCCCCCCCCCCCGCCAGGACTCAGCCGAGCCCGGCTTCCTTGAGCTGGCCGTCGACGCTGGTGGCCAGCATGTCGAGGCCTTCATCGACCGGCACTTCCTTGGCCACCATCTTCTGCAGCGTCGCCGCCCATTCGGTGGTGAGATCGAAGAACAGCGGCTGCGGCGTGAACTTGATGCTGGCGCCGGGCGCCGAAACGTCGAACATCTCGACATAGCCCGGATAGCTCTTGTTCAGCTTCTCGCGGAACATCTGGTCGTTCCAGACCGACTGACGCACCGGATTGACGAAGTCCATCTTGGTCGCACCGAACAATGCATGCTCGGGCCCGGATGCCCATTGCATGAAGTACCAGGTGGCATCCTTGTCCTTGGAGAAGTTGGACATCGACAGCGACCAGATCCAGATGTTGGGCGTCGGCGCTTTGGCGGCGGGATTGGCCTTGAAGGCCGAGAAGGCGAGCTTGCCGGCCATCTTGTTGTCGCCGCCATTCATGAAGTAGCCGAGGATGTCGGCGTCGAAGATCATCGCCGAGGCGCCGGCGCCAAGGTCGGTACCGACCTGATACCAGGTGTAGGTCGACCAGTCCTTGGGGCCGCTCTCCTGGATCATCTGGACCCATTGCTTGTGGAAGGCCTTGGATTCGGCGGTGTTCATCGCGGCCGACAATTTGCCGTCGGCCGAGACGTTCAGGTCCTTCTGGTCAAAGTTGGCGTAGGCCGACAGGAAGCCGGGATGGATCGTCGCCCAGGAGCGTGAACCGCGCACGCCGATGCCGTAGACGCCGCCGCCGACATCCTTGGTCAGCTTGGCCGCCGTAGCGACCATCTCGTCCATATTGCCGGGAACGCTGACCCCGACCTTGTCGAACATACCCTTGTTGTAGGTGATGTTGTTCTGTTCGAAGCCCCACGGAATGCACCACTGCTTGGCGTCGTCGGAACCGAGCACACCGCCGGGCTGGCCATTCCAGGCGCAGGACTTCCTGACACCGGGCAGGAAGTCGTCCCAGGCATAGTTCACATTGGTCTTGGTCGGATCCTTGATCCACTCGTTAAGGTCGGTGATCCAGCCGGCCGGGCCGTAGGTCCAGGTCATGTAAGCGCCGGTCATGAAGGCATCGTATTCAGGCGAGCTGGCCGACAGCGCAGCGGTGACCTTGTCGAAATAGACGTCTTCCGGAAAGACGTCGTAGACGACTTCCATGCCGGTCAACTTCTTGAAGTTTTCGAGGTTGGCGATCATCGCATCGGCGTATGGATGCTTGTTGAGCAGAAGCTTGATGGTCTTGCCCTTGTGCGCCTGCCAGTCGAAATCCGCCGCCAGCGCCTGGGTCTGCCCCAGATTGAGCAGCGTTCCGGCCGTGCCGGCGGCAAGGCCCATTGCGCCAAGGCCTTTGATCAGCCCACGACGATCAACTTGTCCGCGCAGGAACGCGTCGATCAGGTCTTTCTCTTTCTCATGCATTTGTCTTCTCCTCCATAGGGTAGTTTCAATCGAATGGCTGCCGGCTACCCGACCGGCGTCTACTCCACGAGTTTTCGCGCCGTCCGCTCATCGGTGACCAGGCCCTTGAGATAGCGGCCCTCCAACACCGATTTGATGGCACGAACCTTCACCTTGCCGCCGGCAACGGCGACAATCCTGCGATTGCTGATGTCTTCGCGGGCCAGCGCCAGCGCCCGGTTGGAAAGCGTCGTCTCGACCGCCTTTCCAGCGTCATCGAAGAAATGCCCGAGCAGTTCGCCGACACCGCCGTTGCGGCGGATCTCCTCCATTTCGCCCTTCTCGATCATACCGGTGGCGACCAGCGACGCCTCGCGCTCGGCAGTGCCGATGCCGGCGATGAGCAGGTCAGCGGCCTTGCCGAGATCGAAAACCTCGCTGATGCCCTTCTGCCCGAGCAGCACGGTTCGATCCTCGACCGTGTTGGCGAACATCGGCACCGGCATCACATAGGCTTCGGCACCGGTCCGTTCGGCCAGGCGGTGAATGACGTCGTGCGGATTGGCCGAGAACTTGCGCGTCAGGCCGCCGAGCAATGAGACGAAGCGGGTCTTCTCGGCCGATATGCGCGGCAGATATTCGACGCAGGCGGCGAGCGTGCGGCCATGACCGACGCCGATCAGCGTGTCCTCGCCGCGTTCGATCTCACGCTTGAGGAACTGCGCGCCGGCAATGCCGAGCGCCTTGAGCGGCAGGTCCTCGCCATCGAAGTCGGGAACGACCTCGCAATAATCGAGGCCGTAGCGGCCGGACAAATCGTCTTCAAGCGCGACGCATTCCGACACTTCGCCGTCGATATAGACTTTGACCAGACCTTCCTGATTGGCCTTGGTGATGAGGCGATGCGCCTTGAGGCTGGTCAGGCCAAGCCGCTTGGCAACCTCCGACTGGGTCAGCCCGCCAGCATAATGAAGCCAGGCGGCGCGCGTCGCCATACTGGTTTCATCGTCGCGCAGGAGGCCGTTTCCAAAACCAACCATTTCCGCCCTAAGATATTTTTATCAGTTGATGCAAAATTTTTCACAAGGTGCCGCAAGAGTCAAGCGCCGCAGCGTTCAAATCACCTTGAGAGGGCAAAAAAGGCCTGCTGAAGCAGCCATCGTGCAGGGCGGTGCCAGTCTGAAATGCCATGCCTGTCGACCTGAAGGGCAAAGGCTGAACGGCTCGCTCCAAGCGAACCAGTTGCATGGCCGCAAAGGCCTGCTCCCGTTCAATGAGCGCATAACTGGGCTGACCGACGCCAACCGCCGATTTGCTGAAAATGCTCTGCCCGCCGAATGGCGGTAGAGCTCGCTTGCGGATCAGGCGAATTCGGGCAAGGAGGACAGGGGCCGAGAAGTATCGATCTTCACATTGCGAGAGCTACAATAATTCTTCACGAACGGCTATCTATCCTTCCGACAGGTGTTTGGTTCGAGTCACGAGGGGCGCGGCTTGGAATTCGATTTGAGGACCATTGAGGCGCTTGCTCCCGATCAGGCGTCGCTGAGCGCCGCCTCCAAGCTGACCAAACGATCGAACTGGCCGCGGCTCGAAAAGCATGAGCCCCAGGCGCTCATCTGGGGTGAATGCCAGGGCTCCGGCTCCAATCCATATCGGGTGGTGGTCGACACCGGCGATCACGGCTACAAATGCACCTGCCCGTCGCGAAAATTCCCGTGCAAGCACACGCTGGCGCTGATGTGGATTGCCGCCACCGCGCCAGCCAGTTTTGCAGCCGCTGAATCCTCGCCTGAATGGGTGAATGACTGGCTTGGCCGGCGCAGGAAGACGACGCCACCGCCAGCGCAACCGATAGTTGGTGTGGCAGCCAAAAGCATTGATGAGGCTGCACGGACGGACGACAGCGCCGCCGTCGAAGACGGTGCGGCGGTGGAGCGTCGTGAGGCTGCGCAGCGCAAGCGGGCGGAAGACACACGACAAGCAGTGTCGGCGGCGCTCGATGAACTCGATCAATGGATCGCCGACCAGTTGCGGCTTGGTCTTTCCGGGTTTGTCGACGGCAGCAGCGACCGTTGCCGCCGGATTGCCGCGCGGCTGGTCGACATGAAGGCAACCGCGCTTGCCGGTCGCATCGACGAGATCCCTTCGCGGCTGATGGCGCTGCGCAGCGAAGAAAAACCGGATGCGGCGATCCGTGAGCTTGGCAAGCTTGTGCTGCTGGCCAAGGCATGGCGGGCGTCGCCCGACGACCCAGAGCTGAAGCGCCTCGTATCGACCTCTGAAACCCGCGAACAGGTTCTGGCCAATCCGGATGCAAGACAGGTCGAAAGCTTCTGGGAGGTTCTGGGCGAGAAGATCGAGAGCCGCCGTGACGGTCTCGTCAGCCATTCGACCTGGCTGCTCGATCTGAAGTGCGCTACCCCGGAATTTGCCGTGCTGCTCGATTATTTTCCGGCTTCTGCCGGACGCCGGTCCAACGCTTTTGCGCCGGGCGATCGTTTCGATGCCCGGCTGGTCTTCTATCCATCACGCAAGCCGCTGCGCGCACTGGTGGCAGAACGCATGGGTGAAGTGACGTCCGGCGCGTGGCCTGATTTCAGCTTTGGCGCTGCAAAGGACCCACTCGCCACGCATGCTTCCTATCAGGATGCTGCGCCTTGGATTACCGATTGTCCTCTCATACTGCCGCCTGGTGCGATCCTGGTCGATGACCGCGGCACAGGCTGGTGGCAGGCCGCGGATGATCCGCAAGGGATCGCCTTGCCGATCGCAGGCGCTGTCAATCAAACATTGCTCGGCCTCGACCTTGCGGCCACGGCAGCGCTCTGGGATGGCGCCCGGCTTGACCTTCTGGCGGCTCAAAGCGGATTCGGGAGGCTTGACCTGTCGTGAACGAGGGCGAGCAAACAGGCCTGGCGACAATGCGCGATTGCTGGATCACCGGCGGAGCCACCTTCGATCTGGCTCCGACCGCCTGGAAGACGATCGCCGGCGGTGCAAGTCCCGACGAGCAGGAGCGCCGGCTCCTGGCAATCGCAGCACAAGCGCTCGACGTCGCCCTGCGGCCGGCGGCGCCGAAGACGCTCAAGCGCCGGCCGCCGCTGCCCAGGCTTGCGCTCCCGATGCTGCCGGAGTGGTTGCGGCCGCTGTTGAGAGCCGCTCTGAAACATGCCGTCGACGCGCGACGCAAGACGCGCGTGGTGACGCTTGTCGCCAGCCGCGGCTTTGTGCTCCATCCGATGGACTGGATGCCCGTCGCGTCGGATCAGAACAGTCCGGACGTCTACGCCCCCTGGATCGACTGGCAAGCAAGCGTGGACGGGGAGAGACATGCCCCGCAAGAGAAACTGACGGCGGAAAATTGGGATGAGTTCTATCCCGCCGCGCGACGCATCGCGCTGGCAGACGCGCGCCGCAGTGAACCGGCTTCGGCTCGACTGCTGATCGAGGCCAAGGCGTCGGGCGAGCCCGCCGAGGTCAGGCTTGCGCTCGTCGAGCTCATGCGCTTCGGCCTGAATCCTGAGGACGCGCCGTTCCTTAAAAGCCTCTCCGCCGACAGGTCCGGCAAGGTGCGCGAACTGGCTGGCCGGCTGCTGGCAAGGTTGGGAGAGCACGGCCGTTCAGACGCTGGCGGACCGGGTGATCCCGCAGCTGAACTCGCCGCTTTCATCAGCGAAGGCAAATCCGGCTTCATCCGCCGCCGCAGCATCTACACGCCGGCGAAGTTGAAATCGCCGGCGCAGGAAACGCGTCGCGCCATTTGTTCGAGACCTGCAATCTCGTCGACCTGGCCGCGCGGTTCAGTGCTACCGAACCTGAGTTCATAGGCGCCTGGCAATTCGGCGCCGACAACAATGCCGACATCCTGATCGCACGAATGGTCGCCGCTTCGGGGAGCGACGCCGCGGTGACGCATATGGCCGACGCACTTGTCGCCGATGGCGGCAAGCCAGCGCTGTTCGTACTGCACCTCACGCCGCGCCTGGACAGTCGCAGAAAACGAGCCCTCGTCCGGCTGATCCTCAAGCAAGCGAATTACCTCAACGCGATCAATCTGGCGGAAGGCATTGATGCTGGCTGGCTGGAATGGGACGATCTTTCGAATGGGTCGGCTGTTGCGGCGCTGCGTTCCGCCGTTGCGGGAACCGACGACGCCATGCGCCGAGGCGCCGACCATATACTGGAAACGATCTGCTTCCTTGCCACGGCGACCACGGCAGCAAAATTGATCGACGAGGTCGTCGCAGCCGGCATGCCGCCCGCAGCCCCATCACTCAGTGTCCTGCGTCTCAACGCGGCGCTGGCCGAACATCAGTCTAGAACCGACACATGATCAATCCGGAGAATTCATATGAACGCTGCCATCCGTCTCCCGGTCGAGCAGGCCTATGCCTCTGAATTGCAGGCGCTGGCGCGCGGTGACGACAGGCAAAAGCCTGCCGGCTGGAGCCTCTCGCCACAAGCTGTGCTGACTTATCTGCTGGGCGGGAAGGCCGGTGACGGCACGCCGGTAACGCCAAAATATGTCGGTCGCCGCCGACTGATGGAGACCGCGGTGGCAACGCTCGCCACCGACCGCGCACTGCTGCTGCTCGGCGTTCCCGGAACGGCCAAGTCCTGGGTGTCGGAACATCTGGCCGCCGCCATCATGGGCGACTCGACGCTGATCGTGCAGTGCACGGCCGGTACCGACGAGAACCAGATCCGCTATGGCTGGAACTATGCGCAACTTCTGGCAAAGGGCCCGAGCCAGGAAGCATTGGTGCCGACGCCGCTGTACCGCGCCATGCAGACCGGCAAGCTCTGCCGGCTCGAGGAACTGACGCGCATGGGCTCGGATGTGCAGGACACGCTGATCACCGTACTTTCCGAAAAGATGATGCCGATCCCGGAATTGAACACATCGATCTATGCCCAGCGCGGCTTCAACATCATTGCCACGGCAAACAATCGGGACAAGGGTGTGAATGAACTCTCCTCGGCACTCAAGCGTCGCTTCAATGTCGTGGTGCTGCCATTGCCGGAAGACATGGCTGAAGAGGTGGCGATCGTCTCCAAGCGGGTCGACGAGATGGCCGGCGGGCTCGACCTGCCGGTGGCGAAAAATGTCGGCGAGGAGATAGCCCGGGTATTGACCATCTTCCGTGAATTGCGGTCCGGTGCGACCGCCGACGGCAAGGTGACGCTGAAGACGCCCTCGGGCTCGCTGTCGACCGCCGAGGCGATCGCGACGATGGTTGGCGGTCTGAGCCAGGCGGCGTGGTTCGACAGCGGCAAGCTCGGCGCCGAAGGTCTCGCCGCCAGCCTTGTCGGGGCGATCGTGAAAGACCCGGTCCAGGACAAGGCAGTGCTGGAAGAATATCTGGAAACAGTGCTCAAGAAGCGGCCTGACTACGCCGGCTACTATGCGGCCTTGAACGCAGCGATCTGACGCGCCATGGGGCACAGCGACGTCGCCTATTTCGGCATACGCCATCACGGGCCGGGTTCCGCCGACAGCCTTGTGCAGGCATTGCAGGATTTGCAGCCGGTCGCCGTGCTGATCGAGGGGCCTATCGATGCCTCCGCGCTGCTGCCGTTGCTGGCCCGCCCGGAGATGCAGCCGCCGGTAGCACTGCTTTGCTATCCGGAGGAGGATCCGGCTTCGACAAGCTTCTGGCCATTCGCCGAGTTCTCGCCGGAATATCAGGCGGTCCTTTGGGCCGTGGACAACAAGGCGGCGTTGCGCTTCATCGACCTGCCGTCGTCGGCGCGCTTCTCGGAAGCGGCGGTCGACGGCGCGGAAAAAGACGATGCTGACGATGCGAAGGAGTCAAGCAAGCGTGATGATGTGGCTCCGCATCGGCGTGATCCGATAGGCACGCTGGCCCGCGCCGCCGGCTATGAGGATGGCGAAAGCTGGTGGTCGGACATCATCGAGCAGAATCCGGAACCAGGCCCCATATTCGCCGCCATCTCCGACGCGATGATAACGCTGAGGGATGGTGAAGGCTCGATCGCGCAGTTCGAGGCCCAGCGCGAAGCGCATATGCGGCTCGAAATCGCTGCGGCGCGCAAGGAATTCGACGGACCTATCGCCGTCGTCTGCGGGGCGTGGCATGTGCCGGCACTGCAGGCGACACACATGCAGAAAAACGATCAAGCCCTGCTTAAGGGGATTGCAAGGCGCAAGAGCACGATGACATGGGCGCCGTGGACGGGACCGCGTCTGGCGCTGGGCTACGGCTATGGCGCGGGCGTCCTCGCACCCGGCTGGTGCAAGCATCTCTGGCGCACGCGCGGCCGGCGCGATGCAGCAACCTTGTGGCTTGCAATGATTGCAGCGGTGCTGCGGGTGAAGGGTCACCTGGTCTCGACTGCTTCGCTGATCGAAGCGGAGCGGCTCGCCCGCACGCTCGCCGCGATTCGCGAGCGGCCGAAACCCGGGTTTGAGGAATTGCGCGACGCCGCAATTGCGGCTCTGTTCAATGGCGAAGCGTTGCTGTGGGCCGTGGTCGAGGCCGAGCTGCTTCTAGGTGCGGACGTCGGCGAAATTCCATCCGACACGCCGTTGGCGCCGTTGATCGAGGATCTGCAGCGCAACCAGAAGGCGGCGCGGCTGAAACCTGAAGCGCTGGAGCGGGAACTATCCGTCGACCTGCGAAGCGACAGCGGTCTGTTTCGTTCGACATTGCTGCATCGGCTGAACGTGCTTGGTGTGCATTGGGGCAGGTTGACGGACGCCGGTCGCAGCCGTGGCACGTTCCGCGAGCGGTGGACCCTGGCCTGGGAGCCGGAATATGCCGTTCGCCTGGTGGAGAACCTGATCTACGGGCCGACCATCGAAAAGGCTGCCAACGGCCGCCTGATACAGATGATCGAAGCCGCAGCAACCCTCGATACGCTTGCGGCACTGGTCCAGGGCGCCATCACGGCAGGCCTGTCGGAAGCATCGACCGCCGGTCTCACGGCCCTGGAGGCGCGCGCGGCGCGCAGCAGCGAATGCCTGGAGATTCTGGCCTCGGTGCCGCCGCTCGCCGACATCATCCGCTACGGCGAGGCGCGCAAAACCGAGACGAACCGGCTTTCCGGCCTCATGGAGCGGCTGATCGTCGAAGGTGCGATCGCGCTTCCCTATGCGGCACGCGACCTGGATGAGCAGGCCGCCGCGACGCTGGCTAGAGCGATGCGCAAGGCCGATGAGGCAATCAGGCTGGTCGAGCCCGGGGAAGACGTGCTGAACGGATGGCGCAACGGGCTGGCTGCCGTTCTCGAGGGGTCGCGGGCGACGGCGCTATTGGCCGGATGCGCCGCGCACCTGCTCTACGAGGCCGGCCGCCTGTCCGCCGAAGCCGCAGCCGAGCTGCTCGGGCGACGCCTGTCGCCGGGCACGCCAGTCGCCGAGGCGGCGAGGTTCTTCGAGGGCTTCTTCAGCACAGCGGGTCAACGGCTGATCTATGACGAAGGTCTCCGCAGCGCGGTCGATTCCTGGCTCAAATCTCTCGACGAAGATGCTTTCATCGCGCACCTGCCGTTGCTGCGCCGCGTCTTTTCCAATCTGGACAGCATGGAGCGCCGGCGACTGATCGAAGCGGTTCTCGGCCGTGCCGCGCGCTTGCCGGCTGGCCTGACGCCGACGCCGGATGGCGGCGAGGCATGGCGCCGACATCTGGAACGGCTTGGACCATTGCTGAGGGGAGGAAGCGGCAATGGATGACGAGGGCGAAATGAACGGGCCCGGCCGACTCACTGCAGATGCCGGAAGGGAGCGCCGCTGGCGCCTGGCGATCGGCGCCGATGACGAGGCGTCGGCGGCACTTTCCAGCGACGACAAACGACTTTCGGCGGCACTCGATGCTCTCTACGGCGATGGTGCCAGCGCGGCGGCCAGTGACCCGCGCAAGCGGCGTGGCGGGCTTGGCCGCTCGGCACCGCGCGTTGCGCAATGGATGGGGGACATTCGCTCCTTCTTTCCCGCGCAGGTCGTTCAGATCGTCCAGAAGGACGCTTTCGAACGGCTGGACCTGAAGCAGATGCTGATGGAGCCGGAGTTCCTCAAGGCGATCGAGGCGGACGTCAACCTGGTCGCCGACCTGATTTCGCTGCGTTCGGTCATGCCGGCCAAGACCAAGGACATCGCACGCACGATCATCGCCGACATCGTCGCCAAGCTGATGCAGAAGCTGGAGCAGAAAACCGCCGAGGCGATACGCGGCGCGCTCGACCGATCGAAGCGCACCAACCGTCCGCGTGCGCGCGAAATCGACTGGCAGCGCACCATCTCGGCGAACCTTCGCCACTACCAGCCCGAGCACAAAACTATCGTGCCGGAGAAGCTGGTTGGTTTCATGCGCAAGCAGCGTCGGCTAGTCGACCTTGACGAAGTCGTTCTCTGCGTCGACCAGTCCGGCTCGATGGCAAGCTCGGTCGTCTACGCCTCGATCTTCGCGGCAGTGATGGCCTCGCTGCCGGTCGTGCGCACCAAGCTCGTCTGTTTCGATACGGCCATCGTCGACCTTACCGAAGAACTCAGCGATCCCGTCGAAGTGCTGTTCGGCGTGCAGCTTGGCGGCGGCACCGATATCAACCAGGCCGTCGCCTATTGCGCCGACCGTATCGAGCGGCCAACCAAGTCGCATCTGGTGCTGGTCACCGACCTCTACGAGGGCGGCAATGGCCAGGAATTGCTGCGGCGGCTGGCGGCGCTGGTTCGATCCGGCGTCAATGTCGTCGTGCTTCTGGCACTGACCGACCAAGGCCGGCCCGGCTATGATCCGGCAATGGCAGGTTCGGTTGCCGCACTTGGCATTCCGGTCTTCGCCTGCACGCCGGATCTGTTTCCGGACATGATGGCGGCGGCATTGCGCCGCGAGGATATCGGCGCCTGGGCGGCGGGAGCCGACATCAAGCTGGTTCGCGCCGAGACCGAGGCGCCCAGGGTGCGGACGACTGAGCCCCATGTTCCAGAGGGTTGCCGAACTCCTGTCGCGGCTGGAAAGCGGCTGGACAGGTCAGCGATTGTGGCCGGCAGTTCCGCTATTTAATGTCCTTCAATCCCGCATGCGCCACGGCAATGCGGGCAGCGAGCGCCGCGTTGTTGCGGACCAGCGCGATGTTGGCCTTCAGGCTGCGGCCCTGCGAAAGCTCGTTGATGCGGGCGAGCAGGAACGGCGTCAGTTCCTTGCGACCGATGCCGCGTTTTTCGGCTTCCGCCACCGCCGCGGCGATCGTGCCATCGATGAAGGCTGGATCGAGCGCATCCAGTTGCGGAATTGGATTGGCGACGAGGATGCCTGTGCCCGAGCCGATCTGCTCGTGCAGCAGCATGGCCTGCGCAATGTCCTGCGGCGTATCGAGGCGGTGATCGGCTTTAAGTCCGCTGGAGCGCGTATAAAAAGCCGGAAAGTCGTCGCTCTGGTAGGCAATCACCGGCACGCGCTGGGTCTCCAGATATTCCAGCGTTTTTGCAATATCGAGGATCGATTTCACGCCGGCGCAGACGACGGTCGTGCCGGTCTGGCCGAGTTCGGTCAGGTCGGCCGAGATATCGAAACTGGCTTCGGCGCCGCGATGCACGCCGCCGACGCCGCCGGTCGCGAAAATACCGATGCCCGCCAATGCAGCGATCCGCATCGTCGCCGAAACCGTGGTTCCGGCCGAGCCGCCGCCCACAATAATGGCGGCGAGGTCGCGCCCGGACGCCTTGACCACGTCCTTTGCCGCTGCCAGCTGCTCCAGCTCGCGGTCGTCGAGCCCGACCTTGATCTTGCCGGCGACCACCGCGATGGTGGCGGGCACGGCGCCATTCTCGCGCACCACGGTCTCGACGCCGCGGGCAGTCTCCAGATTGGCTGGATAGGGCATGCCGTGGGTGATGATCGTCGATTCCAGCGCCACCACCGCGCGGCCTTCACGAAGTGCTGCCGCGACTTCGTCGTTCAGATGGAGAAGGGAAGGTTTCATCGTTATTTCGCCTTCAGGGTTCGGCTCGCGTTCAGGGTCGTCTGGCTTCAGGCGGGAATGCGGTACATGCCGGCGGTGAGGAAGCGCGGCGACAGGTCGGGATGGACGCTGGATTCGCTCTCGGTGGTCAGCGTGGCGAGCAGCGCGCCGGTGCGCACTGCATCGAGCACGGGATCGCCCGAAAGCACCTTGTACATGGTGCCGGCAATCATCGCGTCGCCGGCGCCGGTGATGTCGACGGCGCGGGCCGGGACGGAACGCATCGTTGCCACGCCGCCTTCGGTCGCGACCGCAAATCCATGCGCGCCCATGGTCACGATCACCTCGCTGGCGCCGGCCGCGCGCAGCGCCGCCGCAGCCTCTTTCGGCCTTAGCCGCTTGTCGGCATCGGTGATGCCAAGCATCGTATTGGCCTCGTCATGGTTGGTGAACAAAAGGTCGATGCCGGTCAGGTCCTTCGGCAGGCGCGCCGATTTCGGCGACGACACGGTGTCGACGGCGAGCTTGAAGCGCGCGCCCTGCTTGCGTGACATCAGCGCCGCGATCGTCGCGGCCGGCAGGTTGCAGTCGATGAACACCCAATTCGCCGAAGCCAGATGCGGCCAGAAACGGTCGAGACAGGATGGCGAAAACAGATCGAAGATCTCCATGTCGGCGATGCCGAGCACGAGATCGTTGTTGAGGTCGAGGATCGCCGCATATTCCGCCGTTGGCCGCTCCGTTGACGTGATGACCTGGCTGACGTCGGCGCCGAGGTCGCGCAGATGCCGCACCAGCGAGCGGCCGGTCTCGTCGTCGCCGACAATCGAAACGAAGCTCACGTCGACGCCGAGGCGGACAAGGTTCTCGGCGACGTTGCGGGCGACGCCGCCGAAGCTGCGATAACCGTCGACCGGGTTCGACGTCCCGAAGATCAGATCCTTCCTGGCGTGGTACTTGCGGTCGAGGACGGCGCCGCCGATGCAGATCATGCGCTTGGACGCCGGCAGCACATAGCCGCGACCAAGAATGTAGCCCTTGTTGACGAGTTGCACGATGTGGGCCGCGACGGTCGAGCGGGCAATGCCGAGCGCGGTCGCTATATCCTGCTGGCCGGCGAACGGGTTCGCCGTGATCAGATCCAGCACAGCCTGTTCCTGTGCTCCAAGGTCGTCCATCGCCTCACCCCGGCCCGCGCAACCCAATGTTGAACATTGGTCAACAACAGATGATGTTGTCAACATTTGTTTGGATGGCGCGCCTGTCGACGCCAGCCGCTGGTACTGGTCAACGCCTCGCGCCGCATCACATTACTTGTTGCCGATGGCAAGACGTTTGAAAGCAAGCGGATGAACGAACAGGAGTTGATGTCGGAGCTGGAGCGGTTGGTTTCCGAGGATCGGAACCCGAGGACGATGGATATCGACCTGCTGCCGACCATCGATATCCTGCGCATGATCAATGACGAGGACAGCGGCGTTCCGGCCGCCGTCGAGAAGGTCATTCCGGAAATTGCTGCCGCGGTAGACCGGATCGTTAGTGCGTTTCAAAAAGGCGCGCGGCTTGTCTATATGGGCGCCGGCACGAGCGGCCGGCTGGGGGTCCTCGACGCCTCGGAGTGTCCGCCGACATTCGGCGTGCCCGGGGACATGGTGCTCGGCCTGATCGCTGGCGGCCCCAAAGCGCTGGTGCGGGCTGTGGAAGGCGCCGAGGATGATCCGCAACAAGGCATGAAGGCACTGCAGCGCATCAAGTTGACCGCCGACGATGTGGTGGTCGGCATTGCGGTCAGCGGCCGCACACCCTACGTCATCGGCGGCTTGACCTATGCAAGGCAGGTCGGAGCAACGACGGTGGCACTTTCCTGCAACCCCAGGTCAGTCATTGCCGGCATTGCCGACATTGCCATCTCTCCGCTTGTCGGCCCCGAGGTTCTCGCCGGCTCGACCCGGCTGAAGTCGGGAACCGCGCAAAAGCTGGTTCTCAACATGCTGACGACAGCCAGCATGATCCGGATCGGCAAGAGCTATCAGAACCTGATGGTCGACCTTAATCCCGGCAACAAGAAGCTCGTCGCCAGGGCGGTCGGGATCGTGATGCAGACGACCGGCTGCACAGCGCAGCAGGCACGACGGGCGCTCGACCAGACCGGCAAGGACGTCAAGCTGGCGATACTGGTGACGATCACCGGGATGGGCATCGAAGAGGCGCGCAAGGCGCTCGACGATGCGGGCGGTTTTTTGCGAAAGGCGATCGGCGAAAAGACGCTGTGAAGCTGTCTGGATACCGGTATACCAGTATCCAGGATGGACCGACTTCGACAAAGGCAGGGCATGGGGACCTTGCTCACCAAACGGATCCATCCGACACATCATTTCGACAGCGGGATTATCGAGATTCGCCCATCGGTCGGCGATCTCGCCAACGGAGCCTAACACGTGATGATTGCGAAAAGTGGCGAACCAATCTGGGCCGTCGGCCTGATGACCGGCACCGTGCTGGACGGCAATATCGATGTTGCGCTGATCAAGACCGACGGCGAGCGGATCGAGGATTTCGGCACCTACACGCTGGCGCCTTACCCCGGATCGATCCGGACGCTGCTGGAGGAGACGCTGGATGAGGCCAGGGCGTGGAATTTTGCCGGGCCGGAACCGGCGATCTTTTGCGAAGCTGAAGAAGCGCTGACGCGCGCCCAGTCGGCAGCCGTCAAGGACCTGGTCGAAAGCTACGGGCTGACGATGGCCGATATCGGCGTCGTCGGCTTCCATGGCCAGACCGTGCTGCATCGCGCCCCGCAAAACGGCCGACTCGGCCAGACCCGCCAGCTCGGCGATGGGGCATTGATGCATGCCATACTGGGGACCAAGGTCGCCTATGATTTCCGGTCGGCCGACATGCGCGCCGGCGGGCAAGGGGCGCCGCTGTCGGCCGCCTATCACGCTGCGCTGCTGCGCGATGCCGATATCAGCGGCGACACGGCGGTGCTCAATCTCGGCGGCGTCGCCAACATCACCTGGTGGGACGGCAAGGACAATGTCATCGCCTTCGACACCGGACCGGCCAATGCGCCGCTGAACGATTTCATCAAGTCGAAGGGTTTGGGTGAGATGGACCGCGACGGCGCGATTGCCCGTGCCGGAACGGTGGACGAGGCGCGGCTGGCCAAGCTCCTGCAACATCCCTACCTGGCCAAGCCCTATCCAAAGTCACTGGACCGCTTCGATTTCGGCGCAGCCATGGCGGATGGGATGAACGCTGAGGATGGCGCCGCACTGCTGACGGCCTTCACCGCCGCAGCCGTCGGCAAGGCGCTCGACCTCCTGCCGCACCGGCCGAAGCGGCTGGTGGTCAGCGGCGGCGGCCGCCACAACCCGACGATCATGGCCATGCTCGCCAGCCGCGCCGGCGTCGAAGCGGTGCCGGCGGAGGCGCTCGGCTGGAAGGGTGACGCGGTCGAGGCGGAGTGCTTTGCCTTCCTTGCGGTCCGCGTGCTCAGGGGCCTGCCGATCAGTTTTCCAACCACCACCGGTGTGCCACAGCCGATGCGCGGCGGACGCCTTGCCGGCTGATCAAGCCAGCAGTTTCTTCTGCAGGAAGACGCGGCTGCGGCCGACGGGAAAATCGGGAAGCGCGCCGAACAGCCGATACCCCTGACGCTCATAGGCGTTGACCGCCTGGGGATTGAACGTGTCGATCAAGGCGCCGTGACAGCCGCGTGCGACGGCTTCCTGTTCGGCTGCGTCCAGCATCCTGCCGGCCATGCGCTGGCCGCGCAGTCGCTCATCAACCCAGAGCCATTGCACATAGAGCCAGCCCCAGGCGGTATATCCCGAGATGCCGCCGACAACCGCACGGTGCTCATCGCGCACGAACACGGCGAGCACCTTCCTGTTGGCCGGACCGACTTCGCTGTCGTTGAACGCGCTGAGCCGCTCCCCGAGAAAAGCGAGTTCTTTCGGCGAAGGGTCGGCGGTGGTTTCAAGCGTCATGTTCATCGCTTGTCCAGACAGGCTCACAGCCGGATACCCGTATACAGCGCTTCCGGACGCGTGGCACTTTCATTTGCATTTACCGAAGGAAAGGCGGGGAGCGCAAGCGCTGCCGCCGCGTGGCTCCGCGACTACACGGGCCGCGGCGAATGCCACGCCGCCGCCGAAGCGGCAACCAGCATGAGCAGCGCGGCGACCATTGCAGATGCCGCAAAGCCGAAGCTGGAATAAAGCGGTCCGAAGGCCGTGGTGCCGACAAACACCGCGAGATAGGTCACCGCGCTGTTCAAGCCCATGATCGTGCCGCGCCGCGCAGGATCGAGCGCCGAGAGGCGCATCACCAGGACGTTCAGCCCGAAATGATTGGCAAGGCCCCAGACTGCGACCATCGCGATGGTCAGATGGAAACTGCTGCCTGCCGCGGCGAGCGCGACATAGACGGCCGCGACGAGCAGATAGGCGAACGGCATGACACGTCGCGCGCCAAGCCGATCGATCACGCCGTCAAGCAGTGCCGCCATGCCGAAGCCGGCGCCATAAGCGAGCGCCGCCAAGCCGTTGGCGCTGACCGGCCGTCCCAAGCCATTGTGAAGGTGATCGCCAAGATAACCATAGACGCCGTAGAAGGCGGTCATGAAGGCGCCGCAGGCGACCAGGAGCGGCACTATGCCGGGAACGGCCAAAGCGCCGAGCGGCGTCGGCGCCGGGCCGCTTTTCCTGACATCGCCGAGCGAGGTCAGCGTAAGGTCGGTCAACGCGAGCGCCGCAAGCACCGCGACCGCCGCGAAAACGGCGCGCCAATGGACGAGGTCGGCAAGCACCGCCGACAATGAGACGCCGGCGACCATGCTCAGGGTCCAACCGGTCAGCACGACGCCGATGGTTCCGCTTTCGCGGCCAGGCGGCGCGATCGCAGCGGCGCTGGCATAGATTGCCGGCATGGCAACGCCGGCGGCGATGCCGGCGACAAGCTGGGCTGCAACCAGCGCCGTTACCGTCGGCGCGGCGGCGCTGGCGAGGAGCGCGACCGCCAGCAGCAGCAAGGCCCCTTGCAGCATGCGGCGGGCGCCGAGCCGATCGATATGGCGGGCCAGGAACAAGGCGCTTGCCGATGTGCCGAGGCCGAAGGCAGCGGACGCGATCATGACGGCCGGCACGCTCGTCGCAAACGACGCCGCCACCGCCGGTGCTATCGGACCGAGAACCAGCGAGTTCGAGCCGATCACCGCGATGCATCCGGTGAGGAGATAGGCGAGCGCCGGGATAGGCGGCGTTGCCGTCAATGTTGCGACTTGATCACTGTTCGTCATAAGGCGATAATGGCCGTACTAAGTTCTGTATCAACAAGGAATTTCGCCATGGATGAAGAAACAGATGGCATTCTGCAGAACAGGCCCGCTGCCCGGGACGTCGACGCAACCGACCGAAAAATATTAGGCGTTCTGGTCGACGACGCCACGGTCAGCTATGCCGAGCTCGGTGATCGCGTCGGCCTGTCGCCGCCGGCCGCGCATGAACGGGTGAAGCGGCTTCGGCGCAGCGGCGCCATTCGCAACACTGCGGCGATCATCGATCCCAAGGCGGTGCGCAAGCCGCTGCTTGCCTTCGTGCACATCGACACCAAGGGCTGGGGAAAGACCCCCGAACTGATGGCGATTTCCGAGCATCCCGAAGTCGAGGAGATCCATTCGGTGGCCGGCGACACATGCATGCTGATCAAGGTCCGCACCGAGGACACAAGGGCGCTCGAAGGCCTGCTGTCGCGGCTTTACGAAACGCCTGGCGTGACCTCGACGCGAAGCTATGTGGTTCTGTCGACCTATCTCGAGCGGCCGGTGCAGCCCGGGATCACGACGGAATGGCCGGCGCCCCGGCACATGGCCAAGCCGCTGTATTAGCCGGAGCGCGAGTCGGGACGGTGTCCGGCTGGGCCCGGCCTGATCGCGGGCTTTGCCTGCAACGACGGCATCGTCATTAACCGATCGAGGCTCGTTACCGAGACGCGTTGTAAAGCTTGGATGCAATCTCGTACATTTCCTCAGGCGCGTAATCCGGTGTGAAAGCTGATGGCTCTCCCACCAACTCCTGGATCTTTCCGCCATCCGGCATTCCTTCGACAACCTCCAATTCACCTGGAGGATCGTCCGGGAGAGCCATTTCGCCATTGCCCCAGATCCCAGCTATCTCACGGTAATCTTCGGGACTGAATGTATAAAGGCGTCGGTGCGAGCCTTCCTCAAGATATTTCTGGCTCTCCGGGATGTTTGCCAGCGGAATGTTGGGCGTTGGAAGCATCTTCTCGATTTCGACACCCGTTATTTGTTTGAGCGCGAGGGCATAGGCGTGGGCATGCACCGATCCCCTTACCAACAGATATCCGCAGACCTCCCGTCCGGTCGGGTCCGACAAGGTTTCGTAGACCCGCAGTTTGTGAAGGCGGGCTCCGCATTCGAGGTGGAAATTGTGGAGGAGGTCAAAAATGACGTTGCCGGTCGTTGTAACGAAATCCTTGTTCCAGCTCAGGCCATTTGAATCGATCGGCACGGCGCCACCACCATGCGACAAAAATCCGGCAGCCAGTCTTGCGTCCTTCATCATATCGAACGGCGCGCCGGTGATATCTGTCGGACCTACCGTGTCAGCGCCGGGTTCATCAGGACCGTTCGCAAGCATCGACACCCCATTGCTGACCAATTCGACATGGCCAAGCTCTTCGGCGGTGATGGCCGCGACCAGGCTGTAGAACGGCCTCAACTTGCTCTTTGATCGGAAATTGAAGCTTTGGAAGAGGTAGTTACCGAGTGTGGACATTTCTCCGTATTTCCCGCCAAGCAACTCCTGGAGCGCTGAAGCGGCATTGACATCCTGTTGGGCCGGTGCCGGTAATTCGATCTGAAGCTTGTCGACGCGCAAAAACATGGTCTATCTCCGTTAGAGGAACGGACCTAACAGCACTTCGACGGTATTGTTCCCGCCTCTCAGAGGAGTATTTCTCCCGTCGACCGGGCTTTCCAATTGATGCGTTGGCGACCTGAACGCTGCACATGCAGGCGGGCTAACTTTTTAGCTCATGCGGGAACATGGCGGTGCCATCACCCCAATGGCACATGACACGCGACCGACTGGATGAGGCAGAACAATCTGTACCTCGCCGTCGGCGCTCTGGTTGTCGCAGTCCATCGCCTTGGGCATTTACGTTTTTTCGCGAGGAGACCAGCCAAAAGGCGTGGAACTTCGCATCGATGATCTGCGCACAAAAAGCTGACGCCGTCTCAACCAAGCTCCAAAGTCGTGATCGCAAAGACGCCGAACTGCGCGAGCTGCGGCGCTTTTCCCTTGTACATTCGAGCCGTTTCGAAGCCCGGTTGAAGGCCGGCGAACGACAGGAAAGCCGCAAAGCTTCCACTGGTCTCGGGGACGTCGAGATGGATATTTCCGGGTCCCGAGGCGTTGGCGAGCGCCGCGAACAGGCGGCTTGCCGCGTCCAGGCTGTTGGCAAAGAGCGGACCGATCTTGCAGCCGTCCCGGCAGCGGCGGGCGACGCCATACCCCTTGATGGCGCCATCCCTGACGATCGCAAGCGCGACGTGCGGCGGGCGCAGCCAGTGTTCCAGGAAGGATCGCCGCGGAGCGGGAAAGAACCGGCTGTCGTAGTCCAGGACATCGGCTTCCGGGCCTATGACGCAAATATCGCTGTCGGCAGCTGCCGGAGCGTTCGGCGTACCGACGAAGCGGATCGTCCGGTAGACCGGCGCAAAACCCATGCTGCGGTAGTTGGCCTGCTGTTCGACGACACCATCGAGGCCGATCGTGCGGTCGCCGAGCCGCGCCATGCCGGCATCCCACACCGCCTTGCCATAGCCCTCACCGCGCCTGTCCGGCCGACAGATGTAGAGGCCGATGAAGCCGAAATCGTCGCCATAGGCGACGGCCGAAATACCGGCCACCATCTCGCCATCGACAAAGGCGCCGATGAAGCCCTCTGGATCCGCCGCCTGAAACGCCACGGCATCGCCGAGGCCGGGATTCCAGCCCTCCGCTGCCGCCCAGTCGACAAGGATATTTACGTCTTCAAGTGCGAGCGTTCTGATCGTTCGGCGCATTGCCTCACTCGGCGGCTACGGTACCGGGGGCGAAGGACTTCAATGCGCCAAGATAGGGCTTTGCCAGCGGGTTTGCATAGGCGCCACGCTTGGACGTCGACAGGCCAAGCGCGATCAGTGCCTCGGCCTGCTTGACCGCGGCGCCGACGCCGTCGATGACCGGAACG
The DNA here is from genome assembly GCF_055811415.1 of Mesorhizobium sp. WSM4846. Taxonomy (NCBI): domain Bacteria; kingdom Pseudomonadati; phylum Pseudomonadota; class Alphaproteobacteria; order Hyphomicrobiales; family Phyllobacteriaceae; genus Mesorhizobium; species Mesorhizobium sp. WSM4846. Next base: position 19,694 of record NZ_JBVVPZ010000010.1, read on the forward strand.
CCGAACTCCCGCCGCAGCGCGGCGGCGAGATCGGCCATGCCGGCGCAGCCAAGCACGATGGCCTCGGCGCGATCCTCGTCGAGCGAGCGCGCGATCTCGCCGCGCAGCTTCAGGATCGCATCGGAGGTTGGGTCTTCGAGCGCAAGAACCGGAATGTCGGCCGCGCGCACGCGTGCCCGTCCTGCCATGCCATAGCGCTGCACCAGCGCTTCGACCGGCACGCGCGAGCGCTCGGTCGTGGTGACGACGGTGAAGCGCTGGGCGATGAACGAGGCCGTGCTGAGCGCTGCCTCGCAGATGCCGATGACCGGAATGTTGGCCATGGCGCGCGCCGCATCGAGGCCGGTGTCGTCGAAACAGGCGACGATTGCGGCCTGCGCGCCCGAGCGTTCGCCGGCGGCGATCTCGACCAGCAGGCCAGGCACGGCAAGCGCCTCGTCGTAATAGCCTTCGATCGACACAGGTCCCATCGACGAGGTGACGGCGGCGATCTCCGTTCCGGCGCCGGCCACGAGCCGCGCCGCCGCTGCAATGGTTTCGGTCATGCTGGCGGTGGTGTTCGGATTAACGACGAGGATCTGCACTGCGTTCTCTCAAGCTCGCGGCCGACGGCCGCCGACATAGGCGATTGCGCCGAGCGTCGCCAAAATCACCAGGAAGGAAAATACCGTCGTCACGGTGCCCAGTGCATAGAGCACCGGCGTCGTCACATTCGTCGTCATGCCGTAGATTTCGAGCGGCAGCGTGTTGAAGGTGCCCGAGGTCATCAGCGTGCGGGCGAACTCGTCATAGGACAGGGTGAAGCCGAACAGGCCGACGCCGATCAGGCTGGGCGCGATCATCGGCAGGACGACATGCGCGAAGGTCTGCCAGGAGGTCGCGCCCAAGTCCCGCGCGGCTTCCTCATAGGCCGGCGAAAACCGGTTGAAGACGGCGAACATGATCAGCACGCCGAAAGGCAAGGTCCAGGTCAGATGCGCCCCGAAGGCAGACGTGTACCAGGCGGGACGAAAGCCGATCTGCTGGAAGACGACGCCGATGCCGAGCGAGATGATGATCGACGGCACGACCAGGCTGGCGACGGCCAGATAGAACAGAGCGGTGGCGCCGCGAAATTTTTGCCGGAATGCCAGGCCGGCGAGCAGCGACACGACAACGGTGACGATCATCACCATCAGGCCAAGGATAAAGGAGCGTTTGAAGCTGCCGCCGAAATCACCGACCGCCTGGCGTTCGAACAGATTGGCGAACCAGTGCAGCGAAACGCCGTTCAGCGGAAAGGTCAGCCCGCCATTCTCGCCCTGGAAGGACAGGATCAGGATCGCCGAGAGCGGGCCGTAGAGAAACAGCACGAAAAGGGCGAAGAATGCCGCCAGCACGTAGAATTCAAGGGTGCGCTTGTCCCGGCTCATCGCCTCATAGCTCCTTGCGAATGTCGACGATGCGCAGGATGCCGGCGACCATCAGCAGCACCAGCACCAGCAGCACGACCGCGTTGGCGGCGGCTGCCGGATATTGCAGCAGCGACATCTGGTTCTTCATCATCAGCGCGACGGAGGCGCTCTGTCCGCCGGACATCACCTGCACCGTCGAAAAGTCGGCCATCACCAGCGTGACGACAAAGATGGTGCCGATCGCCATGCCGGGCTTGGCAAGCGGGATGACGACGTTCCACAACACCTGCCAGCCGGACGCGCCGGCGTCACGCGCGGCCTCAATCAGCGATTTGTCGATGCGCATCAGCGTGTTGAAGATCGGCGTCACCATGAACAGCGTGTAGAGATGCACCATGGCCAGCACCACGGCGAATTCGGAATAGAGCAGCCATTCGATCGGCCTCGGGATCAGCCCGATCTCAACCAGCGTCGAATTGACCAGCCCGTTGCGGCCAAGCACCGGAATCCACGAGATCATGCGTATGATGTTGGAGGTCAGGAACGGCACGGTGCAGACCAGGAACAGCACCATCTGCATGGCTGAGGTCCTGATATGGAAGGCGAGGAAATAGGCGACCCAGAAGCCGATGAACAGCGTCAGCGCCCAGACGATGGCGGCGTATTTCAGCGTGTTCAGATAGGTTTTCCAGGTGACCCACGAGCCGAGCGTGTCGGCGTAGTTGATGGTCAGGAAATCCGGGTACATCGCTGCGAAATCGTAATCCCAGAAGGAGACCACGGCGATCATCAGGATCGGAAGCAAAAGGAATGCGCCAAGGATCAGCGCCAGCGGCGCCGCCTGGAGGTAGGGGACGAAGCGGGCGACCGAGACGCGGCGGCGTTTGGCCGGTTTGGCCTTGATCATTCCAGGACGTTCGAGCACTGCTGTCATCAATATCTCGGTAGGCTGCGAGGCGGCCGGAGCTGCGTCCCTTCTCCCCTTGTGGGAGAAGGTGGATTGGCGCGCAGCGGCAAGACGGATGAGGGGTGTTGGAAGAAACTCAGCGTTGGCGATCCGTCCAACACCCCTCATCCGACCGAGCTTCGCTCGGCCACCTTCTCCCACAAGGTGAGAAGGCAAGAAGGCACTACGCCGCGATGAATTCGTTCCAGCGCCTCACCATGTAGCGGTCCTCGTCCATGACCGAGTTCCAGCAGGCGACCTTGCCCATGCGCTCGACGAAGGAGCCGCCGTCACGCACCGCGCCTGCCTTCTCCATGATCTTGCCGTCCGGCGCCATGATGTCGCCCTTGGCCGGCTTGCCGTCGACCCAGTAGCCCCATTCGTCCTCGGACATGAACTGCTTGGCCGTATCCATGGCGGCCGAGTAGTAGCCCTGGCGGTTGAGGTAGGCGCCGACCCAGCCGGACAGGTACCAGTTGATGTATTCGTAGGCGGCGTCGAGTTCGGCGCCCTTGAGGTGCGCCGCCAGGCCAAGGCCGCCGCCCCACGAGCGATAGCCTTCCTTGAGCGGCTGGTACTTGCAGGCGATGCCCTTGGAGCGCACCGCAGCGACGGCCGGCGACCACATCGACTGGATGACCACTTCGCCCGAAGCCATCAAATTGACGCTCTCATCGAACGATTTCCAGAACGCCCGGAACTGGCCGTCCTGCTTGGCCTTGATCAGGAAGTCGATCGTCTTGTCGATCTCCTCCGTGGTCATGTTGCCCTTGTCGGCATATTTGATGTTGCCCATGGCTTCCATGATCATCGCCGCATCCATGATGCCGATCGACGGGATGTTGAGGATGGCGGCCTTGCCCTTGAAGGCCGGATCCATGATGTCGGCCCAGGTGGTGATGTCGCGGCCGACAAGGTCGGGGCGGATGCCGAGCGTATCGGCGTTGTAGATGGTCGGAACCATCGTCATCCACTGGGTCGGCTGCTTGGCGAAGGTCTTGGCGTCCTGCGCCTCGACGAAGCCGACCGTATGCGGCGCGGTGCCCTGGGCGATGACGCTGTCGGGCGTCAGCTTGCCGGTGATGAACAGCGGCACGATCTTGTCGTAATATTTCAGCTTCTTGACGTCCATCGGCTGCATCACGCCGGACGGATACACCTTCTTGGCGATCCAGTATTCGATGTCGGCGATGTCGTAGCTGTCCGGCTGGGTCACCGCGCGCTGGGCGGCGGCGTCGGAATCGGTCGCGGTCATTTCCAGGGTGATGCCGAGGTCGGCCTTGCACTTGTCGGCAATGGCGTTGAGGTTCGACACGCCGGTGCCGAATTGGCGCAGCGTGATCGGGTTCTGCGCCCAGATCGTCGGGAAGCCGGTGATGGCACCCGAACCGGCGGCAAGACCGACGGCGGCAGCACCGGTCTTGAGCAGCGAGCGGCGGGAAATTCCTGTTTTCTTGTCGGTGGTGTTGGTCATGTCAGTTCCCCTGCTTTGATTGGTGGTTCTGGTTCAGGAATCGAGACGGCCAAGGACGATCGCGTCCTCGGCGTCCCAGGCGATCGGCACCGCGTCGCCGACGGCGACCGGCTTGGCGAAGAAGCTGGTGTCGTCGACGATGACGGTAAAATCCTCAATGCCGGCGCCATTGACCGAGAGTTTTACGGTCGAGCCGCGATACTCGACATTGGAGGCTATGCCGGTGAAGCCGAGCCCGGTGGCCGGCGGGTCGCCGATCCGCACGTGGTCGGTGCGAATGGCGATATCGATCGGCTCGCCGATCGCCCTGCCCTGCCCGCTGGCCGCAAGCGAGGCGCCACCCGGCACATCGAAGACAACCATGCCGTCGCGGCTGCCGCTGACGCGGCCGGAGACGACATTGTGATCGCCCATGAAACGGGCGACAAACGCAGTGGCCGGCCGCTCGAAGACGGTACGTGGATGCGCCGCCTGCTCGATGCGGCCGTCATTCATGACCACGATCAGGTCGGCGAGCGCCATCGCCTCCTCCTGGCTGTGGGTGACGTGGACGAAAGTGATGCCGAGCGAGGTCTGCAGCTTCTTCAATTCCGCCCGCATGCGGATCTTCAGGAATGAATCGAGTGCCGATAGCGGCTCGTCGAGCAGCAGCGCTTCGGGGTCGGTGATCAGCGCGCGGGCCAGAGCGACGCGTTGCTGCTGTCCGCCCGAAAGCTGCGCCGGGCGGCGGCCGGCGTAGCCCTCCATCTGCATCAGCTTCAGCATATCGAGCGCCCTGGCGCGGCGCTCTTCCTTGCCGACGCCCTTCATCTTGAGGCTGAACGCAACATTGTCGACCAGGTCGAGATGCGGAAACAGCGCGTAGGACTGGAACATCATGGCGGTGCCGCGCCTGGCCGGCGGCAAGTCGGTGACCACCGTGTTGCCGAGACGCACGTCGCCGCTCGATATGCTTTCATGCCCGGCAATCATGCGCAGCGTCGAGGTCTTGCCGCAGCCGGACGGCCCGAGCAGGCAGCAATAGGTTCCCGCGGGGATTTTCAAGCTGATGTCTTCCACGGCGGTCGTAGCGCCATAGATCTTCGAAACGGACACGATGTCGATTTCGGCGGCTTTGGACATCCGGCTTCCTCTCTAAATCAACTTAAGCAAAGCATCATGCATGCCAGTTGCCCTAGATCGGCCTCAAACGATTGATTCCTTGGGAAAATCAGAATTGCCTCCGGCTGCCCCTCGAAATGGCATGCCTACGAATGCACAAATTATAGGCGATCGCCGGCGATTCCCGCAAAAATCGTATGCAATCTTTTCCGGCATCGTATTCACTTTGCCCTCGTGCAAGCGACCCGATTCAGGTTAGAAAGGCGCAGGGACCACCACCATGAATATAGCCGACCAGACTTTCCCTGCTGTCGACAGTGCCAACGAGGATCGCGCCCAGGCGATCCGCGACCAGTTGCGTGACGCGATCGTCGACCGCCGGCTGGCGCCCGGGACCAAGCTGTCGGAAGGCGAGGTCGGCACTTTATTCGATGTCAGCCGCACCGTGGCGCGCGCGGCGCTGCAGATGCTCTCCTTCGAAGGCCTGGTGCGGACCGAGCGCAATCGCGGCGCCTTCGTCGCCAACCCGTCGCCGGAGGAAGCGCGTCAGGTCTTCGCTTCGCGCCGGCTCATCGAGCCCGGCATCGCGATTGCCGCAGCCGGGCGGATGACGCCGGACCATGTCGCTGCCTTCAAGGCGCAGCTCGATGAAGAGGGCCGCTTCATTGCCGAACGCGGACCAAATGCAAGACGCTCGGAAATCAAGGCTTCGGGCGATTTTCACCTGCTGCTGGCTTCGGTTGCCGGAAACGCGATCCTCCAGCGCTTCATGGAAGAACTGGTGGCGCGGTCATCGCTGGTGATCGCGCTCTATGGCCGCTCGGGCGTCTCGAGCTGCGGCCATAGCGAGCACATGAACATCCTGGAGGCGCTGGAAAATGGCAATTCCGAACGCGCCAGCGCCCTGATGCTGCACCACATCGACCATATCGAGGCCGACCTCGATCTCCGCGTCAGGAGCGGTCCGGCGCTCAGGCAGGCGCTCGAATTCTGACGCTCATTTCGACCGAGGTGCGAAAGCCGCGCCCCTCAAAGCCGTTGGGCTCGGACCTTCAGGATCTGGTACAGCAAATCGCGGATGCGCCGCAGCCTCATCGACCATTTCTGGCTCATCTGCTTTCCAGTTCTGTTCGCCGACCGCTACGTCTCAAAAAGCTTGGGCCGCCATGGCCATTCCAACCAGCGAGGTGGCGAACCCCGCAGTGTGGACCCTCGTCGGCCAACGAGCCAGCTTGACAGCGGACAGAATGCCGATCGCATGCAGCATCGACGTGGCGAGCACGAAGCCAGCGGCGTAGGCGATGCTGTCGGCGTTCCCGGGGATCTCGAGGCCGTGGGCGTTGCCGTGGAAGAGGCCGAACAGGGCCGTCAGCGCCGCGGCGGCGGCCAGCGGCAGCGGCTTGGCGAGGCCGACCATCGCGCCGAAGACCACAAGCGACAGCGCGATGCCGGTTTCAAGCGAAGGCAGGCCGATGCCGGCCATGCCAAGCAAGGCCCCTGCGACCATGGCCGAGACAAAGACCAGCGTCACAAGGACAATGCTGCGCCCGCCGGCACGGGCGCCGATGATGCCGACTGCGACCATTGCGAGCAGATGGTCCATGCCGAGGAGCGGATGTTGGAGGCCGGCGAAAAAGCCGTGGACGTGAGCGCCGCCGCTATGGGCAAACGCCAGCGACGGTGTGAGGGCGGCGAGAGCTGAAAGGATGCCAAGTCTTGCCATTGTTTTCATGCTTGCAAATGTTTTCATGGTTGTACCTGCTCGATGAGAGTGACGGGTTCTGGTTTCAGTGCCCGGGAACGGTGAATTGCGAAGCGGCGGAACGGTCCGCAAGGGCGCGCGCCGCGGCGAAGCCGAGCGGCTTTTGCTCAGCGCCATCGTGATAGATGAAAGCGAGGCGGCGGCGGTGCGATGTCAGGCGCGCCGGCAGCGGGTGATAGGCGACGCCGGTGCCGCCGACGAGCGGCATGACCGCGCCGACGTCAACCAGATCCTCGGTTTCGACGCGCAAGAGATGAAGCCGCACGCCGTCGGCCCTCTCGCCGACAAAGGGTATGCCGGCCAGACGCAGAAAGCTGGATGGGTCCGGCGCCCGCGCAAAGCCTTCGAGGAAGGCGGTTTCGACAAGGTCGAGGTCGACCGATGCGGGATCGACCGGCAGCTTGTGAGCCTGATCCGGCAGATGCGGCGTCTGCCATTGCAGCGGCTTGCCAGCGGGCCCATTGTGGCCGGGGGCGTGCGGATGGTCATGATGACCGTTCGGCCCGTGATGATTGTGGCCGCCGTCATGGCCATGATTGTGGTGGTGATGATCGTCGTGCATGGTCAAAAACTCACCGGTTTGTCGATGATCGATTTGTGCTTGCCGAGATTGCCGTGGGCGACCATCGAGCCAAGCGCCTCGACGACGACGCGCACGCCGAACAGCGCGGTGATGTCCGACGTGTCGTAGGGCGGCGAGACCTCGACCACTTCCAGGCCGCAAATGCCAGGCGCCGTCACCAGCCCAAGCAGCTTGAGCGCCTCGCGCGGCAGGAATCCGCCCGGCTCAGGCCAGCCTGTGCCGGGCACGAAACCGCAATCGAGGCTGTCGACGTCGAAAGAGATGTAGACGGCGTCGGTGTCCTTCCATGCGAGTTCGAGCGCGATTTCCGCCGCCTTCTCGAGTCCCATCTGCTCAATGTCGGCAATGGTCAGCACGTTGGTGCCGCGCTTCCTCGCCTCGGCGACGCCGTAGCGGGGAACCTGCCAGCCGCCGATGCCGAGCTGCACGAGATTGGTCGCCGAGACATTCGGCAGGTTGGTCGCCCAGAACCAGGGCGTGGTGTGCATGCGCTCGTCGAGATCCTTTTCCTGGATGTCGATATGGCGGTCGAAATGGATGATGCCGATGCGCTTCGAGGTCACGTCGGCGATGCCGCGCACGCAAGGAAATCCGATCGAATGGTCGCCGCCCAGCATGATCGGCAGCGCGCCCGACGAGGCGACATGGCTGACGCCCTTGGTGATCTGGTCAAAACTCTTTTCGAGGTTGGCGGGAATGGTGAAGACGTCGCCGGCGTCGCACAGCGTCATCTGCTCGCGCAAATCGACGCCGAGCTCATAGTTGTACGGCGTGTACAGCGCCGAGATGCGGCGAATGCCTTGCGGCCCGAAGCGGGTTCCCGGCCGGTAAGTGGTGCCGCTGTCGAAAGGAATGCCGATGACGGCAGCATCATATTTGCCGACATCGCGGACGTTCTCGACATAGGGCGCCTTGAGAAAGGTGTTGATGCCGGCGAAATGCGGCAGCTCGCCGCGCGCGAATGTCGGGATCGACTTGTCGACGATCGACTCCGATCCCGGCAGGCCCATGTCGAGCGCCCATTGCTGCTCCTTGCGCCAGCCGCTTTCCGGCAGCTTGCCCTCGGCCTCGATCGATTTCCAGCCCTGCGTGCCGCGGGCGTCGAAATCGGGATGGTGAAAGCGTTCCCTGGCCGCCCGGGCGACGAGCCCTGCACGGCGGTGGCTGCGTTCGGGGATATTTCTGGACATTCAAACTCTCCGTTACGACGCCGTCGTCGCCATTGCTGTTTCCGGGCGGGTCGTCCCGACCATCGCGGCCACCTTGGCCAAGTGATGAGAGGAAGCCCGGGTCTTGCGATCGAGCTTCAGATCGTAGGTGATCGTCGCGCCGTAAGCGGACGGGAACTGCGGATCGTGGCGCAGCTTGTCGAAGACCAGCACGCGGGTGCCGAGCTTGAAGGCCTCTTCGATGTCGTGGGTGACCATCACCACCGTCATGCCGTGCTCGGTCCAGAGCTCGGTCAGCAGGTCGTGCATCTCGACGCGGATGCCGGGATCGAGCGCACCGAACGGTTCGTCGAGTAGCAGGATCTGCGGACGGCCGAGCAAGGTCTGCGCAATCGCCAGCCGCTGCTGCATGCCGCCGGAGAGCGATGCCGGATAGAGGTCGCGCGCATGGGCAAGGCCAACCCGCGCCAGCATGGCCTCGGCCTGTTGCCTGGCGTTTCTGCGCCTGGCGCCGAAGACGCGGCCAAACGGCCCGCCCGAGCGAAAGTCTTCGACCAGCAGCAGGTTCTGCATGGCGGTCAGATGCGGAAACACCGAATAGCGCTGAAAGACGATGCCGCGCTGCGGCGTCGGCTCGGGCACGATCGGGCCATCGCCGACGATGACGACACCGCTGCTCTGCTGCTCCTGGCCGAGCAGAATGCGCAGGAACGTCGATTTTCCGCAGCCGCTGGCGCCGACCAGCGACAGGAATTCGCCGGCTTCGGCGGTGACGTTGACCCGCTCGAGCACGCGGGCATCGCCATAAGACTTTTCCAGCCCGTGAACGACGATGCGGCTCATCTGGCCTCCACCGGATGCGCCCAAGGGGAGATTGCCCGCGACAGCCGCACCAGCAGCCAGTCGGTGATGACGGCAAGCAGCGTGATCCAGGCGACATAGGGCAGGATGACGTCCATCGAGAGATAGCGGCGAACGAGGAAGATGCGGTAACCCAGGCCTTCGGTCGAGGCGATGGCTTCGGCGGCGATCAGGAACAGCCAGGCCGGCCCGAGCGCCAGCCGCACGCAAGTGATGAGGCGCGGCATGATCTGCGGCAGCACCAGCCGCAAGACCGTGGTCCAGCTGTTGCCGCCAAGCGTCTGCGCCTTGGCCACCAACTCTGGTGGCAACTCCACCACCCGGTTGGCGATGTCGCGCACCATCACCGGCGCGACGCCAAGAGCAATCAGCGTGATCTTGGCCGTTTCGCCGAGGCCGAGCGCGATGAACAGGATCGGCAGCAACGCCAGCGGAGGGATGACGCAAACGACGGTGACGAAGGGCAGCAGGAAGGCCCGCACCCGCGGGATGAAGCCGATGGCAATGCCGAGCGAAAGCGCGGCGACCGTCGCCACGCCCACGCCCGCAAACAGCCTGAGGAGGCTGGCATAGGTGTCGACCCATAGGATGAGGTCGCCGGAGCGCTTGTCAGGCACCGTGGCAAGGTCAAGAAAGGCCGACCACATCTGTGGCGGCGAAGGCAGCAGCTTGTCGCTGGGATTGACCCCCAGCCGTTGCGCCGAGGCGATCAGATAGGCAATCGCCACAAACAGGAACGGCAAGCCGCCGAGAAACAAGGCGCCGCCGCGCGAAACCTTCGCATTGATCATACGAAGGCGCACCCTCGGCCTTGGCCGGGAAGGGCGCGCAATGCCCTCACCGCCCGTCGCGGAGGCTTCATCCCTGGCGCTTATTCCCTTGGCCAGCATGTCGGGTCAGGGCGTTGCGGTTGCCGCCTCGGCCATGAAGGCTGGATCGAAACGAAGCTTGACGTTGTTGGCGTCGCCCAGCGTCGATCCGTCGGCAAAGCTCATGCCGACCACGTCGACGCTCGTCGCGTTGGTGCCAAGAATGCCATGGCTGAACAGGAAGTTGCGGACCAGATCCATCGTCTTCGGCAATTCGGCGCCGTTGGCGAAGTCGACCGCCTTGGCAGGATCGTAGAACATTGCCGTCGAGGCAAGCTGCGCGTCGAAGCCGGCGAGGTCGGTGCCGGATGCCCTGGCCATCTCCTCCTTGGCTGCCTTGCCTTCCGGCGTGTCAGAGTTCATCAGTTCCATCACCTCGTACCATGCGCCGACAAGCGCCTTGCCCAATGCCGGATTGTCCTTAAGCGTCTCGGTGTTGACGACCATCATGTCGATGATCTCACCGGGAATCTGCGCGGAATCGAAAACCTTGTGCGCACCCGGCATGGCGACGATCTCGGAAACCAGCGGGTTCCAGGTAACGACCGAGGTGACGTCGCTGGTGCCATAGGCCGCGACCATGTCGGCGTCGGACGTGTTGACGACGGTAATGTCCTTCTCGGCGAGCTTGACCGTGTCCAGCGCCCGCGCCAGCAGGTAATGCGAGACGGAGAGCTCGACGAGGTTGACCTTCTGGCCGGCAATGTCGGCGAGCGCTGCCTTGTCCTTGAGGATCACCGCATCATTGCCGTTGGAGAAGTCGCCGATGATCAAGGCGGTGGTGTCGACGCCGCCGCCAGCGGGGATCGACAGCGCGTCCATGTTGGTCATCGAACAGCCGTCGAAACCGCCGGCGGTGTACTGGTTGATGCTTTCGACATAGTCGTTGATGCGGGTGATCTCGACATTGATGCCGTTTTTGTCGGCCCATTTCTTCATGATGCCGCTGTCGGAGAGATAGCCCCACGGCATCCAGCCGACATAGATCGACCAGCATATCTTGAAGTCTTTCTTGGGCGCCGCGCCGGCGGCGGAAACGATGGGAAGGCTGAGTGATGCGGCTAGGATGATTGCGGCCAGCTTGCGAAGCATTGCGTACCCCTGTTCGCGATCCGGATTGCGACCGGAATTAATGTTGGGGTTTGCGAGCGCGTATCCGGGAGAGGTTCGCGCCAGCAAACCCGTGCAGGGTTCTCCCGGGATTTTGGCCCGCCGTGTTCCGCCGGATGCCTCAGTGCATCCCTGGCGGTCGCATCTCTTGGACCAGCACCGCTTTGTCGCGGCCGGAACCCTAGACGCTCTGCACACCATCTACGAAGCAAGGAGCATGCCAAAGCCGAATTATGCCAAATGCCCGGCATTTGTGGAACTGTGCGGCTTCGAGATTTGCCCGAGTGACGCGAAAATCATCGCATCGCCGACGGATTGGGCAGTTTGCCTGATTGCTGCTAGGGGTCACCTCACGTCATTCCCCCAAAACACACGGCCCCGAGATTGCTTGGTTTTCTCGTCCAGTTGTGCGGGACTGGACTTGATGCCGTTAGCAACTCCCCTTCCCTGCCCCCAACACCCGGGTCCTCTCTGGGAGGCATACGGGCGCCGGATCCACCCGTGAGCGGACAGCCCGCTCCTACCTGCTCTTTTGCTCGATGCAATACGCCTTGTTCTGCTCGAACAATCGTTGGTCCGGATACCGCGCGAGGCCCTTGTCGTAGATCGCAATCGCCCCGTCCCAGTCCTTCTTTTCTATGAACCTCCTCGCCCACCGGTCGTACGCGAACACTGCGAGCCTCTCCACGTCCGCCTCCCCTTCCGCGAGGTCCTTCAGCCTCTCGAGCACAGCGAGCGCCTCCTCGTGTTTGTTGTCCCGCACGAGAGCGTTCACATTGTTGTTCAGGTAGTTCTTAGACGATCGCGCTACGTTCTGCAGGCCCGGGAACCTCTGCTTCAACGCTCGCAGAACTTCCACGGCCTTGTCCGGCCCCTGCCCAGCGGCCACTTCCTTCGCCCATTCTTGCGCGAACCACCCGATGTTCCCCTGAAGCTTTTCCATCGCGGGGAACCGCCCGAGACCCGCCTCGTAGACGTCTGCCGCCTTCTCCCACTGGCCGTCCTGCATGTAACGCTTGGCCCAGCCGTCGTATGCCGCGAAGTAGAGCTCCTGCGCCTCGTTTCCCGGCAGAAACTCCTTCCCTTGGTCCACGGCCGCGAGCGCGGCCTCGAACTTCGCGTTTCCAATCGAGTCATGGACTACACGGGCCACCCCTTGGCCGCCGGACTTCCCGATGGACTCGACTCCAGGGAACTTCGCCGCGAGGGCCTTCGCGACCGCGGCGGCCGCCGGGGCTCCGCCCTTCGTGTAGGCGGCTTTCGTCCACTCCTGGCCCAGGTACGCGACGTTCTGCTGGAGCATGCCCGCCTCGGGATATCGCGCGAGCGCCTTCAGGTACACGTCCGCGGCCTCCTCCCACGCGCCGGCCTCCATGCGCTTCCTCGCCCAGAAGTCGTACACGTACAGGTACGTCTGCTCCGCGTCGCTATCCTCCAGCAACTGCCGCCCTTTCTCCAGGGCCGCGAGCGCCTCCTCGTACTTCCCCTCCTCGACGCGCGCGTTTACGGCCCATTGCAGTTCATTCCCGCCACTCTTCGACAGGCCCGTCAGCCCCGGAAACCGCTCCGCCATCGACTTCATCACCTCGGCCGCCGCGTCCGCGCCGCCCTTCGCGTAGGCGGCTTTCGTCCACTCCTGCGCAAGATACGCCACGTTGGCCTTGAACAGCCCCTCGCCCGGGTACGCCGCGAACCCCTTCACGTACACATCCGCCGCCATTTCCCACCGACCGTCCTTCATGTGGCGCTTCGCCCAGTCGTCGTAGACGTAAAGCGACGCCTCGCGGACGCCCGCTGTGTCTTTCATCAAATCCTTGGCCCCCTGGATCGCCGCGAGCGCCTCCTCGAACTTCCCCGCGTCGGCCAACCCGAACGCCATCCGGCGTACGTGGCTGTCCGCCGCCGAAGTCACGTGCTCGTTGCCGGGGAAGCGCGCCACGAAACCGCGCAGTGCCCCAAGGGCCCTCGCCTCACCCTCCTTCTTGGCCAGCGCGGCGGACCACTCCTGCCCGAAGTAGCCGAGCCACTTCTCGAGCTCCTTGCGCGGCTCGCCCGCGAGCGCCTCGAAGCCCGGCACGGCCGCCGCGAGCGCGTCCTCCCACCGGCCCTCCCGCATCCGTATGTCCGCCGGCCGGATGTACACGAGCGATTGCATCCCCTCGAACCCCCCGCTGGGCACCGCGGCGGCCGCTCGCTCGAGGATGGCGAGCGCCTCGGACGGCTTGCCGGCGTCCACCGCGCTGAGCGCCCACTGGCTCCAAACAGCCGAATGGTTATTGACGAGCGCCGCGTCCTTCGGCGCCAGCGCGAGGCCGGTCGTCACGACTTCCAGGGCGTCCTGGAACTTGCTGTCGCGCGAAAGCTCCGCTCCCCAGTTCGCGAGCACGGCCAGCGCGTTCTTCACCGCCGAGCCGAACTCGGGGTCGAGGCTCATCGCCCGGAAATTCGCCACGAGCGCCTCGTGGTAGCGCTTCGCCTCCGAGAGCAACACGCCCTGGTTGTAGTAGATGATCGCCGCCAGCCCCGCCTCCTCGACCTCTCGGCGCTGGTCGCGGTGCGCGTCGGGGATGTAGCGGAAGCCCGTCATCTGCTCGAACTTGGCGATGGCGGCCTTGTCCCTAGCGGGGTTGAACCCCTTGGCGTTCGTTGTCTCCACGTCCATGTGCCGCGTGCCGTCGTAGAGGATCGAGAACGCGTGGTCGGGCACCTCGATCGCGCGCACGTCCAGCCCGAGCCGCAGCGCGAGCACGTTGTAGAGCACGGCGGACGACACGCAATTGAACGTACCCGTGTCGAAGATCACCGAGAGGCCGGTCTGGCGCGCCACGTAGCCCTTCGAAATCGGGCCCTTGTGGAGCCACTCGAGGAGCGCCTCGCCCTTGGCCGCGGGAGTGCGCGTGTTCGCCACCGCCGCGCGGGCCTGCTGCTCCAACGCGTCCAGGCGCTTCAGGTACTCCTTCCTTTTTCCCGCGTCGACTACGCCCGACGCCAGCAGCGCGGCCTCGGCGAACTCCACGGGCGTCAAGCGCCCCGCCTTCGCCTTCGCGAACATCGCCTTCTCGTCGTCGGAGACCGCCAGCTTGAGCGACGTCGTCTTCTCGAGGCGCGTGAGCACGTCGAAGGCCTTCGCCGGAGACTCGGCGAACGCGTAGTGGCTCTTCGGCTCACCCTCCCGACCGATAACCTCCACTTCCGCTGCCGCTACCTTGCGCGCCCCGGGCTGCGGCGCGAGCCGCACGATGATCCAGCGCGCCGCGGTGGTGGGGAACTCGAACGTCTGCGGCTTGCCCTCCGCCGCAAGCGGGTCAGTGCGAAGGGACCGGAACCCGGCGTGCGCCGACGCCGTCGAGACGAGGATCTCCACGCGAACTGCCGCACTGCCCGAGCCCTCCGGCAGCGTGACCCTGATCCCCTCCGGCGCCACAACGCCTCCACCGAACGTGAACGTGACGTCCAGCGGTGTGGCTTCCGTCGCGTCGATCTCCGCGACCGTCTTCGCGTCGCCGTCTGTCAACCGCGCGATCGCAGTCACGTCGGCGGGAGAAGTGGTCGATTCGACCTTCGCCGAGGTGAGCCGCAGCAGGTTCAACGGTTCTTCGTCGACGGCGAACCCAGCCCGCGCCTCCAGGAGAATCGCGGCCACGGTGAGGCCGGCGAGCGCAGTTGATCGAAGCGACTTCCACTTCATGGCCTATCCTCCACATGGCTCACACCCTCCGGGATTCCTTGCGGGATTATCCCATCGTCAGAAGCGCTGCCGAGAGCATCCTGATGTCTAGGCCATGGCCTGCTCGGCGTGACCGTTGTCATCACCGGATGAGAGATTACTGACCGCAGCTCAAGGCATCACACGGTCCAATTCGGTCCCGTCGGCGAGCCAGGTGAGCCGGCCGCCGCGCATTCCGTGCTCCACCCGTATTTCCAGCATCACCCTCCCCTCGGGCGGCCGAACCCAGGTATTCCCGCGCGAAAACGTCAACCTGGATATGTAGCCATCGGGCAGGTTCATAGTCTCGAACGTGCGCGAGACGAGGTCGAAAATCACTTCCGTGCTGTAGCCATCGAGCGCGTCCAGCGTGAACCATGTCCCGTCCACCCCGTCATGGCGTCCACCTCCAATGGACGACACGGAGATATCGTGCGCGGTGATGCTGAATTCCCGCCACAGCGTCGGGTCGCCCCCGTCGACGGCATGAGCCCTGCCGCCTTGGGGATCGAGCACGATCTCGCGGAAGGGATGGCTGACTGGAAAGGTGGAAACGAGCCGGTCGATCACGTCGCGTAGGTTGGCGGGCGTCCACCAATCCACCGACGGGCGTCGGCCGGGGGGAAGGATAACCCGAAGAATCTCGCCGGCAGGGCTTGCTACGACCTGCCATGCCTCGCCCTCGGTCCGGGTGATCCAGTTTCCCTGCTTCGCAGGATCGCCGACGGTGAGCGTCCAGACAAGCTGTGGCGTGCCGATGCTGGTGATCGGACGGTTCGCCACTATCTTCAGCACCCGCATGCCGGGCTCGTTCACCTTCTCCAGCGCCGCCGCCTTGAGCGCGGGCAGCATTGCGAAGTCGATATCGGTGAAGGCGAACACATCCTCGGTCGGCGGCCGCATCGTCGCAGGCATCTCCATGATCGGCGCGTTCACGCTGAGGCCGTTCAGCGTCCAGCGCATGCCCGTCGTCTGGCTGCGGCTCTGCGGGTCCATGTAGCTCACGTCGATGTCTCGCGGCTCGATCTCGACCCGAAGGATGCTGCGGTGGTTGCCGAAGAAGGCGAGATCCTGCGCCGCCATCGGCAGATGCCAGTCATCCCGCGCCATGTCGAGGCCGCGGGCGCGAAAGGTGCCCAAGACATCGGCCGTGTGGATGCTGCCGTCCATGTTGAGGTAAACGTAGGAGCTTTCGCGCCCGGTGTCCCAGTGGACCATGATCCGCGCCTCGCCCACGCGGGTGCCGCCCACGAGCAGGAGTTGCCGCTCGATCCGAATGGACTGCGGAAGTGCTGGCTCTTCAAGCATGGCGCGGGGCGAGATCCGGTCGATCAGTGCGGGCAGGTCGTCGAGCGGCAGGCCTTCGAGTGGAAAAAGGACGGTTGTCGGGTCGAGCGTCGCGACGAGCGGCTGGGCGATCTCCGGGCCGCGGATCCGCGTCGTCATGCCCATGAAAAAGCCGCGGCCGCGTATCCAGGTCCACTTGTCGAGATGATGGGGGCGCGCGCCCTGCACATGCACGGTCATCTCGGAGCCCCGGATATCCACCAGCGCGACCCGCGGCTCGCGCCCGATGCGCTCGGCGATGGCTTTCAACGCCTCGGCGGCAAGGCCTGGAGTGTCGAACAGCGGGGTCGGAGCGGGGCGGTTCTGGGCGCTGGCGGGATGCGCGCCGAGAAGAAGGATGAAAAACAGGGCGACAAGCCGATGGAACAACCTGGCGTGCATCTGCTCCGGCATCGGTACTTTCCATTGCCTGATCCCAGCGTGGAGCTTAGCGCCTGTGGGGTTTGTTGACAACGACGGCAGCTCAAAACCCTGTGGTCGCCGCTGGCTTCGAGCACTGCCGCCGCCGATTTGAGATCGAAGACGGGCTCATGTTGGGGACCGATATTGCCACGTGGCATTCCACTACTCGTGAAGTTGCAACTGGCGCGCGCTGAGATAGAAATCTCTGTGCGGCGAGACGCCGGACAGCGCGACTGAGGCATCGATGACGGCTAAGACCAAATCCGACAGATTTCGCCGACTCTTGTCTCACGGCTTTTTTGCGCCTGAGCTGCCTCCGTGCTTCGTGTCCGATGATATAGCACGATTTTCGACGTCGCCCGTATAGGCGCGGAAAGCTTCAAGCAGTTGCTGCAGTCCCATGGGGCTCACGCCGGGATGGCGTGCCGCTAGGTCGACATCGAGGCGCGAAGCGGCCATTCGCTACACGCAAGACATAGGTCGCCTCGGGTCAAAACGGTATTCAGTTTCGGGTACCAAGCGTCAGGTTTTGACCACTAGGACGACATCCCGATCGGATCCGCCGCCGGCTTCAACGGGTCAACTGCAGCAAAGACGGCGCTCGCCTCGCTGACGATGGAGACGTGATCCTTGGCTGCTTGCCCTGCGGCGGCGCCGTCACCGCGCATGATTGCGGTAACGATGACGTCGTGTTCCTGCCAGGATTTGGCCAGGCGGCCCGGCAGCATGAATTGCGCGCGCCGGAACGGCGCCAGCCGGCTGCGTGTCATAACGGTCAGTTCATAGATGTGCTTGCTGTGCGCGCCGCGATAGAGCCGAGTGTGGAACTCGGTGTTGAAATACTCGTAGTCCTCCTCCGCACCCAATTGCACGAGGCGCGCCGATGCCTGGTGCTCGGATTCGAGCGCGCGGCGTTCACCGGCGGTCATGCGCTCGGCCGAGAACCGCGCGCAGATCGCTTCAAGCTCGGCCATGCTCTCGAACATCGAGGCAAGATGCTCCTGCGTCACTACGGCGACGGTGGCGCCGCGGTTGGGACGCCTTTCGACCAACCCCATTGCGCTCAGCCGGCCAAGCGCCTCCCTGACGGGGGTGCGCGACACATCGAAACGGGCAGCCAGCGAGGCCTCGTCGAGCTTTTCGCCGGGGCGCAGGAAGCCGGTGACGATCCGGTCACCGATCGCCCTCACCATCTGATCGACCGTCGTGCCCGACCTGATCAAGCTGCGCTTCCCCGACAATTCTCCTCCGTCCAGTCTTTTTCGCGGCCGTGCGGCAAGTGGTTCGCCGGAAGTTTCGACTCGGGCGGCCCTCTATGCCTTTATTTTAATCTAGATGTCAAACTGGCTAATTGAAAGGCAAAAAGTGCATGCAATTGCCTTTCGCTTGGGCACGGCAAATCGGCATGCCAACTGATTTAATTGGATAAAATCCAGGTTTTGAACTGGCACAGCGATTGCATGCACTTTTACGAGAAGGGAATCAATCGACCCGGAAAGGGTCCAACAGGGAGCATTCACATGACCGAGAGATTCATGCTTAGCCGCCGCGAGCTGCTCAAGACCTCCGCCGCCGGAGCGGCGCTCGGCCTGGCCTCGGCGTCATTCCCGATCAGCAGGGCATTCGCCGCTGCCGTCACTGTCGGCTTCATCTATGTCGGACCGAAGGACGACTACGGCTACAACCAGGCGCATGCCGAGGGTGCCGCCACATTGAAGGCCATCGAGGGCATTTCCGTGGTTGAGGAGGAGAACGTCCCCGAAACGGTCGATGTCCAGAAGTCGATGGAATCGATGATCAACCTCGACGGCGCCTCGCTGATCTTCCCGACCTCCTTCGGCTATTTCGATCCGCACATGCTGGCCATGTGCGCGAAATTCCCCGACGTGCAGTTCCGCCATTGCGGCGGCATGTGGAACAAGGACAAGCATCCGATGAATGCCGGTTCCTATTTCGGCTATATCGGCATGGGCCAGTATCTCAACGGCGTCGCCGCCGGCCACGCCACCAAGACCAAGAAGATCGGCTTCGTCGCGGCAAAGCCCATTCCGCAGGTCCTGCTCAACATCAACTCCTTCCTGCTCGGCGCACGCTCGGTCGACCCGGCAATCACCTGCCAGGTGATCTTCACCGGCGAATGGTCGCTGGCGGTCAAGGAGGCGGAGGCCACCAATGCACTGGTCGATCAGGGTGCCGACGTCATCACCTGCCATGTCGACAGCCCGAAAGTGGTGGTCGAAACGGCGGCGGGGCGCGGCGCCTTCATCTGCGGCTACCATGCCAATCAGAGCCCGCTGGCACCTGAAAAATACCTGACCGGTGCGGAATGGAACTGGGCGAAGGTCTACAAGATGTTCGTCGACGACCTCGTGGCCGGCAAGCCGCTGCCCAATTTCACGCGCGGCGGACTGGCCGACGGCTTCGTCAAGATGAGCCCGCTCGGCCCCGCCGTCAGCGAGGCGGCGCGCGCACAGTTCGACGGCACGCTCGCCGAAATGATGAAGGGCGGCTTTTCGGTGATCAAGGGGCCGTTGAAGAACAACAAGGGCGACGTCGTCGCAACCGAGGGCCAGACCTTCGTCGAAGCCGCGATCGAGCTGGAAAGCATGGACTATCTCGTCGAGGGTGTCGTCGGCTCGACCGCTTGAGCATGGATCGGAGACGGGGGCCATGGCAGACACCGTGAGCAGCGCGAGCGTGCCAGTGATGCTCGGCGCCAAAAGCTATCCGACGGCGCTCGAATGGATCGCCCGGCGGGCGGAAGCCCTCGTCATCCCGCTCGCGGCCCTGATTGTCGGCATGGCCCTGTTCAGCCTGTTCATCGCGCTGGTCGGCAAATCGCCGGCGCAGCTCTATGAAACGATGTGGCGCGGCGGCTTCGGCTCGTGGTTCTCGATCCAGAACTCGCTGTCGCGGGCGGCACCCTTGCTGCTTGCGGCGCTCTGCGTGGCGCTGCCGGCCCGGCTCGGCCTTGTCGTCATCGGCGGCGAAGGCGCGATCGTGCTGGGCGGCGTTGCCGCGGCTGCCATGGGCGTGGCCGCCAGCGGCGCCCCCGCCTTTTTCGTTATTCTTGTCATGGGCGTGGCGGGCCTGGCCGCCGGCGGCATCTGGATCGGTGCCGTCGGCGCGCTACGCCACTACCGTGCCGTCAACGAAACCATATCGAGCCTTTTGATGGCCTATATCGCCATCGCCCTGATGAACCATCTGGTGGAAGGACCGCTGCGCGATCCCGCCTCGCTCAACAAACCGTCGACCGAGCCGTTGGCCGAGGCCTACCGCATCGGCAACATTCCCGGCATAGACGTGCATTGGGGCCTGGTCGTCGGCATCATCGCCTGCATTCTGTCCTGGCTGCTGATCGAAAAGACCCGCTGGGGGTTCGCCGCCCGCATCGCTGGCGGCAATGTCAGGGCAGCCCAGGTGCAGGGACTTGCCGTTGGACCGCTGATTGTCGGTTTCACCGCGCTGGCCGGCGGCTTTGCCGGCCTTGCCGGCATGCTGGAAGTCGCCGCCGTGCAAGGCAGCGCCAACGCCTCGCTCGCCGCCGGCTATGGGTATACCGGTATCCTGGTCGCCTTCCTCGCCCGCCACAATCCGCTCGCCATCATCCCGGTCGCCTTCCTGCTTGGCGGCATCGACGCCTCCGGCGGGCTGATCCAGCGCCGCATGGACCTGCCCGACGCCACCGTGCTGGTGCTGCAGGGCATGCTCTTCGTCGTCATCCTGTTCAGCGAAACCTTCTACGGCCGCTTCAAGGCCTTCAATCCCGACCTCTGGCAGAGGGGCGATCTCTTGAAAAGGCCCGATCTCCTGAAGGGAACTGCCTGATGAACGCAACCGAGATCGGCCTCTGGGGCGTTCCGCTCGCCATGCTCGGCGGCGCCATCCGGGTGTCGACGCCCTTCATTTTCGTGTCGCTGGGCGAAGCCATCACCGAGCGTTCGGGGCGCATCAATCTCGGTCTCGAAGGCACACTGGTGTTCGGCGCGATGACCGCCTATGCCGTCGCGGTGATGACCGGCTCACCATGGCTCGGTCTGCTGGCCGCCGCAGCCGCCGGAATTTGTTTCGGCCTGTTCCACGGCTGGATCTGCAGATTCCGTGGCGTTAACGACATCGCCATCGGCATTGCGCTGATGCTGTTCGGCTCGGGTCTCGCCTTCTTCTTCGGCAAACCGTTCATCCAGCCCTCGGCGCCCGACCTGCCGGCCATCCCGTTTGGCGGCTGGTCCGATGTTCCGCAGGTGCAGGCGGCGCTCAACGTCAACGTGCTGTTCCTGATCGGTGCAGCACTTGCCGTGTTCCTGTGGTGGGCTTTCCGCAACACCCGGGCCGGCCTGATCCTGCGCGTGGTCGGCGACAGTTCCGACGCCGCGCGCGCCATGGGCCTCAACCCGAATACGGTGCGCCTCATCGCCACCGGCATCGGCGGCGCGCTGGCCGGAATCGGCGGCGCTTATCTGTCGCTCTACTATCCCGGCAGCTGGACCGAAGGCATTTCGTCGGGCCAGGGGCTGATGGCGGTGGCGCTGGTCATCTTCGCGCGCTGGAACCCGCTCGGCTGCTTTGCCGCCGCGCTGCTGTTCGGCGGGGCCGGCGCGCTGGGGCCGGCGCTGCAATCGGTCGGCGTCACGCAAGGCTACTATCTGTTCTACGCCGCACCCTACATTCTCACCCTCGTCATCATGATCGCCACCTCGTCGCCGAGCCGTTCGCTGGCCCGCGCACCGGGCGAACTGTCGATCACCAAATGACGTTTCCAGACTGGAGTTTTTCTCAATGAACGCCAGAGCCGAGATCACGCAGCGCTACATCGATGCCGATCCCTATCCATGGCCCTACAATGGCGAGCTTCGGCCCGACAACACGGCGCTGATCATCATCGACATGCAGACCGATTTCTGTGGGCCGGGCGGCTATGTCGATCATATGGGCTACGATCTCTCGCTGGTGCGGGCGCCGATCGAACCGATCAGATCGGTGCTGTCGGCCATGCGGGCGAAGGGCTACACCGTCATTCATACGCGAGAGGGCCACCGGCCCGATCTCGCCGACCTGCCGGCCAACAAGCGCTGGCGCTCGCGCCGCATCAATGCCGGCATCGGCGACCCCGGACCCTGCGGGCGCATCCTGGTGCGCGGCGAGCCGGGCTGGGACATCATCCCCGACCTCTATCCGGCCGAAGGCGAGCCGATCATCGACAAGCCGGGAAAGGGCTCGTTCTGCGCCACCGACCTGGAGCTGATCCTCAACCAGCGCGGCATCGAAAACATCGTGCTGACCGGCATCACCACCGACGTCTGCGTGCACACGACGATGCGCGAAGCCAACGACCGCGGCTTCGAATGCGTAATGCTGGAGGATTGCTGCGGGGCGACCGACTACGGCAACCATCTCGCTGCGATCAAGATGATTAAGATGCAAGGCGGCGTGTTCGGCGCGGTCTCCAATTCGGCGTCCTTCGTCGCCCAGTTGCCATGAGGTTCGATCATGAGTGATCGCAGCAAAAGAGCGGTTGGCGTCGAGACGATCGGCATGAGCATGCGTTTCGACGCCTTCACCGCGCTGGACGACGTCTCCATCAAGGTGCCGGCGGGATCGTTTCATGCGCTGCTTGGCGAAAACGGCGCGGGCAAGTCGACGCTGGTCAAATGCATCATGGGCTTTTATCACCCGACCGCCGGCGAAATTCTGGTCGACGGCCGCGAGGTCGGGATCGCCAGTCCGAAGGACGCCTCGGCGCTCGGCCTCGGCATGGTCTACCAGCATTTTACCCTCGTCCCGTCGCTCACGGGTGCGGAAAACCTGGTCATTTCCCGCGAGAAGGTGCCGGGGATTATCGACTGGCGCAAGGAACGCGCCGCACTTGCCCAATTCATGGAGCGGATGCCGTTCAAGCTGCCGCTCGACGTCAAGGTGGCCGAACTCGCCGCCGGCGAGAAACAGAAGCTCGAAATCATCAAGCAGCTTTATCTCGGCCGCAGTTTTCTGGTGCTGGACGAGCCGACGTCGGTGCTAACCCCCGGCGAGGCGCAGGAAGTGCTGGGCCTTGTGCGCGGCATGACCAAGGCGGGCCATCTCACCGTGCTGATGATCTCACACAAGTTCCACGAGGTGACGGCATTTGCCGACGACATCACTGTGTTGCGCAAGGGCAGACTGACAGGAACGGGGAAAGTATCGTAGCTGTCTCACAAGCAGATGGCGGCGATGATGATCGGTGACCAGCCGATCGCCGCGCTCGACAGCCGCGCTCCGTTGCCGGTCGGCGCCAGGCAAATCCTGACGGTGAAGGCACTGAAGGCGCCCGACCGCACCGGCCTGAAAACCATCAATATCGGCGAGCTCGATGTGAAGTCCGGCGAGATCGTCGGTGTCGCCGGCATTTCCGGCAACGGCCAGAAGGAATTTCTAGAAGTCCTTGCCGGGCAGCGTACGCGTGATGCCGGCGACGTTCTGGTGAAGGGAACGCCCTACGGCGCCAGCCGCGCCGAGGCCCGCACGCTTAATGTGCGCTTCATCCCGGAGGAACCGTTGCGCAATGCCTGCGCGCCGAGGATGACGGTGGCGGAAAACATGGCATTCCGGACCTTCGACCTGAACGAGGCCGGCAAGCCGATAAGCTGGATCCGGATGAGCGCCATCAGGGACTATGCGACGCGGCTGGTCGAGCAGTTCAAGGTCAAGACAGCCTCGCTCGCCTCGCCGATTTCGTCGCTCTCCGGCGGCAACGTCCAGCGCGCTGTGCTCGCCCGCGAACTGACCGGCGAGGTCGATCTGCTGATTGTTTCGAATCCGTGCTTCGGCCTCGACTTCTCTGCCGTCGCCGAAATCCGCGCCCGCATCATGAAGGCGCGCAACGCTGGTGCCGCGGTGCTCTTGATGTCGGAGGACCTCGACGAATTGCTGGAGCTCTCGGACCGCATCTTCGTCATGTCCGACGGCGCGCTGGTCTACGAAACGCCGATCGCCCAGGCGAGCGTCCAGACGATCGGCGAGCAAATGGCGGGACATCACTGATGGCGGAGATCGACGCGCTGCCGTTTCCGTTTGCCTTCAAGCCTGAGGCGGTGGCGCTGGTCGTCATCGACATGCAGCGCGATTTCGCCGAGCCGGGCGGCTTCGGCGCCAGCCTCGGCAATGACGTCGGCCGGGTGGTGGCGATTGTGCCGACGGTAAAAAGGCTGATCCAGGGATTTCGCGCCGCCGGCCTGCCGGTGATCCACACGATGGAGTGCCACAGGTCGGACCTTTCGGACCTGCCGCCGGCCAAGCGCAATCGCGGCAATCCGTCTGTCAGAATCGGCGATGTCGGTCCGATGGGCCGCGTGCTGGTCGTCGGCGAGCCGGGAACGGCGATCCTCGACGAGGTGGCCCCGCTGCCTGGCGAAATCGTCATCGAAAAACCCGGCAAGGGCGCGTTCTACGCTACCAGCTTCGGCGATGACCTGAAGCGGCTCGGCGTGCAGCAGCTCGTCTTCGCCGGAGTCACGACGGAAGTCTGCGTGCAGACGACGATGCGCGAGGCCAACGACCGCGGCTACGAATGCCTGCTGGCCGAGGATGCGACGGAAAGCTATTTTCCGGAATTCAAGGCGGCCGCACTGGCCATGATCAGGGCGCAGGGCGCGATCGTCGGCTGGACGGCGATGACGCACCAGGTGCTCAAAGGAATTGCCGATGCCTAATATTGCATACCCGGCTCTCATCCATGGGGGCTGGCGTGATCTGGCATTCGAGCATTTTCGCGACGGCATCACGGTGCATTGGCTGCTCAAGGGCGGACCGGCCGAACCCTCCGTCGCGATCCTGAACTATCGGCCCGGCGCCGGCGTGCCACGCCATCGTCATGTCGCACTGGAAACCATCGTTGTGCTGGAAGGCACCCAGAGCGACGAGACTGGCGACTATCTTCCCGGAAGCGTGATCCTGAACCCGGTCGGGACCGAGCATTCGGTGTGGACGAAAGACGGCTGCGTCGTGCTGATACAGTGGAATCTGCCGGTGGTCATTCTGGACGAGACGAAATGAGCGACATCCGCTTCGATATCGGCAGCCTGCACGCGGCCTATGCCTCCGGCATGTCGGCCGCTACCATTATTGAAACCGTGTTTCAGCGCATGGCGAAAGCGAACGATCCAGGCATTTTCATCCATCTGGCGAGCAAGGCGGACCTGCTTGCCGAGGCCGAGGCACTCGGCGGATTCGATCCGGTGGCAAAGCCGCTGTGGGGCATGCCGTTCGCGGTCAAGGACAACATCGATGTCGCCGGCATGCCGACGACGGCCGCCTGCGCCGAATATGCCTACTTGCCGGCGAAAGACGCCACCGTCGTCGCGCGTCTGAGGGCGGCCGGCGCGCTGGTCGTCGGAAAAACCAATCTCGACCAATTCGCCACCGGCCTCGTCGGCGTGCGCACGCCCTATCCGATCCCGAGAAACGCGATCGATCCGAACCTGGTGCCGGGCGGTTCCTCGTGCGGCTCGGCCGTGGCGACGGCGCACGGCATCGTTTCTTTCGCCCTCGGCACCGACACCGCAGGCTCCGGCCGCATTCCCGCCGGCCTCAACAACATCGTCGGGCTGAAGCCGACCGTCGGCGCGCTGTCGGCCACCGGCATGGTGCCGGCCTGCCGCACGCTCGACTGCGTCTCTGTATTCGCGCTCACCGTCGATGACGCCTACAGCGTCTTCAGGGCCGCGACGGCCAAAGATGACGTTGATCCTTATTCGCGCGCTATCGCGGCGCCGCCGCTTGGTCCGCGTCCACCAGCGCTGACCGTCGGGGTTCCCGCAAAAGCGGACCGGGAATTTTTTGGCGACGCGGCCATGCAGGCTGGATTCGAAACGGCGCTGCGGACGCTGCAACAGCTCGGCTGCCGACTGATCGAAATTCCCTTCGGCGATTTCTACGCTACCGCCAACCTGCTCTACGAAGGCGCCTGGGTGGCCGAGCGCTATGCGGCGATTGCGGATTTCATGGAAGCGAGCGAAGCAGCCATGCACCCGGTAACGCGCGCAATCATCGGAGGGGCGCGAAAGCTCTCCGCGGCAGACGCGTTCAACGGCCTTTATGCGCTGCAGGGCCACAAGGCCAGGCTCGCACCTGTCATCGCCTCGGTCGACCTTTTCTGCGTGCCGACGGCGCCGACGCACTATTCGCTGGAGACTGTTTTGGCCGATCCGATCGTCACCAACAGCCGGCTCGGCACCTACACCAACTTCGTCAATCTGCTCGATATGTGCGGCATCGCCGTGCCGATGGGCAAGCGCGACGACGGTCTGCCGATGAGCGTTACCTTGCTTGCTGCCGCCGGCAAGGACGCCCTGACGGCGGCGCTCGCCCGTGATCTCCATCGAGCCAGCGGTCTCGGCCTTGGCGCGACTGGTTGGGCAATGCCTGCCTGCGTCGCCAAGACCCCTGACGTCGATGACGGCATGATCGAGCTCGTGGTCGTCGGCGCGCATTTGTCGGGGATGCCGCTCAACGGCCAGCTCTGCGCGCTTGGCGCGCGATTGAGCAGGGCCGCCAAGACGGTTGCCTCCTATCAGCTCTAT
Source organism: Mesorhizobium sp. WSM4846 (assembly GCF_055811415.1). Taxonomy (NCBI): domain Bacteria; kingdom Pseudomonadati; phylum Pseudomonadota; class Alphaproteobacteria; order Hyphomicrobiales; family Phyllobacteriaceae; genus Mesorhizobium; species Mesorhizobium sp. WSM4846. The sequence continues at coordinate 45,978 of NZ_JBVVPZ010000010.1, forward strand.
GCGCTCGCCGGCCAGTCCGTGCCCAAGCCAGGGCTCGTGCGTGTTGCCGATGGCCACGGGAAGTCGATCGATGTCGAGGTTTGGCGGCTTTCACCAGACGCGTTCGGACGCTTCGTGGCCGCGATCCCGCCGCCGCTCGGCATAGGCACGATCGAGCTCGATGACGGGACATCGGCCAAAGGCTTTCTGGTTGAGACCGCCGGGTTGTCAGAGGCGATCGACATTTCGGCCTATGGCGGTTGGCGCAGCTTCATCGCAAAAGCCAACGGAGAGCGACAGGAAAGCGTCCCGGCCGATTGAACGACCGGTCGTTCGCACCGGCAACGTCAGCGCGAGCTCAAATCGTAGCAGCGATGCTCGGCTTGCAGTTGGTACGGCGAGCAGCACATCGAATTCCGCGAGCGATCCGTATGTGCGCGTGCTCTAAAGTTGCACTGTGATTTGGCAGGCGTCGCCACGCGCCTGCGACCGCCGGAGGCGTCGCGATGCGAACAGGCCGTGCAGTTGCCCCAACAGATTCCGTCGGGACTTATCAGGCCCGGAGATGCTTCGTGCTGTCAGGTTTTCCTTCACGCTGTTTGCTGTCGAGGGCCGCGGCGAGGTCGCCGATTGCGGCTCGCAATTCGGCCGCGTCTGCTGCCTGATCTCGAGGTCGCGCAGGCACCCAGGCGACGCTTGCACCCGGCCGTTGCCGCTTCATCTGCGAAGCCCCTACGAATTGTCGCACGATTGCGCTACCCTAAGGTCAATCTGGGCGGCGGGACGGTCATCACGGCACGACCCGACGCTCGATGATTGGTCGAGCGGGAGCCCCGATGACCGCCCTAGACGCCATTGACGCCGATGCGAGGCGCCCGCTCTCGGGCACAGGCCGGATCGCCAAGCTGGCGGCGCCGCGCAGCGCCAGGATATTGAGGCGGAACCGCGTTCTCGAAGCGATCGGTCAAAAATCGCGTTCGAGCGTATGCTGGGTGGCCGCGCCGGCCGGCTACGGCAAGACGACGGCGGTCATCGACTACCTCGAAAGCGTCGCGGCACCGCATGTGTGGTTCCGCATCGACGAGGGCGACCAGGATATCGCGCGCTTCTTTCAATATCTGGCGCAGTCACTCGCCTCACCCGCGGTTGGAGACATGCCGGTGTTCGGCGTCGAGTATGCCGAGCAGCCGAAGGAATTCGCCAGGCGCTTCTTCAGAGCCTACTTCGCGCGGTTGAAGCCCGGCACCATTCTGGTCCTCGACGATTTGCAGGACGCCGACACGCCCGAATTCCGGGCGGTGCTTTCGGTGATGTTCCGTGAACTTCCTGACACGGTCCGCTGCATCTGCATCTCGCGCACGCTGCCCCACAACGAACTGGGCGACCTCGTTCTCAAGGGCCAAGTGGCCGTCGTCGACAGGTGGGCGCTCGAATTCTCGACATCGGAAGCACGCGATTTCGTCAAGCTGCGGTCGAGGAACGGTGCCGTTCCAGTCGATGTCGAAGCGGCGCGCGGCTGGGCGATCGGGCTGGTTCTCCTCGCCGATCACGGCTCGGCGGTCGGCCCTGATGACACGACCGGGACAGCAGCCGGCGGGCAGAATGCCCTGTCGGACGTTCTCGGCCGCCATTTCTTCCTTTCCCTTCCCGCCGCCGACCAGGACATGCTGCTGAAACTCAATCTGCTGCCCGAAATCAGCGCCGAACTGGCGGACGTGATGATCGGGTCGAGCGAAGCGGGCAAGCTGCTCGACAGGCTCTACAGGCGGCAGTTGCTGGTCACGCGAACGGAAAACAGCCGCGACGTTTTCCACCTGCACGACCTGTTGCGGGACTTCCTCGACCGACGCTTCGCACAGCGTGTGACGGCAGAAGAGCAGAAGTCGCTCAAACAAAGGGCGGCAAAAGTCCTCGCCGACGCCGGCCGATATGACGAAGCCATACACCTCGCCTTGCAGGCAGAGGACTGGGACCAGGCGGGCGGGCTCATGCTGAGCCGGGCGGAGACCGTTTTGGCGCAGGGACATCGAACGACCTTCATCGAATGGGTCGGCCGGTTGCCGGAAGCGTTCATGAACGGCTGGCATTTCTATTGGCTGGGCGTGGCCCACATGCCGAACGACGCCGCGGCAGAGCACTGGCTGTCGAAGGCATGGCATGCCTTTGGCGAGGCCGACGATCAGCGCGGGCTTTGTCTTACGGTGTCGCGCGCGGTTCTGGTCAAGACGGACAGTTGGCGCACCTATGAGGGTCTTTCGGCCTGGACCCGCCGGGCGTTCGAAATCATCGAGCGCGGCCTGCCAAAACTGCCTTCCGAGGAAGCGATGCTGGTGCGCATCGGCATGGTGCGGGCGCTAAACTTCGGCGACGACTACTACCGCAACAGCCCGGACGGGCAAGCGCTGGAAACCGAACTGCTGGAGCGGCTGACCCGGAATCCCGAGCACGACCCAAGCGGCTTACGGCTGCTTGCAAGCGAAACGCTGATCGAGCATTCGGTATCGGTCATGCGGGCCGATCTGTTCACCAAGGCCGTCGACAGCATTGTCGAGGATTTGACCGACAAGGAGGTGCTGCCTTGGGTCCTCGGCATGTGGCTGGTCGAGTTTGGCGCCAAGAGTGGCCGTTATTTTCCCTACAAGAGACGGGGCTTTCCCTATCCTTCGGCCGAAGCGGCGTTGCGGGAGGCGATCGCGATCGGTGAGCGCGAGTCGCTCAAGGGTGTGGAGTTCGGTGGCCTGTATCATCTTCAGATGCAAATGAAATTCCGAAATGACTTTGCCGAGCTCGACCAGGTGGTCGAGCGCCTGGCCGAGATCGCCGACAGCCGTTTCAGCACACAGGTCGCCATCGTCGCCAATTGCTACGCCGCGCTTCATGCCAGGCAAGGCGATTTCGCGGCCGCGTATGAGGATTGCGAGCGCTTCATGGCGGCGAGCGAGGCCGCCAACGAGCCGATGGTCGAGCGCTGGGCGCACTGCATCACGAAGTTCCAGGTGCTGCTCGCCGACAGGAAGCCGCGCGAAGCCGCCGCGCTGCTCAGCGACTTACTGCCGCGGCTGAACGGCGGCGCCCGCAAGCGAACCGAGATATGCATTCTTGCAGCGGCCGCGCTGGAGAGCCTGTGGGACCAGGGTCCACGCTACGGCGATCGGCTGAAGGTCTTCATGGAGGCGCTGCGCGACGTCAGCTGGCCAATGGTGCTCCTCAACGTTCCGGAATTGCTCGCCGAACTGCTTGGCGATGCGCTTGAGCGCGGCATCGAGCCCAAGCTTTGCCGGTCGCTTATCCGGGAACGCCGATTGGACGCGCCGCAACGGCGGCCCACGGCCTGGCCATGGCCGCTCAAGGTCCACGTCCTCGGAGGCTTTCGGCTCGAACTCGATGGAAACCCTCTTAATCTCGGCGCCAAGCCATCGACGAAGGCTCTCGACATCCTGCGGGTACTGGCGATCTCGAAAGACAATACCTGTTCGCTGGAGACCGTTCAGGACTGGCTGTGGCCCGACCTCGACGGCGACCAGGCGCGGGCGGCATGCGAGCAGGCGCTGCATCGGCTACGCAAGCTGCTCGGGCGGACCGACCTCATCGTTCAGCGCGAAGGCAAGCTTCGCCTCGCGTCGGACAAGGTCTGGGTCGACCTCGCCGACTGGGATGCACGGCTCAAATCCGTAACGACAGCCAATGGCGAGGCGGCCGGGCTGCGACCGGAAGCGGAAGCGCTGTTCCTCGCATTCCCCGGTCCGTTGTTCCTGCACGAGCGAGCCAGCTTCTGGTCGCTCGCCGCAGCTGAAAAAGTGCGTCGCGATCTGATCGATCTTGGATTGCGGACCGGCCAGCGGCTGGAGACAACCGGGAACGTCCAGGAAGCGCGCTCGATCTATTTGAGGGCGCTGGACCTCTATCCGGATGCCGGACCCGTCTACAAGGCGCTGATCAGGGAGCGGCTGTCGCGCGGTGATGTCGAAGGCGCGGCCGACGACTATGCGCGCTACGAACGGGCGCTGCGTGGTGCCGGCGAAGCGGCGCCAGCTGCGGAAATACGCGCCTTGGTCGAACCCTATCTTGTGCGGCACACGCGCTGAAGACGGTGTCTTGCGCTGTCTGGCGAAACACCGGGCTGTCGTCGGTCTGGCAGCCACCTCAATCTCCGAGCAGGGTGTTTGCTAAGGGCTGCCAGGTTCAGAACGAGGCCAGCGATCGCGTCCATCCGCTCGCTGCGCGTCAGCCCGGCCTGGATAGCACGAGGTGATGGAGCCGAGGGAAATGACAGGTCGCGAGGCAGGACAGCGCTGTCATGCATAACAATCACTTAAAGCGCCTCGCATGAATCCATTCAGCCGCGACGCGCTTTCGACTGCGGCACACGGATCGTTTTGTTCAGCCAGGTCGTGTTGCACGCACCCAATCGAGTCGTGCGGCGGGGACAAGGCCGTAATTGTAAAAATTGATACCGTCGACGTCCGGCGCCAGCGCCGGCTTCACCTTGGCGGCGAGAATTTCGGGGCCTGCCATTTCCGGATAAAAGAGCCGGTAGCCGGCGCCGAGGAATTTCTCTGCACCGAGCGCGGTGCGGCCAGCCGCCATAAGGCCCGTCACGTCGCCGGCCTGCATGTCGTAGGCACAAAGGATCGCCCCGTCGCAGACCTTGCCGAGCGCTGCCAGATCGCAGCCGCCGAGCCAGCCGTCTCGCAGGTCGATGACGAGGACACGGGTCCCCGGATCGGCAACCTCGCGCAGTTCGGCGACAAGACTGGTCACCGGCTCGAACCGCCACAACAGATAGGCGTGGAGATGCGGCCAGGGCAAAAAGGTGTCGAGGCCACTTGCGGGAAATTCTGGAAAGCGCCGTTCAGGCACCGCGCGCTCGCACGCCTCGGCAATCCACTGCTTGACGAGGTCACGCGCCGCCTGGCCTTCGATGCCGGCACAAGCGGCGCGGGCGAGGCAGGACGGACAGAAGCACAGCGACAGAAGAAAGTCGTCTTCCGGCGTCAGCCCGACACCATCCTTCTCATGATGGTATTCATGGGCAAAGCCCATGAAAGACGGGCTTTCAAGTTCGATTCTGTCCGGCTTATAAGTGTGCGTAACGTCGGCGACGAGCGCGCGGACATAAGCGCGCGCATCCGGATGCGACGGGCACAGATTGTAATAATTGGGATCGCCAAAGGCGTTGCGGGTGACGGCCTGCGGATAAAGCATGCCGAGGCGGGTATTGTGCAGGCAGACCGTCCAGCACGACACCTGGAGGCCGCCTGCCTCGCGCCGTTGGATAAGTTTGGCCAGAACGTCGCCACCTTCGGTGATCATTTCGGCCACCTTCGGCTGGATCACGAGATCGGCCCATCGGGCGGCGGTTGGCTTGAAGTAGATCGTGCCGTCCTCCGGGAAATAGGCTTTGCGGCGCGGGCTGCGCGGCTGCAGGAAGCGACCGGCATGATAGGAGGTTGCGAGACTGATCATGTTGAGCCCGGCGCGCTCGACGAGATCGCGTTCGACGGCTTCCAAGCCCAGATCCTGGACATCCCAGGGGTAGGTCCACATCGAATGCTGCATGAAATATCCTCAGTTTTCTGCAATGTGGCGTGAGCAAACGCCGGTTGGTTTTCTGTCAGCCTTCCACCGGCTCGGCGACCTGCAAAAGGCAATCTCCTGCCTCGCACATCGTGTGTAGCCTGCGCGAAAGCACGATACCGCCTTCGGCGAAATGCAGGGCTTCCTCGGCAAGATCGAGCCGTTCGAGGTCGTGATACCAGCCGGCCAATTGTCCGGCGCTGACGCCGTCGCCGAGCCTGACGGCGGGTTCGAACCAGCCGCGGCGGGTGGCGTAGAGGCCCTGACCGTGCCGGGAGAGCGAGAGCAGTCGCGTCGGCGCCGAAGGCTTTAACTCCGGCGAAAGAACCGGCGCCTCGACCACGCCAACGGCGACCATCAGATTGTCGATCGCGCGAGCGGTAATCGCCATCGTATCGACTGTGGCGGTGCCGCCGCCGCCGAACTCGCCGCTGATGCCAATGGCGCCGGCCCGGCGGGCGGCGCCCATCGAGGTCGGCGAGGCCTGACCATTGTCGGCCACGAAGCCATACGGCATGCCGAGCGTCCGCATCAGTTCCACCCCGCGCCTGTGGCGGTCGGGATCGGTATTGCGCTCGACGAGTGCTGTAGGCAGATGTTCCATCGAGGTGCCGCCCGAATGGATGTCAAAGACGATGTCGTGGCGAGGGAACAGTTCCGTCTCGAGGAAACTGGCGAGCCGGCTTGTCGGTGTGCCCAACGGATCGCCTGGAAAGGCTCGGTTGAGATTGCCGCCATCGAGCGGCGAACAGCGTTTGGCGGCCATGACCGCCGGTGCGTTCGCCATCGGCAGGATGGTGACGCGGCCCTTGATCTGCTTGGGATCGAGCCGGCGGATCAGCTTTGCCAGAGACAGCTCGCCCTCATATTCGTCACCGTGATTGCCGGCCATCAGAAGCAGCGACGGCCGTTCACCGTTGCGTATGAGGCAGATCGGGACCTTGACCTGGAAATAGGGCGAACCGTCTATCGAGAAGGGCATGCTGAGATGGCCTGATGTCTTGCCATCCCGGTCGAAATCGAGCGTATGGGTGAGGCCGGTGTGCATGGCGGAGACTCAGATGGCGGCGATCGCCGTGACCTCAATGCGGAGGTCGGGATCGGCGAGACGCGCCTCAACGCAGGCCCGTGCCGGCAGGCGTTGGGGATCCACCCAGGCATCGTAGATGCTGTTCATGGCGTCGAAGTCGCCGATCTGCGGCAGGAAGATATTGACCGCGACAAGCTTCGACTTGCTGCTGCCGGCCTCGACCAAAAGCGCCTCGATCTTTGAGAGCACATCGCTGGTCTGGCCTTCGATGCCGGCCTTGCGATCGTCGGCGACCTGGCCTGCAATGTGGACGAGGCCACCATAGACGACCGCCTGCGACATGCGGGAGCCGGACTGGAAATACTTGATCATATTGGATCCTTTCGAGGTTCTCTTGGGGCCACCACAAGATCCGGTCAGCCGAAATAGGTGGGAAAGGCGTGGCGGACATGCCCGGCCGCGTCGACGCCGAAGATCACGCGATGGCGATCGAGGCAGGTGCAGGGATGCGAGATTCCGAATTCAATGACGTCGCCAACGGCAATGTCGTCGTCCGGCGCGATTGTCAGGAAGGCGTGCTGGTCGTTCAGCTTGAAGACGTCGGCGCGCGCTACCGGCAGCGGCTTGCCGGTCCGGAAGACCGCGAGCACCATCGGAAGGCCCTGATCGAACGACACGTCGCGCAGGCCCATGCCGCAGATTGCCAGGCCGGGCTCCGGCCGCGACAGCACCTCGGCCCAGAGGCGCAAAGCCGGCCGAAACGAATTTCGTGCGGAAACGCTGACGCCGCCGACCGCAAAGCCGTTGCGGGCGTCGAGTGCGCCAAGCGAGCGATCATAGACACCATGGTCGTGGAAGAAGATGGCGCCGCTGCGCAATACCAGCGTCGCATTGCCGTCCCTGGAAACGGCGGGCGAAAGCGCGGCGACCACTTTGTCGAAGAACACCGAGCCGCCGGCCGTGACGATCAGCGGCACGTCGCCGCCGACGCGGGCGCGCAGCCGCAGGAACATGTCGGCGGTAATCGCCAGCAGAGCCGAGATCACCTCCTCGGTGCGGCCGGGGTCGGGTTGCGCCGCGGCACCTTCGTAGGTCGCAACGCCGGCAATCAGCAGCCGTCCGCCAGCGGCATCAACTGCATCGGCGATCGCCTCGGCCTCACCAGTGGTCCGCGCGCCTGCCCTCCCAACACCGAGTTCGACGAGCACGCGCAATGGCGGCAGCTTCGCATTGGCCCGCCAGGCTTCGGCGAGCGCATGCACGGCGGCGACAGAGTCGGCGAAGACGAAGAGTTCGACGCCTGGCCAAACGCCGACCAACGCCGCGAGCCGGTTCGCACCGCCTGATCCACCAACCTCGTTGGCGACGATCAGCCGTGTGAGGCCGGCCTTGAGCATCACCGCGGCTTGCCTGATATCGGCGACGGTCGTGCCCCATGCTCCGGCCTCTACCAAAGATCGGGCAAGATCCGGCGCCATCGGGGTCTTAGCATGCGGCGCGATCATGGCGCCCTGTTCGCGCGCGTAGCGCAGGAACAGGTCACGATTGGCGATGAAGGCCTCCTCGTCGAGGGTCAGCACTGGCAACGACATGCGTCCATCAGCCGGATGCCAGCGCTGAGATGCGACAAGGCTGCTGTCCAGCCCGAAGGTGCCGGGCGGCACGCCGCGGATGCGATCGTCGAGCAGGAAATTTTCACGGATCGCGAGCGCCGGCACGGGTGAGTTTTCGGTCATCCGATGCTAGTCCTTCGCCTTAGCAGGATGAGGCCCGGACTGATTTCCGATGCCGGCCACAGCATGAGAGAGATGCGTGTCAAAGCCTTACTCCGGACCGATCATCGATGCCCACCATCATCTTTGGGATCTCGGCCTCGGCCGCCACCCCTGGCTCGCCACGACGGCTGGCGAGCGCGGCGGCCTGGGCGAGCTTGGCCCGTTGCGGCGAAACTATCTTCCTGAGGATTATTTGCGCGACGCCAGCCGGCACAATGTCGTCGCCACCGTTCATGTCGAAGCCGGTTGGGCCGGGGACGACTGCGTCGGCGAAACGCAGTGGCTTGAAACGCTCGACAAATCGCGGGGCGTGGCGGCCCGCTACGTCGTTCACGTCCCGCTGACGAACCACCAAGCCCCGGCGCTGGTCGAGGCGCAGGCGGCGTTCGACCGTGTCGTCGGCGTGCGCGACATATTGAGCTGGGATCCAGATCCTGCCCGCCGTTTCGCTGCCCGTGACGGCATCATGAACGATCCGGCCTGGCGCGCCGGCCTGTCCCTGCTTGCCGACTATCGGCTGGTCTTCGATCTCATGGTGTTTCCGCGCCAGCTCGCTGGTGCCGCGCGCCTCGCAGCGGCCTATCCGAACCAGCCCTTTGTCCTCAACCACTGCGGCAGCCCGATCGACCGTGACGCCGACGGTATGCGGGCGTGGCGCGAAGCGCTTCGGCTTTTGTCGGAGCGCGACAACGTCGCCATCAAGATATCCGATCTGGTCGCCTACGATCATGATTGGACGCTCGACAGCCTGAGGCCGGTTGTCATGCATAGCATCGACTGTTTCGGCACGCATCGCGCGATGTTCGGCAGTGACTTCCCGGTGGCCGGTCTGCACGCGTCGTTCGATGATGTATATGACAGCTTCAAGGCCATTGCCGCGGAGCTTTCCGAAGACGAGCAGACAGCGTTGTTCTTCGGCAATGCGAGGCGCATCTACCGGTTGGACGATATGTCATCGGCGGGCCTGCTCCCGGCCTGAGAGAAGCAGCAGCCCCAGGATCAGCGAACCGAACAGGATGCTGCGCCAGCCGGGCGATGCGTTGACGACGGTGATCAGAGCCGTGATCGTGACCAGCAGGACGGCGCCGGGGATGGTGCCGGCATAGGTGCCGAGCCCGCCGAGGATCGAGGTGCCGCCGAGCACGACGGCTGCAATCGAGGCGAGCAGATAGGGATCGCCGATCCCGACATAGCCTTGTCCGTTCATGCCGAGCACCAGCACGCCTGCAAGCCCGGAAGTGAACCCGCTGATGCCGTAGACTGCCAGGGTGGTCGAAGCGATGGGAACGCCGGAGAGTGTCGCGGCAAGCGGGTTGGCGCCCATCGCGAAGAGCCGAGCGCCGAAGGAAGTGGCATGCATAGCGACCAGAACGATCACGGAGACGGCCACCCACAAAAGCACGCCTGCGGGCATACCGGCCGGCCGCGCATTGCCGAGCCAGCGCACCAGCGGGTTTTCGGCGGTCACTGCACTGCCGCCGGCGATGATGATCAGCAGGCCCTGCAGGAATGTCGCCATGGCCAGGGTCATGATCATCGGATGAACGCGCAACAGCGCCACGCCCAGCCCGTTCACCAGACCGATCGTCGTCGTCAGCGCAAGCACGGCAAGGATGGCGGTGAGCCCGGTCGGATCAGCCTGCCACGACAGCAGCGGCAGGCTGACGGCGCTCACCGTGACGATCGCCGCGACGGAAAGGTCGATGCCGCCGGCGATGACTACAAAGGTCTGCCCCGCCGCAACCAGGCCAATCACCGCGGCCAGTTCGACCAGATAGCGCAAATGGCCATATGCGCCGAAGCCGCGCGAGACGAAGCTCGCCACGATCCACACCGCGGCAACGATGGCAACGGTGAGAAAGGGCCGGCTGCGCAGGATCGTCAAGGCGCGCCTGCGGGCTGCGGTTTCTTTCCATGCTGTCATTGCTGCACCTTGCGGAATTGCGGGATGGCGACCGCCCCGATGATGATGAGGCCCTGGGCGACATACTGGGCGACCGGGGTGAAGCCGAGGAAGAACATCACACTGATCATCAGGCTGAGCAGCAGGCTGCCGGCAAGCGCACCGCGCATCGTGCCTTGACCGCCGAGGAAGCCAATGCCGCCGAGCACGGCGGCGGCGATGGAATTCAGCGTGAAGGCCGTGCCGATGACCGGATCGCCCGAACCTGTTTGCGCGGCGACGAACAGGCCGGCGCCTGTGCAAAGCAGGCCGCTGATCGCGTAAGCCGCTACCCGTGCGCCATCGACCGGCACGCCGGAGCGATAGGCGCCGACCGGATTCTCGCCGGCGGCATAAAGGCTCAAGCCAAGCGGTGTGGCGAGATAGAGTTTCCACAGAAGGACGATGAGCACCAGCAGCACGAAGGCCGCGGGCGTGTTGCCGGCAAGCAGGTCCGACAGCCACTCCGGAATGGCGCCGCCGGGTCTCGGCAGGATGAGCAGCGCCGCACCGCCGATGATGAAGGAACCGGCGAGCGTCACCACGATCGCCGGCAACCGAAGTTTTACGACGATGAACCCGGTCGCGCCGCCGATGCCGATCCCGGTCAGCGCCACCGCAGCGGCACCGCCGGCTACGCCCAGCGGCCCGGTCATCGTCGTCGCGGCGATCACCGCGCCCAGGCTGACCATTGCGCCGATGGCCAGGCTGATGCCGCCGGTAAGCATGAGGATCGCCTGGGCCATGGCGACCAGCGCCAGCGGAAACCAGCTCTGGGTGAATTTGGCAAAGCCGGAAGCGGTCAACAAGCCGGGAAACAGGAAGCCATAGGCGACGAGGAACGCCATGACCACGGCGAACAGGCCGCGCACACCGACATTGCGGCGCAGCTGAACCGGCCAGTAAAGAGCGCCGGCTTGCCTTGAGGAGGCCACCGTGCTCATGCCGCCACCTGCCGCCGTTCGGCGCCCATCGCAGCTGAAACGATTGCTTCCTCGCTCAATGCGCCGCGCTTGAGCATGGCAACGATGTGGCCCTCCCGGACCACCGCGACGCGGTCGCAAAGGTGCACCAGTTCTGGCGTGTCGGAGCTGAGCAGCACGACCGCCTTGCCGGCGGCGGCGAAGTTGCGAAGCATCCTGTAGATTTCGCGCTTGGTCTCGACATCGACGCCGCGCGTCGGGTCGTTGAGGAGAAGCGCAAGCGGGTGGTGCGGCATCCATTTCGCCAGCGCCACCTTCTGCTGGTTGCCGCCCGAGAGGGCCTGCGCCGGCCGGCCGAGGTCGCCCCTGATGCCAAGCTGGGCAGCGAGACCTCTCGCCGTCTCGCGCTCGGCACGGCGGCTGCGCAGCTTCAGCGCCGGCAGTCTTGCCAAAGCGGGCAGCATCATATTGCTGATGATGGAATGGATCAGGTGCAGGCCTTCGCGCTTGCGGTCGGCCGGGACATAGGCGAGGCCAAGCGCGTTGGCTTTCGGCACACCGCCGGGCAGACCCGAAGCGCCGTTGACGGTCGCGCATGTCGTCCTGGCCGGAATGGCGCCGTAGAGGCCGAGCAGCAGATCTTCCTGCCCTTGCCCGACCAGGCCTCCAATGCCGAGCACCTCGCCCGTCCTGATGTCGAGATCGACGTCGCGCATCAGGCCGGCCGAAAAATTGCGAACCGAGATGGCGTTGGAAGTCGATACCGAAGCCTGCCACTGTGGAAAAAGATCGCCGGGGTCGCGGCCGACCATCAGCCGAACCAGCCCGCTGGCGTCGGTTCCTTCCAAGCTGCGATCCGCCGTGCAGGCGCCGTCCTTCAGGACGGTGACATGCTGGCACAGTGCCATGACTTCGTTCAGCCGGTGCGAAATGTAGAGAATAGCGATGCCCTCGCCGCGCAGCCTCTCCAACAATTCCGTCAGGACTTTCGTTTCGGTTGCCGAAAGCGACGAAGTGGGTTCGTCGAGAATGAGAACGCGCGGCCGGCGGTAAAGCGCCTTGGCTATCTCCACCATCTGCCGGCGGCCAAGCGACAAATGTCCGACCGGCATCGAGAGCGGTTCGTGAAGCCCGACAAGATCGCATGCTGCCCTGGCCCGCACGGCGAGTTCGGGATAGTCGAGCAAACCGAACCGGCGCGGATAGGCGCCAAGGCCGATGTTCTCGGCGATGGAGAGGCTGGCCGTCAGGCTGAGTTCCTGCTGGACGACGGCAATCCCGGCTTGTTGGGCATAGGCGGGGGTCATGCGCGACACTGGGCGCCCATCGACCTCGATCGCTCCGCCATCCGGGCGCAAGGCACCGGACAAGAGGTTGATCAGCGTCGACTTTCCGGCACCGTTCTCGCCGAGCAGCGCATGCACGCGGCCCGGCTGGAGAGCGATGGAAACGGCGCGCAGGACGGGGTTGCCGAAGAAGGACTTCGACACTCCCCGCGCGGCAAGAAGCGGAGCCGTGGCCACCAAGTTCTGCGACCTTTCAGGCTTATTGTTCAGCCAGCAGCTTCTTGAACAGTTCCTCGTCGTAGGGCGAATAGATATAGCCGTCAGCCGGAAAATCGGCCGCCCGGGCGAGGTACTGATCGATGTTGGAATTGTCGATCACCGGCAGCGGAATCTTGACGAAAGCCGGCACATCCTTGCCCTCCAGCGCTTGGACGGCGGTGTAGGCGGCGAAAGCGCCGAGCCAGTTCGGCTGCATGGTCGCCCAGCTCTTGAGGCCCTTTTCCTTCCAGAGTTCGAGGAACTGACGGGCGTTCTCGCCGGTGATCGGCACTTGTTCGCGGCCCTGCTTGTCGAGGGCGAGTACCGCGCCCGCAGACAGGGCGCCGCCGAGCGACAGAATTCCGTCGATCTCGGAATTGGCGAACAGCAGGCTGGTGACGGCTTCCTGTGCAGGCGCGACATTGTAGGGGGTGTTGGTCTCGGCAAGGACCGTCACCTCAGGATGGGCCTTGAGCGCCGCGTCGGCGCCTTTGCGCCGATCGTCGCTGACCGAAACGCCGGCCGGGCCGTTGAGGATGAGAATCTTGCCCTTGCCGCCAATGGCGTCGATCAGGAACTTGGCCGCCTGGTCGCCCCACTGAGCGGAATCGGTGTTCACCTTAGCTGTGACCTGGTCGGTGTCGACGAGGCTGTCGAAGTTGATGATTGCGATGCCCTTGTCGCAGGCGTCCGCCAGCACACGCGCCGGCGCGGTCGACGAGCCGGCAATCAGGATGATGGCGTCGACGTCGGAATCGATCATCGACTGGATCTGCTGGATCTGGACGTTGGCGTCGCCCTGAGCGTCGGTCACGACAAGCTTGTCGACAAGCCCCTGCTTCTTCAGGGTCTCGACTTCGGCTTCGATCGTGCCTTGTGTCTGCTTCATCCAGGTCGGCACGGAATAGATGTTGGCCCAGCCGATCGTGTACGGCGCCTTGCGGTCGCCCTTGATGCATTTGGCGGCCGCATTGGCCTGCGAACCGGCGCCGAGGCTCAGCAGGAGACCGAGGCAAAGGGCGCTGGCTGATGCGAAAAACGATGATTTCGTCATGATTGTTCCCTTCTGAGGTTATGCCTGGACGTGCGGGATCGGGACAAGAAGACCCGCCGGTTGCCGCATCCGGAAACCGCCCGTTTTCTCATCAGAACTTTCTGCGCCTGGCTTGTTATTGTCTGATATTTCAGACAACGTGTCTCTATATCGGACAAATGGGATGCTAGACTGAGCCTTGACATCTTTCAAGCGCCTTGAGACGAGGGCCGAATTGATTTTTGCGGAGATGCGGCCGACATGAGCGATGGCGCCACTGGTCTGATCGAAACGGAAGCCGGCGCCGGGCCGCGAAATGGCGAACGACGCCGCGGCATCGACCGCGTCATCGTGCTGCTGGAAGCGCTTTTGCGGCACCGCGCGCCGATGCGCGTCGGCGACATCGCCAGGATGATCGGCGCACCGCGTTCGACCACCTACGAAATCGTCAACAGCCTGCTCGAAGCCGAAATGCTCGAAAACGTCGGGACGGAAGGCTGCGTCTATTTCGGTCGGGCTATGCATCTGTTCGGCTGGGCCTATTCGCATCACAACGCCCACTATCGACGCATCATAGAGACGCTGGACAGGATGGCCGCGGAGACAGGCGAGACCGTGCAGTTGTGCGGCCTGCGCGGGAACAAATACATCGTTCTCGATTGCCGTGATTCTTCCGGCCCGTTCCGGATTTCAAGCGATGTCGGGGTCGAGGTGCCGATCCCGTGGACGGCGTCCGGGCGGCTCCTGCTCGGCCATATGAGCGAGCAAGAAGTGAAGGACTTCATCCCGCCTGGCGACTACAAGCTTCCAGACGGCCGCATCATTGCGCCGGCCGAATTCTTCAGCGATGTCGCTCTGGCCCGCCAGCAAGGTTTCAGCGAGACCACCGCCCTCGCCGACCGCTTCACGTGGTGCATGGCGGCGCCCATCCGCGATGGCCACGGCGCCGTCAGCAAGACCCTTTGCTTCGTATTGCCAGTCGACACACCGGAAGCGCGGCGCAGCGAATTGCTTGCCTTGCTGTGCGAACGCGCCCGCGGATTGTCGTTGGCGGGAAGCTAGGGTCAGGAATCGGCTCAGACGCCCTCGCCAAGGGAGCGCGCAAAAAATGGCCCGGCTCGAATACGGCCCGGCCAAAAAGAAGGTTTCAACCTTCAGAGGGGAACGCCGTTCAGCGGAATGGGAGGAAACCGTCGAACGGTGTTGCCTGTTTGCGCTTGTTTGGGCGGGTTGGCGACGAACAAAATTCCAAAAGCCGGCGGGATTACGAAATTCCCGTTCTGTTTGCTCTGACCTCTTCAGCCGGGTGACGCCGTTGTCTCAACCTCGTCTCACGAAGATCGGCGTAGTGCCGGCGCGCCACGTCGGGAGGCGAGCGCAGGCGACGCTTAGATCACACGACACGGCACGACGCGCCAAAGCTGCTTTCCAGCCATCCACGCGTCTTGACAAAATAATTTGTCAAGACGAAAATGAGGTATGCTTGAGCTTTGGCGGGCGGTCGCATCGGCTCGGAGTGGCGTCGTACCGCACCTGGCCCGACCCTGTGACGCCAAACCTTGAAAGGAGTCCCCATGCCAATCAAGAAAGACGAAACCGGAAAGCGTTGGGTGGAGATGGAGTTCATCACGCCCGGCACACCCGAGCAGGTATGGCGGGCAATTGCTACGGGTCCCGGCAACACTGCCTGGTTCACAAAAACCATGATCGACGAGCATGTCGGCGGCAGGCTTCATTTCGACTTTGGTCCCAATGGCGCCTCCACCGGCCAAGTGACGATTTGGGAGCCGCCGTTCCGTTTCGGCTATGTCGAACGCGAGTGGAGCGAAGGCGCGCCGCCTGTCGCAACGGAAATCACTGTGACCAGCCGGTCGGGTGATCGTTGCGTTGTTCGCATGGTCCACTCGCTGTTTGCCTCGACCGACGACTGGGACGATCAGCTGGAAGGGTTCGAGAGCGGCTGGCCTGGCTTTTTCGAGGTGCTGCGGGTTTACCTGTCGCACTTCGCCGGTAAAAAGGCCGCCAGCTTCCTCATGGCCAGCTCTGAGGCCGACCAGCTCTCGACTTGGCGGCGGCTCACCGAGGCGCTCGGTCTGGCCGGCGCAAATGTCGGCGAGGAACGGAATGGCCCGCAGCAGCCGGAGAGACTATCCGGCATAGTCGAACGCGTGCGGCAGGACGACAAGCAGCGTTTCCTCGTGCTGCGCCTGAATGCGCCTGCTCCCGGCATCGCCCTGATCGGAACCTATGCTGCCGACGGCAACACAAATGCCAGCATGGCCCTGTATCTTTACGGCGACGACGCCGAGCAGCGCGCCGCCGACGGCGAGCCCAAGTGGCGGAACTGGTTTGGCGAAACCTTCAAGCACCCGGGCTGACGGGTGCTTCTGGAACCGCCGGCCAGAAGGTCGGCCGCCTGCGCAGGCGCTCAACCATGGCGCATTCCGATTTCAAGGTCGATCGGGATGAGGCGAACGCCCGATCGCTTCTTCGGCCGCACATTTCGGCTGTCGGAACGATACTGCTGTGAAGCGGCGCCCCGATCCGCTGACAGGACGCGTCAGTCGTGGAGTTCCCTCGAGATCGCCGGGCCGACTGAAAAATCGCTGAATGTGACTTCGAAACCTTCACGTTGCGGCGAACAGCACATCATGCCGACATCGACTGTTTTCGAGGGCGGGAAGTAGGCGAGCCGCACCGGCTTCCAGCGATGGTCGGAGGCATCGAGATACTGAACGCGGATTGTCTCGGCGTGGCGGGTCAGCCGGATCCTGACGCCGTCCGGACCGGCCGGGATGCTGACCAACGACCAGTCGGAGGCATCATTGGTGACGACGACGGAAAAATAGGCGAGCCCGTCGGTGAACTCGATGCCGGCCTTGACCCAATGCGTCTCGCTCAGCCGGACCATCAAACCGGCCTGATCATAGAGCACCTTGTAGTCGCCCTTGACGGTGACCTCGGCGCTGAAATTGCCCTCGACCTGCCGGTAGAGGAAGTGGCCATTGTCACGCCAGAAGTCATAAAAAGTCTCGCGCCAGAAATCGGTTTCCTTGCCGGTCCGCACATGCACGGTGCTGTCGCCGAAAGCATGATGCGGTGGCGGGTTGAGCCAGGTCAGTTCTGCAGACAGGGATGTCATCGACTTGTTCGCCTCGCCAGTTCATGTTGCGTCATCCGCCGCTCATGCGACGAAGCGGATTTGTCTCTTGTACCCGGCTTCAACCGTTTCATTTCGGCGCTTGGTAAAGCTCGGACGCAGCCTCTCTCAGCGCGCGCCGGCTCTCCGGCCTGAAATACATCATGTGGCCGCCTTCCAGAAGCTCGACGCGGATGGGCTTTGCGCCGGGAAGCGAAGGGACCTGGCCGACAAGGTAGCGTGACGCCAGATAGGGTGTCACCAGGTCGGTGTAGCCGTTGACGATCAAAACACCGAGGCCGGGATTTAGCGCGCGCGCCTGTTGAAGGTCATCCATCACGCCGGCATAGCCCTGACGCGTCGGGCTCGTCCCGTAATCCCAATTGCCGCTGATTTCACGATTGAGAAGCCGATAGCTCAGATCGGTGCGGAATTTCAGTTCCTCCCTGACATAGCTGACAAAGGCGGAAGTGAGCGCCGGCACGCTTCGGTCGAGCACCGGATCAGGACCGCTGGGTCTTGGACTTTCCGGGGCAACGTCTGCCGTTTCGATCGTGCCGTCATAGACGCTGAGAACATTGCCCCTTGCCCGCGCAAACTCCTTGGCGAAGAGTGCGGTGGAAACGCGTGCAAAGTTTCGTTTGACGAGTTCGAGCGGCAGGCCGGTGATTTCGGCAACGCGCGGGCTCGCCAGACGCCCGCCCTGTTCGAGTCCGCTGGCAAGCGCGACGAGATAGTCGCCAAGCGCAAAGCGTTCGACATCGGCCAACCGCTCCTGCAGTTCGGAACCGGTGACGCTTTGGCTGCGCAGGCGCACCGCCGCCAGCGACGGCAGCTCAAGCGCCCAGTGAAGCGGCTGGAACTCGTCGGGCCGCACGAGCGTGAATTCGAGCGCCGGCGAGATGAGCACGATGCCGCGAGGGCTGATGCCGATATCATCCTGGAGCGTCTTGGCAAGCAGTGCCGCCCGAAACCCGCCATAGCTTTCGCCGGCAAGAAACACCGGCGACGCTGTGCGGCCCGCTTGGGCCAGATAGAGCCGGATGAAGGCGCCCATCGCGGCGGCGTCCTGGTTGACGCCCCAGAAGCTGCGTGCTTCGGTGCCGGGTGCTTCGCGGCTGTAACCGGTTCCGACGGGATCGACAAAGACCAGATCGGTCATGTCGAGCCAGGTGTTCGAGTTGTCCAAAAGCCGCTGCGGCGGTGGGAGAAAACTTCCATCGGCCGCTGTCGCCATCACGCGTGGACCGAGTGCGCCAAGATGCAGATAGGCGGAGGCTGCTCCGGGACCACCGTTGAATACGAAAGTGATCGGGCGCCGGGGATCAGGTTCCCGGCTTGGCTCGGGACGCTGCGTGTAGGCGACATGAAAGATTTCCGCGGTGACGTCGCCCTTGCCGGATAGCAACGACAGCGTGCCGGCCCTTGCCTGATAGTTGAGTGTGCGCCCCGCGATCACGATCGAATGATCGGAGACCTGGGGCGGCGGGAGCAGCGACAGAACGCCGCCCGAAGGCGACGTCCGCTCGGCCACTTGCGCGTGGCCGGCTGAAGGGCCGCTAACCAGCAGCAGCATAGCAAGGGTGATTTCTAGCAGCTTGGTACGCATGACGACTCCGCAGCGGAACGACTGGAAGCTACCACGCTGATGGCTCAGCCGAAATCACAGGACCGTGCACGCCCTCGCTGCTGGAAGAAGACCAGGGCTTTCAACGCACGATCTTCACGCACATCGGCGTGCCGATATCGATAAACCGCCCGGTGTCGGTTAGCCGGCCCGTGGCCGCGTCGCGTGCAAGAATCGAGATGCGGTCGGCGTTCTGGTTGGCCGAGAAGAGATGGCGACCTGAGGGCGTCAGCGCCAGATTGCGCGGCGTAGCGCCCCCGCACGGCGCATGGTCGACCAGCGCAAGCGTGCCAGTCTGCTGGTCGACGGAAAACACCGCGACACTGTCATGGCCGCGGTTGGAGCCGTAGAGAAAGCGGCCGTCGGGCGAGATCTGGATGTCGGCGCAATGATTGCCGTCGCGCGCCGCGGCCGGTACGGCCGGCTTCGTGTCGATCTCGGTGAGCCTGCCTGACGCTTCGTCCAGTGCAAGCGAGACGACCGTCGAATCCAGTTCGTTCATGACGAATACGAAGCGCCCGCCCGGATGCAGCGCCACGTGACGTGGCCCGGCGCCGGGCGCAAGCGCCGACTCTGCCAGTCTGGTCAGGCCGCCGTCGGGGCCGATGCGGTACGAGACAAGCCGATCGATGCCGAGATCGGCGACCATCGCCACGCCACCGGCAATCGTCTCGGTGACGCTGTGGGCATGGGGACGTTCCTGACGAGTTGCGTCGGGACCAGTTCCGCTATGAGCGACGCTCGACAACGGCGCGGTCAAGCCGCCATCGTCGCGCAGTCCGTAGACGACGAGCGAGCGATCGGGACCGCCTTCGCCCATGCCGTAATTGGCGACCAGCAGCTTCGTTCCGTCGCGCGTGACGGTGTTGTGCGCCGTGATGCTGCCAAGCGTCGGCTGCTTGTTGATGTAGGAAAGGGTGCCGGTTTGCCTGTCGAAATGGTAGGCCGAGACCACACCTTCGCGCCAGGTGAACACTTCGGAGTTGGCATAGACATGGCAGCCGTCCGGCGTCACCGACAGGAAGGTCGGATTGTCGACGTCTGCCGTCTCGGCCAGTTTCCTCGTCTCCAGCGTCTCTTCGTCGAAACTGTAGACGCTGAGCCCGACGCCGCGCGCGCCCTGAAAATAAGGCGCCTCGCGGTTGAGACTGCCGACAAAGACCAGACAGGCATTCCGCATAAATCCTCCCGCCGGCGTTGGCCGCGCTGATTCGCGCGAAATTTCGCCTGTTCACGCTTGCACCGCAATCCCATATGTGAAAAGTCTATTCACAAAAGAAGATTGTCGAGAGGTGTGACATGCAATTCGCTGTTCCACGGTTCGTCGGCACCGGTGATCGCGAAGGAGAGCTCGTGCTTTATTGCGAGCACCTGCAGACGGTGAAGTACCGCAATCCGGCCGATTTCGCCGGCAAGACGGAGAAATAGGCAATGACCGCCATTGCCGATTTGCCGCTGACCGGGCTCGTCGTCATCGACATGAGCCAGTTCCTGTCCGGGCCCTACTGCTCGCTGCGGCTGCTCGACCTCGGCGCCCGCGTCATCAAGATCGAGCGGCCGGGTGGCGGTGACCTGTCGCGCCGGCTTTATCTCAGCGACACCGAGATCGGCGGCGACTCTACAATCTTCCACGCCATCAACCGCGCCAAGGAAAGCTTTGCCATCGACCTCAAGGACGCGGCCGATCTGGCGGCGCTGCGCGGCCTGCTGGCCAAGGCCGACGTGCTGATCCAGAATTTCCGGCCCGGCGTCATCGAGCGCCTGGGCCTTGATCACGAGGCGGTGCGCAAGATCAATCCGCGCCTAGTCTATGCCTCGATCAGCGGCTATGGCGAGGAAGGCCCCTGGGTCAAGCGGCCCGGGCAGGACCTGCTGGCGCAGGCGCGTTCCGGCGTGATGTGGCTGAACGGCGACGAGGACCAGGGACCGGTGCCGTTCGGCCTGGCGATTGCCGACATGCTGGCCGGCGCTGCCGCCGCGCAAGGCATCCTTGCCGCGCTGGTGCGGCGCGGCGTGACCGGCACCGGCAGCCATGTCGAGACCAGCCTGCTCGAAGCACTGGTTGATTTTCAGTTCGAGGTGCTGACCACGCATCTCAATGACGGACGCCGCCTACCGCGACGATCGGCCTTCCGCAGCGCCCATGCCTATCTGTCGGCGCCTTACGGCGTCTATCCGGCCAAGGACGGCTATCTGGCGATCGCGATGACGCCGATCCCGAAGCTGGCCGACCTTTTGGAACTCGAACAGCTTGCGCCCTATCGCGATCAGCCGTCGACCTGGTTCACCGCCCGCGACGAGATCAAGGCGATCATTGCGCAAAAAATCGCGACGAAAACCGTCGACCAATGGCTTGCCATCCTCGAGCCCGCCGACATCTGGTGCGCCAGGGTGCTGACCTGGCCGGAAATGATGGCCAGCGAAGGCTTTCAGGTGCTCGACATGCTGCAGACAGTGACGCGCGAGGATGACGTCTCGATCCTCACCACGCGTTCGCCGCTGAGGGTCGATGGCGTCCGCGCCAAGGTCGAGCGGGCGGCACCGCGCATCGGCGAGCACAGCGCAAAGATCCGCGAGGAGTTCGGGCTGTGAGCGACGTGACGCTCAAAGGCATGACCTGGAGTCATCCGCGCGGCTACGACCCGATGGTCGCCTGTTCGGGACTGTGGAAGCAGCAGACCGGCGTCACTATTGAATGGGACAAGCGCTCGCTGCAGGATTTCGAATCGTTTCCGGTCGAGGACCTGGCCCGTGCCTACGATTTGATCGTCATCGATCATCCGCATGTCGGCCAGATCACCGCCGAGACTTGCCTGGCGCCGCTCGACGTTCCGGGCCGCGAAGCGGAACGTGCAGCACTGGCGGCGGGCAGCGTCGGCCAGTCCTATCCGAGCTACAACTGGCAAGGCCGGCAGTGGGCGTTTCCGATCGACACCGCCAGCCAGGTGCAGGCGTGGCGGCCTGATATGCTTTCCGCCGCGCCGGCGAACTGGGCCGAGGTGCTCGATCTGGCGCGGCAAGGCCGCGTGCTGCTGCCGCTTAGGCCGCCGCATTCGCTGATGGTGTTCTACACGCTTGCCGGCAATCTCGGCCGGCCCGCCGTCGAAGAGCCTGGCGACCACGTAGACCCTGACATGGGCGGCTGCGTATTCGAGATGATACGCGAGATCGCGGCGCTCATCGATCCGGCCTGCCTCGGCATGGACCCGATCGATGTCCTGGAGGAGATGGCCATCTCCGGCACGCGGATCGCCTGCGCGCCGCTGATCTACGGCTACGTTTCCTATGCCATCGCCGGATTCCGCAGCAGCCGCCTTGCCTTCGCCGACATTCCGCCTGCCGGCGACACCGGTGTAGTCGGGTCGGCGCTCGGCGGAACCGGCGTTGCCGTGTCGGCCTTTTCGAAGGCCACGCAAGAGGCCATCGACTTTGCCTACTGGATCGCCAGCGGCGAGGTGCAGCGCGGCCCCTATGCGTCGGCCGGCGGCCAGCCCGGCCATGCCGCAGCCTGGGACGATGCCGCCGTCAACGCAGCCGCCGGCAATTTCTACAAGGACACTCGCGCCACGCTCGAGCGGGCCTGGGTCAGGCCACGCCACGATGGCTACATGACCTTTCAGCAGGCGGCCTCCGATCGCATCAATCTCGGCCTGACCGAAAAGCACGATGCCGGTCGCGTCGTTGCCGATCTCAATCGCCTGTTTGTGAAGAGTTTCCGGCACCCGGCGCTGAGCTGAGGCGGAGTTCGCTAACTTCTCTACAAATTCCACAGCCGCTTCGCATTGGTGGCGAGCAGCTTTTGCCGTTCATCGATGCTGGCTCCGCCAAGCAGCGCATGCGTCGCCGCAATCCAGGTCGCAAGCCCGCCGCCAAGCGTGCAGACCGGCCAGTCGCTGCCCCACACGACGCGGTCCCAGCCAAAGCATTGGATGGTGTGCTCGACATAGGAACGCAGCGTTTCGACCGTCCAGGATCCAGCGTCGGCATAGGCGACCACACCGGAAATTTTGCCGACGACGTTCGGGCGCCGCGCGATCTCCGCCATATGCTCGCGCCAGGGATGCGCACTGCTGCCCTTGATGTCGGGCACGCCGCAATGGTCGAGCACGAACTGCACGTCCGGCGCGAGGTCGGCAAGCGCAATCGCCTTGGGGATCTGATGCGGCAGGACGACGAGGTCGAAGGTCAGTTTGGTGCCGGCAAGCCGCTTGATGTTTTCGCGAAACAGCGCGCCTTCCGAAAGTTCGTCCGGCACGACGTGGAGCACACGGCGAAAACCCTTGACGAAAGGATCGGCACGCTGGCGTTCGAGATAGGCGGCAAAGCCCGGCTCTTCCGGACGGCAGGAGGCTATTGCCCCGCGCAGCAAGCTGTCCTTCTGGTGTGACAGCGCCTTTACGTGACTGGTCTCAGCCTCGATATCAGCCGGATCGACATCGACCTCCATGTGCAACGCGCCCTCTATGCCGGCGCGGCGAGCCTGGACTGCATATTCGTCGTAGAGGAAATCGCGGTTTAGTGCCGGCACGCCTGAGAGCCAGGGATAGCGCAGCGCCGACTGGTCGATCAGGTGCAGATGGGTATCGAAGATCATCACGGCGCGCTCCTCCTTCGGCGTTTCAAAGTCATCTCACGCAGAAATTGTTCATTCAGATAATTACTTCGCCTGCTTGGCCGATGCGCCCGCAAGTTGCGACAGCTTTTCGGTCGCTGCCAGCAACAGTTCTATCGTCCTCGTAATGTCGGGCGCCTCGGGTGCGTTGACCAGAGTTACGTAGGGGATCGACAGCGCGGCGATCGCCCTGCCGTCCGAGCCAAGCACAGGTGTCGACAGGTTGAATACACCGGCGGTCTGCATCGACGCCATCATTTCATAGCCGCGTTGCCGGATCTGCTCGAGACGGGCAAAGAATTCCGGCGATTGAGGCGGCTTGTGGGTGCTGCGTAGATGTTCGGAGATCATCATCTGCCGCTCTTCCAGCGAGCGGAACGCCAGCAGCACATGGCCGGAGCCAGTGTCGAACAGGCTGACATGCGCGCCAACGCGAATCGAGATGCCCCAATAGTTCGGCGCCTCCTGCTGAGCGATCACCACCGCAGAACCGCGGTCAAAGACGACAAGCTGGTTTGCCTGCTGCGAGGTTTCGGCAAGCTCGCGCATCAGCGGCGTCGCATAGGAAACCAGCCGCCGCACCGGCGCGTGCAGATGCGCCAGGCCAAACAGCTTGAGCGTCAGCGAATAACGGTCGCCATCCGGCCGCGTGACGTAGCCGCGCCGCACCAGCCGATCCAGCATGCGGTAGAACTCGTTGGGGCTGCGGTCGAGCTTCTTGGCGATTTCCGCCTGCGTCAGGCCGCCGTCGACGCCGGCCAGCAGCTCGAGGATGTCGAGCCCCTTGTCGAGCGCCGGCGCGCGATAACGGTCCTCGTCCTCGTCCTCCGCCATAGCACTCCTCGTGGTCAGCATCCGAAAGGACACCGGCTTGGCGATTGTGTAAATTATTTGTTTGTATGTAAATAGCGGGCAAAGATCACCGCAACGCGAAGCATCGCGGAATGCACAACGACCATAGCGAAACGGGAGCCCGACATGCAGCGGATGGCAATGGTGCTCGGCCTCAAGCCGGAAAAGGTCGCCGAATATGTGCGGCTTCACGCAGCCGTCTGGCCGGAAGTGCTGGCGACGATTTCCGCCTGCAACATCAGGAACTATTCGATCTATCTCAAGGAGCCGGAGCACCTCTTGTTCAGCACTTTCGAGTACCACGGCACCGATTATGCCGCCGACATGGCCAAGATGGCCGCCGATCCCAAGACGCAGGAATGGTGGGCGCTGTGCATGCCTTGCCAGGAGCCGCTGCCGACCCGCAAGGAGGGCGAATGGTGGGCATCGATGGACGAAGTCTTCCATCATGACTGATGGCGTTTTCGACCCAGCCTCGCTCTCCCAGTCCTGGGCGAAGCCATCGAAGCCGCGGCCGATCGTAATTTTCGGCGCCGGCTCGATCGTCGGCGACGCACATTTCCCGGCCTATCGGAAAGCCGGCTTTCCGGTCGCCGGGCTTTTTGATCCCGACCACGCCAAGGCGGAAAAACTCGCGGCCGAATGGGGCGTCACCGCTTACCGGTCGATCGAGGAGGCTGCCTCAATCGACGGCGTCATCTTCGATCTGGCGACGCCGCCGGCTCATCATGCCGGCGTGCTCAGGGCGCTGCCAGACGGCGTCGTAGCGCTGATCCAGAAGCCGATGGGCAGCGATCTCACCGAGGCCACCGAGATCCTCGAAATCTGCCGCGCCAAGAAGCTGAAGGCGGCGGTGAATTTCCAGCTTCGCTTCGCGCCGATGATGCTGGCGCTGAAGGATGCGATCGCCAGGAGCTGGCTCGGCGACGTGGTCGATTTCGACGCATGGCTGGCGCTGGCAACACCCTGGCAACTGTGGGAATTCCTGCTGAAGGCGCCGCGCGTCGAGATCGCCATGCACTCGATCCATTACCTCGATCTGATCCGGCAATTGCTCGGCGATCCCAGGGGCGTTCACGCCAGGACGCTCGGTCATCCCGGCCACAAGGTTGCGCAAACCCGCACCAGCGCGATCCTCGACTATGGCGATACCCTGCGCTGTGCGCTGTCGATCAATCATGATCATAAATTTGGCCGAAAACACCAGGCCTGCGAGTTCCGCATCTGCGGCACCGAGGGCGCCGCCTACCTCAAACTCGGCCTCAATCTCGACTATCCGCGCGGCGAGCCTGACATTCTTGAAATCTATCCGAAGGGCGGCTCAGACTGGGTCACGGTGCCGCTCGTCGGCGAATGGTTTCCGGACGCCTTCGTCGGCCGCATGGCCAATGTCCAACGCCACGCATCAGGCGAAGACGCCGAGCTTGTCAGTTCCGTCGAGGACGGCTGGAGCACAATGGCGCTGGTCGAAGCTGCCTACCAATCGAGCGCGGCGCCGGCAACACCGATCGCGGCGAGGCCCTGACATGGAGCAGACTGTCTATTTCGAGGATTACCAGATCGGCTCGTCGCGCATGACCAGCGGGCGCACCATCACCGAGACCGACTTCGTCGTGCATGCCGGCCATACCGGCGATTTCTTTCCCCACCACATGGACGCCGAGTTCATGAAGACGACGCCGTTCGGCCAGCGCATCGCCCATGGCACGCTGGTCTTCTCGGTCGGCGTCGGACTGACAGCAAGCGTCATCAACCCGGTCGCCTTCTCCTATGGCTATGACAGATTGCGCTTCATCAAGCCGGTGTTCATCGGCGATACGATCAAGACCCGCACCACCATCTCGGCCAAGGGAGACGATCCGAAGCGGCCGGAGTCAGGTCGCGTCATCGAGCGCTGCGAGGTGATCAACCAGCATGGCGATGTGGTCCTGGTGGCCGACCACATCTACATCGTCGAACGCCGCGCCAAGCCCAACAGCGCTTAAGGGCTCCCAGCGATCCGGTCCGCCGCATTGATGACCGCTCCCGGCGGACGGTTCGTCAAAGGGGAAAGCGCGCCCGCGAGGGCCGCTTCGGTTACTTGCCCGTCGGGTCGACCGGGGTTTCGGAGCCTCGCCTGGGTCGGCGGATGGCTCTCACTTTGCCGCTGTTTCCACCGCCGCAAAAGAACTGATCGCCACCATCGGACTCGAGCCCCGACACGCCTGTTCCAGGCGGCATATCAAGCTTCTCCAGGACCTTTCCGGTTTCAGGATCTATCCGCCTGACGTCGCTCTCGTCACCTTCCCAAGTGCCGTGCCAGAGTTCGCCGTCGATCCAGGTGACCCCTGTGACGATACGGTTGGAATCGA
The DNA here is from genome assembly GCF_055811415.1 of Mesorhizobium sp. WSM4846. Lineage (NCBI taxonomy): Bacteria > Pseudomonadati > Pseudomonadota > Alphaproteobacteria > Hyphomicrobiales > Phyllobacteriaceae > Mesorhizobium > Mesorhizobium sp. WSM4846. Next base: position 72,362 of record NZ_JBVVPZ010000010.1, read on the forward strand.
TTGTGCGAAGAACTGCCCCTGTCTGGGGGTCGATCTGATGGATTTTGCGACCGCGATTCTGCCCCACCCAAAGTGAGCCTTCGGCCCAGGCGAGTCCGGAGTCGCCGCCGCCACCTGGCGCCGGAATCGTGGCGAGCACGCGGCCAGTGTTGGGATCGATCTTCTGAATGCGATCTTCGGCGATCTGGAACAGGTGCTGGCCGTCGAAGGCCGTTCCTGCGTGCGCGGCGACATCGATCGCGCGCACCACCTTGCCGCTCGCAGGATCCAGGGCGTTCAGTCTGTCTCCTGACGCAAACCAGACGTGCTGACCGTCGAACGTAACCCCAGCCACCTGGTCGATATCCGCAAAGGGTCCATATTCGCGGAGGACTTCGGCTGCAGATCGTTTCATGCTTCTCCTCCAGGCTCAGATCTGTTGAATTGTCCACGACACTAGTAACCCGACAGTGAGCCGGGGAGTAACAAGATTGTCGGGAATCCCGGCACCGGCGGGGTCATCCAACGACGCGCTCGCCCGCGGCCGAACGACTGCACCTTGCCTGCTGCCGCAAGCTGCTCGAGCGAGCGCTGCACGGTGCGCGAGCTGGCTCCGAGCGCAATTGCGAGCGCCGAGCTCGACCACGACTCGCCGTCGGCGAGGAAGGCGAGCACCGCTGCATGCGGCTCGTCGGCGGGCGGCGCCAGCACCACGACATCGTGTGGGCGGCGCGGCTTAAGCGCAAAGCCTCGCTTGGTCGCGCTCACATCCGCCAGTGACCGCAACTCCACCCGAAGCCGACCGACTTCGACCCGCAACCGGGCGCGATGCGATTCATCAGCGTGCTTGCCGCCGAAGGCGCGTGCAACGAGCGTGCTCCTCGGCACGTCTGCGGGCCAGGCTTCGCCCAGCGTGCGCGCAAGCGCGAACAAGACCGGGCGTGTCGCCAGCGAGACGATCATGCCGGCGTCCCGCACGACATTGCGGCAGGCGTCGACGACGAGCGCCCCCGACGCCAGCTGCGCTTCGACCTCCTCGAGCAGGAGCGGGCGCTCCACCCCGCGCGCGATCAGGCGCGCCGCGGGCGTGTTCATCACCAGGGATGCGCCTTCAACCTCGGCCGTCAGCGCTGGAATGTCCGCCTGGCGCGCGGCGTGCTCGGCCCGCCCGAGCGCAGCGCGCGCCGCCTTGGTGCGGAGGCGGCGTATCGCAATCCCCGCAATCACCAGCTCGTGGGCGGCCCTCGACGCGGGTGGGAGCGTTGTCGGGTCGAAGCCAGCCAGCCTGCCCTCCGCCTCATCGAGGCGTCCGATCAGGAGCAGGCGCCGCGCTTCGAGATTGCGCGCATGCGCGGCATTGACGTGGTCGCCGTGTTTTTCAAGCGTCGACCGCGCGGCGTCGAGTGCCTTCGCCGGCCAGCCGAGGTCGCGCGAGACGAGCGCGATCTCGGCTTCGGCGACGACGCACCTCGCGCGTGCCACCGCCTCTCTCGGACCGAAGGCGCGCGCAGCACTTTTGAGAAGAGCCTTTGCTCGGACGAGATCGCCGAGTTGCGCCATCGCGATGCCGCGCAGCGCAAGCGCAGGCGCATCCTCACGCAGCGCGACCCGCTTCAAAGCGCCAAGAGGGTCACCCGTCGCAAGGGCGCGCGCCGCAGCGGTGATCAGCGAGTCCATCGGAATCCCGTCACATTTGTCACTCTCACCTTTCGATGTCCGGTCCTAATCTATCTCAGCACCAACAACCAGCGCGCCGTGTCGAAAAGGGATGACGTCTCGATGACACTCCACCCCGACCAGAAGATGCCGCCCGAAGGCAGCGGATCTGCCGATTTCCCAAGCGACGAAGTCGCCGCCCGTGGGGGGGGGGGGGGGGGGGGGGGGGGGGGGGGCCCCGCCCCCCCCCCCCCCCCCCCCCCCCCCCCCCCCCCCCCCCCCCCCCCCCCGCCCCCCCAACCCCCCCCCCCCCCCCCCCCCCCCCCGGGGGGGGGCCCCGGGGGGGGGGGGGGGGGGCGGCGCCCACCTTCGCAATCATGGCGCTGCTGACGGCCGTTACCGGTGATGCCGACATGATCTGCGCGGCGCAAGATGCGTCGCCGCTGAACGAAATGGCGATGATGTACTTGCTGATGAGCGCCTTCCATTCGGCGCCTTGGCTGAAGCTGGTCGCCAGCCAACGAAGCGCTGTCCGCCGGTCGTGATCCGGCGTTCGCCGGATCAAACGGCAACTGGCGCGCGACGTAGCCCGACGTGGCGATGGCGTTCGATTTTGTGCAATGCCAGTTCTGAGCCCGGCAAAAGGGGTAATTACCTAGCTGACAAACCCAACGTGAAACAGGAATATTTATGTACCTGACGGGCCGGCAGTTTAGCACGTTCTACGCAGCGAGCGGATAAAGACAACAAGGGCGCCTAGGGCGAACCCGGGATTGGTGAAGGACCACCCTCCTGTACGCGCCAGGAACTCTGCCTCTAGTGGATCTTGCGGACCAAGTGGACCCCGTTCGATATGCTCCCTCTCCGGAGCAGCTCGCCTTGCAGCCTTAAGCTTTTCAAGGCGCGCGTCCAATCGCTTAAGCCGCGCTTGCAACTCGTTGTCGGTCAAGTGTTCCATGCATCTGTCATCGCACCAACTCTGGGTTGGAGCAACACCGCTACCCAGCTGTAGGGGAATGGCATTGGATTAGGTGGCCGCCCTTTTTAGGTCTTTCATCCGGGTGAATCCATCCCGCAGGTGGAGGGTTCAGAACATAAACTACAGAGTTCCACCGGACATGTGGACCTCGCCTGCATGACGCATCATGCGGCGAAAGCTCATCGAGATATGGGCTCGCCTGATGTGCCCGATCGACTCCCAGTCGCCGATCTCGGCGGCGGCAAGCACCTCTTCCATTTCGCGGCGGAACGCAGTGAACTCCTCGACCAGGCCCAACTGCGGCATCATCTTCAGGACGACGCGCGCGACCTGAAAATACAGGCGCTCGCTGATCTCGCGCAGCGGCTGGTTGCCGGTCATCGCGGTGAGCTCGTAGAAAAAATCCATGTTGAGGCGCAGGAAAGCGCGCTGGTCGGGATTGAGCACATCGGAATCGCAGCGCGCGATGAGTGCCCTTATCCGGTCGAGGTCGTCCGCCGTGCGCGGGATCGGCGAAAGCTTGCCGACGAGGAGCGCCAGCTCCAGGCGCAAGTGATAGACCTGCTGCAATTCCTCGATGTCGACGTCGGTGACGATCGTGCCGACGCCATGGACGGATTGAACCAGACCCTCGGATTCGAGGCGCGCCAGGACACGGCGAACCGGCGTGCGGCTGATCTGGAATTCCTGGGCAAGCTCTTCCTCGGAGAGATGGCTGCCGGGCGCATAGTCGAGCAGGCAGATGCGGTCGCGCAATATCCGGTAGATACGCTCGAACCGCTCCCGCGCCGAGAGCGGGCGCGGCGGTGCGGTGGTCGCGGCCAGGGGCGCGGCATCCGTCTCAAGCGTCATCCAGCCTCCAGGACAGCGTGCAGGAACTGCCGCGTCCGCTCGTTCTTGGGGGCGCCGAACAACTCGTTTGGCGGCCCCTGCTCGCAGATCTTGCCGGCATGGAAAAAGCAGACGCGATCGGAGAATTCCTTGGCAAATCCCATCTGGTGGGTGACCATCAGCATGGTGAGGTCATGTTCCCTGCCGAGTTTTCGGATGACTTCAAGCACCTCGCCGACGAGCTCGGGGTCGAGTGCCGAGGTCACCTCGTCGAACAGCATGATCTTGGGCCGCATGGCGCAAGCGCGGGCGATGGCGACACGCTGCTGCTGGCCGCCGGAAAGCTGCGAGGGATAGTGGTCCTTCTTCTCCGACAGGCCGACCATGTCGAGCAGCTCGGCCGCACGCGCCTCGGCATCGGCGCGCTTCATGCCGAGCACGGTTATCGGGGCCTCGATGCAGTTCTGCATCGCCGTCATGTGCGGGAACAGGTTGAACGACTGGAACACCATGCCGATCTTGGCGCGGATCTTGCGGATGTGCGCGAGATCGGCGGGAACAAGCTTGCCGTTCCTCTCCATGTGGGTGAGCGGCTCGCCTTCGACCCAGATGACGCCGTCATTGATCGTCTCCAGCGTCATCAGCATGCGCAGCACCGTGGTCTTGCCGGAGCCGGACGGCCCGATGATAGAAACCTTCTCGCCGCGTGCTATGTCCAGATTGAGCCCGTCGAGAACGGTCAGCGCGCCGTAGCGTTTCGAAACATTGTCGAAGCGGACCATCGGTTGTTCCGTCATCGCATGGTCCTCCGGTTGAGCAAGCCTTCGAGGGAGCGAATGAGCGCGGCAGAAACCAGGCTCATGGCAAGGAAGAACAGGCCGACCAGCGTCATCGGCTCAGTGTAGCGGAAGGTTTCGGAGCCGATGATCTTGGCGGTCTGCATCAGCTCCAGCACGGCGATTGCGGAAAGCAATGGCGTCTCCTTGAACAAGGCAACCAGATAGTTGCCGAGCGCCGGAACGATCGGCGGGATCGCCTGCGGAATGATGATGTCGCGGAACGTCGTCCAGGCTGACAGATTGAGGGCGACCGAGGCTTCCCACTGGCCGCGATGGATGTTGTCGAAACCGGCGCGATAGACCTCGGAACAATAGGCAGCGTAGTGGATACCGATGGCAAGCACCCCGGCGGTGAAGGCGTCGAGCACGACACCGAATTTCGGAAAGACGAAATAGAGAAAGAATATCTGGATCAGCAACGGGGTCGACCGGATCAGTTCGACCAGCACCGAAATCGTCCAGCCGGTCCACGGCACGGCGATGCGGACCACCGCCAGCACCAGGCCAAGCGAGGCGGCAAGCGCAAACCCGATCAGCGTCGCCTCGATGGAAACGACGGCAGCGCTGGCGAGCACCGGCAGGATTTCAAAAGCAAATGCCCAGTCCCAGATCATGCTACCTTCCCCCGCGCCAATCCGAGCGAAGCCCGCCTTTCGAGAAGCCGCATGCCGATGGTCACGACCAGCGACATTGCCAGGTACATCAGCAGGACGAGGGTGAAGATCGGAATGGTCTTGAACGTGTTCTGGTTCATTTGCTGCGCCTTGAAGGCGAGGTCCGAGAGCGTGATCAGCGAGACCAGCGCTGTCGATTTCAAAAGCTCGATGAACAGATTGCCCCAAGGCGGGATCATGGCGACGAAAGCCTGCGGCAGGATGATCCGGCGCAGCATCTGGGGGCGGCTCATGTTCAATGCGGTAGACGCCTCCCACTGTCCGCGGGCGACGGACTGGATCGCGCCGCGCACGACTTCCGATCCGTAAGCACCAACGTTCAGGCCGAGCGCCAGGACAGCAACCAGAAATGCGTTGAGCGTGACACCGAATTGCGGCAGCACGAAAAACAGCCAAAACAATTGCACCAGCGCCGAGGTGCCGCGGAAGATCTCGACATAGACCGTGGCCAGCCATTTGAGCGGCGCCGGGCCATACATCCTTGCCAGCGCCGCCAGCACGCCCATGACGATTGCCAGCAGGCTGCCGAGGATAGCGATCTCGATCGTCAGGACCGCGCCTTGCAGCAGCCCCGGCATAAACACTTTGTAAGATTCCTGCGTTGCCAAGGCACCGATCACGACAAGCGCGACGACCAGCATGGCAACGAGCGTACGGATTCCCATGCGGATTCCCCCAGGAAAAAGGGGCGGCGCTTTCGCGCCGCCAGCAGTTGGGAACCTATTTGCCCGCGCAAAGCTCCGCGGTGGTCTTGTTGGGCAGGTAGTCCTTGCCGAAGCCGAGCGGCTCGACCAGCGCGATGTGCTCCGGCGAACCGAGGAACGTCTTCAGCTCGGCGTTGAACGCCTCCTGCAGGTCGGTATCTTCCTTGCGGAAGCCGAAGCCGCCATGGCCTTTCACCGACTTGCCGGCAACCTCACCGAACGGCTTGGTCGATTCGACGCCGTCGGCCTTCTTGGCCATGTCGGCGATCGAAAGAGCGGTTAGCGCGGCAGCGTCGGCACGGCCCGACTGGACGGCGGCGACCAGACTGGACTGGTCGGGCAAGGCAACGATCTGCCCGGTGGCGACACCAGCGTCCTTGGCATAGCCGCCCTCGACGGCGCCGGCCATCACGGCGAGCTTGAGATCCGGGTTTTCCTTGATGCTGGAAAAGTCCTTCACGCCCTTCGGATTGCCTTTTGCCACCAGCATGGCCTGACCGATGCCGTAGGACGGCTCGGAGAAATTGATCTCGGCGCAGCGCTTCGGATTGATGAACATGCCGGCGGCGATGATATCGAAGCGGCCGGCCTTGAGACCTGGGATAAGCGAGCCGAACTCGGTCAGCACGCCGTCAACCTGCGCGATACCCATCTTGGCGAGTACCGCCTTGGCAACTTCCGGCGCTTCGCCGGTCAGCTTGCCGTCAGGCGTGGCGTAACCGAACGGCGCCTCGTTGGCAAAGCCGACGCGGATATAGCCGTCCTTCTTGGCCTGTTCGAGGGTGGTTTCCGCATAAGCGGGCAGCGCTGTGAATGATGTCGCGGCAAGCGCGAGGCAGGCGGCGGCTTTCACGACCATCCGGCGCGATATCGATGATTTGAACATGCTTTTCTCCCATTGAACAACTGACTGATATTCCCGGGCGCGGCCTTCTTCGAGGTCGACACCTGCCTCTCAAGACGTATACAACTGCCCTAGACATTGTGCAAGCTAAGATATAAAAACTACAGAAATCTGGTAATAAATCGTAATGAGACCACACATTATTGCCAGTTGTGCACAATTTAAGAAAAAACCAGCGTACTGGCAGGTGGGATTTCGGTGGCGAGCGCGAGCGGTTTCGGGACTTTCACGCAAGCGGAGTATGCGCAGCGCCTGGCCGGCGTGAAGTCACGCATGGAGAAGGCCGGCTTCGACCTCATCATCTGTCAGGACCCAGCTAATATGTGCTGGCTGACCGGCTATGACGGATGGTCGTTCTATGTTCCGCAATGCGTGCTCGTCCATCTAAGGGAAGACCGGCCGATCTGGTTCGGCAGGGCGCAGGACGCCAGGAGCGCACGCCTGACCACCGGCCTGCCGGAGAAGAACATCGTGCCGTTCTCGGAACGGCTGGTGCAGCAGCCCGTCGAACACCCCTATGACGAACTCGCCCAGCTGATCCGGCCGCGTGGCTGGGGAAACGCCCGCATCGGCGTCGAGATGGACGCGCATTATTACACCGCGCGCTGCCATGCCCATCTCGTCAGCGGGCTGCCTGACGCGCACTTCGCCAACAACCACGATCTCGTCAACTGGGCGCGGCTGGTCAAATCCGAAGCCGAGCTGGTGCTGATCCGCGAGGCCGGTGCGATCTGCACACACGCCATGAAACGCGCCATAGAAAAAATGCGGCCCGGCGTGCCGCAGAACCATGTCATTGCGGAAATCTATCACGCACAGATCACGGGCGTGCCCGGAGCGGGCGGCGACTATGCCGCGATCTGTCCGCTGATGCCCGTCGGCGAGGGCACCAGCACGCCGCATCTGACCTGGTCCGACGCGCCGCTGCCGGACAGCGGCCTCGCCATTCTGGAGATCGCCGGGGTGCGGCGGCGCTATCATGCGGCGCTGACGCGGACCGTGCATTTCGGCAAGCCGCCGCAAGTCCTCGTCCACATGGCCAAGGCGATCGTCGAGGGCGTCGACGCCGGCCTTGAGAAGGCCCGCCCCGGCTACACCGCCGAAGAGGTGGAAGCCGCCTGGCAGGCAGTGTTGAGGAAGAACGGGCTGAAGAAGGAGAGCCGCGTCGGCTATCCGGTCGGGCTCGCCTACCCGCCCGATTGGGGCGAACGCACCGCAAGTCTTCGTCCCGGCGACACCACCAAGATGCAGTCCGGGATGTGCTTCCATTTGATGGCCGGCGTTTGGCTCGACGATTTCGGCATCGCCATCTCGGAATCCTTCGTCGTCACGGATCGCGGCGGCGAACGCCTCTGCGACGTGGCGCGCGAACTCATCGTCATCGACTGACGATGACGGACGGGAAGCCGGTAACTGACGAAAGACCATGCCGGCAACGAAACCGTAACCAGCACGAGGACGCCTGATGGACCGTAATCCGTTTTCCGAAGCCGAAATCGCCGGCCGCCTTGTCAGGGTCCGCACGGCCCTGGCCGAGCGCGAGCTCGACGCAGCGGTCTTTGCTTCGCCGGAGAACGTCTTTTACCTCACCGGGCTCGATCACTGGGGATATTTTGCCCCACACCTGCTGATCGTGCCGCTCGAAGGGAAACCTGTTCTGGTCACCCGCTCAATGGAAAGAGTGACGATCGAGAAACAGGTGACGGCAGCGGAATTCCGCGGCCATTCCGACAGCGAAACGGCGGCCGACCTCGCCGCGCGGCTGCTTGCGGAACTCAGCCTGTCCGGCAAGCGGATCGGCCTCGAATACTGGACGGCTGGCCTCAGCCATGGGCTTGCCGTCGCACTCCAGACGCAGGCCGATGCCAGATGGAGCGATGTTTCCGGGCTGGTCGACAGGATGCGGCGAGTGAAGAGCGCCGAGGAACAGGCACTGATGCGTCAGGCGGCACAAGTGACCGACGCCGCCGCCGGCGCCGCGATCGCCGCGATCTCGGACGGTGTCTCCGAACAGGAGGTCGCAGCCCAGTGCGTTGCGGCGATGATCCGCGCCGGCGGTCATGCTCCGGGCTTCGGCCCGTTCATCCGCCCGGCCGCGCGCCTGGGCGAAGAGCATACGACCTGGGGCGACGGGATCTACCGCAAGGGCGAGCCGGTCTTCATCGAACTGTCCGGCTGCATCTCGCGTTATCACGCGCCGCTCGGCCGGCTCGTTCGCATCGGCCATATCAGCGACGAAGACGCCGCGATGGCGGAGGTGACCGCCAGGGCGTTCGATGCCGTCGTCGAGGCGCTGCGGCCCGGGGCCAAGGCGCGCGACGTCTACGCCGCCTGGCAGACCGTCGCCGACGAGGCCGGTCTTTCCCACTATCGCCGCCATCACTGCGGCTACCTCGTCGGCGCCGGCCAGCCGCCATCATGGACCGGCGGCAATTCGGTGACCGGCTTGAGGCACGATTCCGATCTCGAAATCGAGACCGGGATGAGCTTCCACATCCTGTCGTGGCTGATGGGCACCGGCCGCGGCGATGACTTCGTCTCCAACACCGTGCTTCTGACCGATGCGGGCGCCGAAGTGCTTACCCGCACGCCGGCCGGCCCGATCGTTCGATAGGCCGCAGGCATGGCGCGCTACTCGGCATTTTCGATTTTCCGCAACGCGCTGTCTGGCCAGAAGAACTGGCAGCGCGCCTGGCGGGCAGCGGAGCCAAAACCGTCCTACGACGTGATCGTCATCGGCGGCGGTGGACACGGCCTCGCTACCGCCTTCTACCTCGCCGAGAACCACGGCATCCGCAACGTCGCGGTGCTCGAAAAGGGCTATGTCGGCGGCGGCAATGTCGGCCGCAACACCACCGTCATCCGCTCCAACTACCTGCTCGACGGCAACACCCAGTTCTACGAATTCTCGATGAAACTCTGGGAGAACATGTCGCGGGCGCTGAATTTCAACGTCATGTTCTCGCAGCGCGGCCAGCTCGTCACCGCGCATTCCGCCGACCAGCTCGACGGCTTCAGCCACCGCGCCAACATCATGCGGCTGAACGGCATCGATGCCGATATCCTCAACCGCGACGCGGTGCGCCGTCTCGTGCCCTATCTCGATTTTTCCGATACGGCCCGCTTTCCGATACATGGCGCCATCTTCCAGGGCCGGGCGGGCACGGCGCGCCACGATGCGGTCGCCTGGGGCTATGCGCGCGCCGCCGACGGCCATGGCGTCGACATTATCCAGAACTGCGAGGTGACAGGCTTCCTCCGCGACGGCGACAGGATCGTCGGCGTCGAAACGACGAAAGGCCGGATCGGCGCCGGCAAGGTCGGCCTCGCTGTTGCCGGTCATACATCCGTGCTCGGCGCCAAGGCCGGCCTGGAACTGCCGATCGAAAGCCACGTCTTGCAGGCCTTTGTCACCGAACCGCTGAAGCCGTTGGTGGACCATGTTGTCGCCTATGGCGCCGATCATTTCTACGTCAGCCAGTCGGACAAGGGCGGGCTGGTCTTCGGCGGCAATCTCGACGGCTACAATTCCTACGCCCAGCGCGGCAATCTGGGCGTCGTGCGCGAAGTGGCGGAGGCGGCGATCGCTCTGATGCCGTGCATTTCGCGCATCCGACTGCTGCGCCATTGGGGCGGCGTCATGGACATGACGCCCGATGCCAGCCCGATCATCTGTCCGACGCCGATCGAGGGGCTCTATCTCAACGGCGGCTGGTGCTATGGCGGCTTCAAGGCGACGCCGGCTTCCGGCTGGTGCTTCGCCCACACGATCGCCACCGGCAAGCCGCACCCGTTGATCGCAGCCTACGGGCTCGATCGTTTCCGCACCGGCCACACGCTCGACGAGGCTGGCGCCGGCCCCTCAGCCTGGCTGCAATAGGAGGCGGTACAAAATGCTGCGCATCGAATGCCCCTGCTGCGGCCTGCGCGACCATGACGAGTTCCGCTACGGCGGCGACGCTTCCGTCACGCGTCCGGCGCACGACGATCCCGATCCCGGGGCCTGGTACCGTTACGTCTATATCAGGACAAATCCGGCTGGCCTGCACCGCGAGTTCTGGCAGCACGTGACCGGCTGCCGCCAATGGCTGGTGGTCGAACGCGACACGCGCAACCACGCCATCGCATCCGTCGATCTCGCCAGGCAATTGTCGGCCAGGAAATCACCCGCCAGGAAACCACCGGCATGAGTTCGAACCACAAGCGGTTGTCGATGGGCGGCCGTATCGACCGCGAGCAGCCGGTCGAGTTTACCTTCGACGGCCGGAGCCTGATCGGATATCGCGGCGATACGCTCGCCTCCGCGCTGCTCGCCAACGGCGTCACGCTGGTCGGGCGCAGCTTCAAATATCATCGTCCACGCGGCATTTTTTCCGCCGGGGCCGAGGAGCCGAATGCACTGGTCACGCTTGCAACCGCAGGCAGGCGCCAGCCGAACCTGCCGGCGACGACGCTGGAACTCCAAGACGGCCTAGTCGCGGAGAGCCAGAACCGCTGGCCTTCGCTTGCCTTTGACGTGCAAAGCGTCAACGGCCTGTTGGCGCCGTTCCTTTCGGCCGGCTTCTACTACAAGACCTTCATGGGTCCGACGCGCCGCGCCTGGATGTTCTACGAGCACTTTATCCGCAAGGCGGCCGGGCTGGGCAGAGCCGGCAGCGGCCCTGATCCCGACCGCTACAACATCAATCATGCCTTTGCCGATGTCGCAATCGTCGGCGGCGGCCCGGCTGGATTGTCGGCGGCGCGTGCTGCCGCAGCGGCCGGCGCGCGGGTCGCGCTGATCGAGCAGGATTTCCTGCTCGGTGGTCAGCTTCTGGCGGAGCCGTCCGACAGCGCAGCGGCCGCATGGTTGAGACAGGCCGAGGCCGAGCTGGAGAGCTCCGAAACCGTCACTCTGATGAAGCGGACGACCGCTTTCGGCATCTATGACGGCAATGTCATCGGACTGGTCGAGCAACGCGACCCAAGCAATCCGCAACTGGCCGGCGAAGTGCTGCAGACATTCACAATGCTTCGCGCCCGCTCGATCGTTTTTGCCACTGGCGCCATCGAGCAGCCAATGGTATTCTCCAACAACGACCGACCCGGCGTCATGCTTGCGTCGGCCGCCCGGACCTATCTCAACCGTTTCGCCATCCGGCCCGGCAAAAAAATCATCGTCGCCACCACCAATGACGGCGCCTGGCGCATCGCCTTCGACTATGCCGCAGGCGGAGCAGAGGTGACGGTTGCCGATCTGCGTGCAGCGCCGCCCGCCGCACTTGCCGCAGAAGCCGCACGGCTCGGCGTGATGGTGCGGGCCGCAACGCGCATCGTCGACCTTAACGGCGGCCATGCCGTCAGGCGGGCAACGCTCAACGGACCGGACGGCCAGTCCGAGGCCGCCTGCGACCTGGTCTGCGTATCCGGCGGCTGGTCGCCAACCGTGCATCTCACTTCGCACCTGGGCGTCAAACCTCAATATCGCAATGACATTGGCGGCTTCGTGCCGGGGGCGTTTCCGGCGGACCGGTTCGGCGCCGGCTCGATGATGGGAATTTATTCGACCGCCGATGCCGTCGAGGACGGTCATCGCGCCGGCACCGCGGCAGCATGCGGCAAGTCGGCGCCGGTGCCTGCTCCGTCGAAACTCGATCTCGGCGAGACCGCCGCGGCCCCGCTTCGCGAGGCCCTGGCCGCTGGCCGTGGAAAGGCCTTCGTCGACTTCCAGATGGACGTGACGACCGGGGATATCGAGCTCGCCCATCGCGAGGGCTATCAATCGGTCGAGCACCTGAAGCGCTACACCACGCTTGGCATGGGCACCGACCAGGGCAAGACCAGCAATTTTTCGGCGCTTGCCGCGATGGCGGCCCTGCGCAACACAACCATCCCCGAGACCGGCGCCACGACCTTTCGACCGCCCTATACGCCGGTCGCCATCGGTGCGCTTGCCGGGCGCGCCATCGGCCATCATTTCAAGCCGATCCGCCGCACGCCGATGCACGACTGGCACATGGCGAACGGCGCCGAGATGCTGGAGGTCGGGCTCTGGATGCGGCCCTATTTCTACAGGCAATCCGGGCTCGACGTGAACGAAGCGTATGTCGCCGAAATGCGGAGTGTGCGCCAGGCCGCTGGCCTGATGGACATCTCCACTCTCGGCAAGATCGACGTCCAGGGCCCGGACGCCGCGATTTTTCTCGATCGCATCTACGCCAACGGCTTTGCCAAACTGCCGGTTGGCCGTGCGCGCTACGGCGTCATGCTGCGCGACGACGGCATCGTCTTCGACGACGGCACCACGACGCGGCTGGCCGAGAACCGGTTCTTCATGACCACCTCGACCGCCAAGCCCGCCGACGTGCTGTCGCGTCTTGAATTCCTGCTCGATATGGCCTGGCCGGATTTGCGCGTAGCCGTGACCTCGGTGAGCGATGAATGGGCGGCGATGTCGGTTGCGGGACCGAAAAGCCGTGCAATTCTTGCTGCGGCATTTCCCGCTCTCGATGTTTCCGACGCGGCACTTGCGCATATGGGATTGCTCGAAAGCGAATGGCAGGGCCGTGCGCTCCGCATCCTGCGTCTCAGTTATTCCGGCGAGCGCGCCTACGAAATCTATGTCGGCGCAACTGCCGGTGAACAGCTTTGGAGCCGCCTGCTCGAAGCAGGCAGGCCGCTCGACTTGAAACCTTACGGCGTCGAGGCGCTCGGCGCGCTGCGCGTCGAAAAGGGCCATGTCGCCGGACCTGAAATCGATGGGCGCACGACGCTCGACGATCTTGGCCTCGGCCGCATGGCGGGCAAGCGTACCGGCTTCGTCGGCGACGTGCTGCGACGGCGCCCCGCCTTCCAGGCGCCCGACCGCCAGCGCCTGGTCGGACTGGAATGCATCGAAGAGGGGAAACGCCTTCGCGGTGGTGCCATCCTGTTCCTGCCGGGCGAGATGCCTTACGGCCACGGGCGCGGCCGCGTGACCTCCGTCACCTTCAGCCCTGAACGCGGCCACTATGTCGGGCTGGCCTTGCTTGCCGGCGATGTCGCCAGCGAAGGAAGCGAGGTCGTGGCCGTCTATCCGATGAAAGCCGAAACGGTCCGTGCCCGCGTCGTCTCGCCGATATTCCTCGATCCGCAGGGGGAGCGACTGCATGGCTAGCCCGGATTTCAGCCTGTCCGTGGTCGATTGCCCACTCATCCAGATCGAGGGCTGGGACGGCACGCTGGCGCAATTCGAATCGAACCTTTCGGCATCACTCGGCACGAAACTTCCTGCCTCGGTCGGAGAGACGGTCCGTCACAAAGGTTTTCTCGTCATCCGCGTCGCGCCTCGCCGCTTGTGGCTGGCTCTCGACGACGGCGCGCAAGCATCTCCGCTTGCCGTCGACCCGGATCTCGGCTGTTCGGTTTCTCTCGGCGAGGGTCGCGTGCGTTTCAGAATGGCCGGGGCGGACATCGCAGGAGTGCTCTCCAGATGCATCGCCGTCGACTGGTGCGCGCCGGCGGCCGCCCCGGGCCGCGCCGTGCTGACATCCTTGCACCATGTGCCCGTGCTGTTCCTGCGCACCGGCGATACCGCGTGCGAACTCATCGTGCCGCGAAGTTTTTCGCAAAGCCTCTCGGACTGGATTTCCGGACTGGATTGCTGACGCCGCGGGTAGGGGAAGGACCAGGGCGCGAGCGCTCGTCTCAGGCGGCGCTCCACGGTCTTGCCCCTTGGATGATCTCTTGAGCACGTGCGGCAAAGCGGCCGGCGAGCGGCGACTTGCTGGCGGCATCGGCCGACGCCGCGCTGCCTGCCCGCGCCCGGTCGGCGATGCCGACGAAGATCACCGCGAAACGGAACAGCGAAAAAACCAGGTGGAAGCGTTGCAGGGGCGCAGTGGGTACGGCATGCGCGAAATAATGGTCAAGGAATTCGCGCTGGCTGGGGATGCCGAGGGCGGCATGATCGAGGCCGAGGATGCCGCCATATTCGTCTGGCGTCGAATGCCAGGTCATCGAGCAAAAGCCGAGATCGGCGAGCGGATGGCCGATCGTCGACAGCTCCCAATCGAGAATGCCGATCACCTCCGGCTTGCCGGGATGGAACAGCAGATTTCCGAGGCGGAAGTCGCCATGGGCGATCGACACGCGTCCATCATTCGTGGGCAGATGCTGCGGCAACCAGTCGGCGACCGCTTCGAGTGCCGGAATTCTGTCGCTCGGCGATTCCCTGAGCTGCCGGGTCCAGCGGCCAATCTGGCGCTCGAAATAGTTGCCGGGCGGGCCGTAATCGCCGAGACCGACCGCGTCGGGACGGACAGCATGCAGTTTGGCCATCGCTTCGGCCATGCCGAAATAGATGCCGCGTCGCTCCGCGGGGACGAGGCCAGGCAGCGAACAGTCGTGGAAAACGCGACCATCCAGCCGCTCCATCAAGTAAAAGGACGTGCCGAGCGGCTCGACACCGTCGTGATAGAGCACCGGCCGCGGCACCGGGACGTTGGTCGCTGCGAGCGCTTCAAGCACGCGGAACTCGCGGTCGACGGCATGGGCCCCGCGCAGGATCGGCCCGGCCGGCTTCTTGCGCAGCACCATGCGATGCGGACCATAGTCGACGAAGTAGGTGGGGTTGGACTGCCCGCCGCCGATCCGCCCGAGCGCCATTGCGGCATCGCCGAAGCGGTTCGCGAGAAAGCCCTTCAATGCCGCAGGATCGAAATCAGCATTCAACGGCATCTTTTCCTCCTGAGATGCCACCCCGCGTCCGCTATGCCTCGCCTTCGACGGTCCAGCGCCAGAAGCCCTTCTCCTCCTCGTTGAGGAAACGGTTCAGCACCATCTTGTGGACCTCATCGGCGCCATCGACCAACCGCGCCTGGCGCGCATAGCGGTAGATCCATTCGAGCACCGTGTCCTTCGAATAGCCTCGCGCGCCATTGATCTGGATCGCCACATCGGCCGCGTCATGCAGCACATTGGCGACCTGGACCTTGGCCATCGATACTTCCTTGCGGGCAAAGCCGCCGCGGTCCAGCTCCCACGCAGCCTTCATCACCAGGATGCGGCCGATCTCGATGCGCATGGCGAGGTCGCCGAGCTTCAGCTGGACGCTTTCGCGGTCGGCGAGGCGCTGGCCGAAACCATAGCGCTCGGCAGCGTAGGCGCGCGCGATCTCGACGCAACGCTTGGACAATCCAAGCCAGCGCATGCAGTGGGTAAGCCGCGCCGGGCCGAGCCGCACCTGCGTCACCTTCATGCCCCTGCCCTCGCCAACCAACATGTCTTCGACAGGGATTTCGAGCCCATCGAATTCGAGCTCGCAATGCCCGCCATGCTCCTCCGGGCCCATGATCTCTATGCGGCGCATGATGCGCCAGCCCGGCTGGTCCTTGTGGAACATCAGAGCCGACAGACCATGGCGCGGATCGTCCGAGGTTCGCGCGATCAGAATGAAATGGCTGGCCTCCTCGGCGCCGGTGATGAACCATTTGCGGCCGGTCACCACATATTTGTCGCCGCGCCGTTCAGCACGCGTCATGATCATCGAAGGGTCCGAGCCGCCGCCGGGGTGCGGTTCGGTCATGGCAAAGGCCGAGCGCACCTTGCCCTCGACAATCGGCTTTAGCCATTTTTCCTGCTGCGCCGGCGTGCCGAGCGCCTCGAGCACCATCATGTTGCCATCATCGGGCGCTGCCGAATTGAACACCACGGGTCCGAAGATCGACCGGTTCATCTCCTCGTAGCAGACCGCCATGTCGATCTTGCCGAGACCGGCGCCGCCGGATGCGGGCTTGAGCTGCAGGCACCACAGGCCCGCCATCCGCGCCTTGGCGCGAAGCGTCTCCAGCAGCGGCAAGGCGATATTTCCATGTGCGTCATAGGACGTCTTGTCGGCCTCGAGCGGCAGGATGTCACGCTCGACGAAGTCGGCAATGCGGACGCGGTAATCTTCGGTGCGGGCTGGAATGTCGAAGTTCATGGACTAACTTTCAGCGAAGCGAGGTGGCCGCCATCGTCTAGAAATCGAGCGAGCGCTCGTTTTCTTTATTCGCCTCTATCCCCTTTTGCAGCCGCCGTCATCCGGCGAAGCGTGGTTCCGCAACGCCCTTGATGCCAAGGCCGCTTATTGCGAACAGGCTGCCGCGCAGGACGCCATCGCCGGGGAGGCGCGGTAACGACCACCACGACTCCGATCTTCATGCCGTCCTCCTCTGTTGGCACCGTGCGGCGATAGGCGAGCCGCCTCAGAACGCGACCTTGTCGCCGCCCTTCAGTGACAGGATCTCGCGCGCCTCGTCGGGCGTCGCCACTTCCATGCCGAGGCCTTCGATGATCTTGCGGGCAAGCACCACCTGCTCGGCGTTCGATTTGGCAAGCTTACCCTTGCCGGCCCACAGACTGTCTTCGAGCCCGACGCGGATGTTGCCGCCAAGGGCTGCCGACTGCGCGGCGATGCGCAACTGGCTGGCGCCGGCACCGAGCACCGACCAGCGGAACTGGTCGCCGAACAGCCGGTCGGCGGTGCGCTTCATATGGGCGACATCTTCGGGATGGGTGCCGATGCCGCCAAGCAGACCGAACACCGACTGCACGAAGAACGGCGGCTTGACCAGCCCGCGATCGGCGAAGTGCGAGAGATTGTAGAGATGGGCGATGTCGTAGCACTCGAACTCGAAGCGCGTGCCGTTGTCGTAGCAGGTCGCAAGGATGTATTCGATGTCCTTGAACGAGTTGCGGAAGACCAGGTCACGCGTCGCTTCCAGATGCGGCTTTTCCCAGTCGAACTTGAAAGTCTCGTATTTGTCGACGAGGTGATAGAGCCCGAAATTGATCGAGCCCATGTTGAGCGAGGCGACCTCTGGCTTGAACTCGGCGGCCGGGCGCACGCGTTCCTCGACCTTCATGTAGGGACTGCCGCCGGTGGTGATGTTGATGGCGGCATTGGTGGCCTGCTTGATGCGCGGCAGGAAGCGGGCGAAGGCCGCCGGCGTCTGGTCGGGCTTGCCGGTCTCGGGGTCGCGGGCATGCAGGTGCAGGATCGCCGCACCTGCCTCCGCCGCCGCGATCGCCTCGGACGCGATCTGGTCCGGTGTGATCGGCAGATAGGGCGACATGGTCGGTGTATGGATCGCCCCTGTCACCGCACAGGTGATGATAATTTTGCCCCTGGTCTGCGTAGCACCGGGCTTGCGGCTTGTTTCCGTCATCTTCCAAACTCCTGATCCGATTTTTTCTTGTGCGCGGCCAGCGCCATCAGCCGGCGGTCGCGCCAAACCTGCCGTTCGCCGAGTTCTCCCCGCGGCAGCCGCTTGCGGCGGTCGGCCTCCACCGTCTCGAGGACTTCGCCGGCCCAGTCGACGCGGCGCAGCATCTGCGGAAAAATGTTGGCATAGATCGATTGATAGCGCTCGATATAGTCGCGTACACCGCCCGGCGCATTAAGGTCGATCGTTTCGAACGGACCCATGAACGACCAGCGCAGCGCCAGCCCGTCGCGAATCCCGATATCGACATCCTCGACGCTGGCATAGCCGTCGGCGACAAGTCGAAAAGCCTCCTCCAGCAGCGCGCCCTGCAGGCGGTTCATGATGAAGCCGTCGAGCTCGTGCTTCATCACCAGCGGCGCGTGGCCCGCATCGACGAGGAAGGCGCGGGTCCTTTCGACCGTTTCGGAAGACGTCCATGGCGCCGGCACGACTTCCGCGGCCGGGATGAGGTAGGGCGGATTGATCGGATGCACGACCAGGCAGCGGTGCCGCCCTTGCAGATGGTCGGTGAATTTCGACGGCAGCAACGCTGAGGTGGAACTGGCGATCACCGCTTGCGGAGCGGCCATTGCATCGATCTGCGAGAACACCTCGCGCTTCACGTCGAGGTTTTCGGGCGTGTTCTCCTGGATATGGACCGCATCGGCCAGCGCTTCTTCGAGCTCCGCAACGACGGCAATGCGACCAAGCACGACGTCGATTGCCTGCCCCCGCAGCAGATCATTCGCAACGAGGTCGCCGAGCACGCCGGCGATGTAATCGTGCGCACCTTCGGTCGCGGCCGGCGACTGGTCCCACATCCGCACATCGTGGCCGGCGCGGGCAAAACTGATCGCCCAGGCCCGCCCGATGAACCCGCTGCCGACAATCGCTACTTTCATCATGGTCGGGCTCCTCAAAGGGTTTCGACATTACCGTCGACGCCGAGCGACTGGCCGGAGATGTTGATCGCCGCATCGGACAACAGGAAAGCGACCATCGCGGCGACGTCATAGGGGCTGGTCATGCGGCGCAGCGAGATGTTGTGGAGATAGCGTTCCGTCATCTCCTCGTTCGACACACCGAGCTGTCTGGCCCGGTCGGCGATAACCTTGTCGATGCGTGGTCCCTCGACGATGCCGGGCAGGATGGCGTTGACCCTTATGCCGTGCGGCCCGAGTTCCTTGGCAAGGCTTTGCGTGAATCCGATGACGCCGAACTTGGCCGCCGAATAGGGGGTGCGGAAAGCGTAGCCATGGCGGCCGGCGGCGGACGCCATCGAGACGATCGAGCCGCCGCCCGCCGCCTTGATCAGCGGCACGGCACGCCTGGCGCAGAGGAACTGGCCGGTCAGGCAGATGTCGATGCAGCGCCGCCACTCCGCCGGATCGATTTCGTCGACGCCGCCGGTCGGCCCGGCGATGCCGGCATTGTTGATCAGCGCATCGAGGCCGCCGAGCTTTTCCTTCACCGTCTCGAACAGCCTGTCGACGTCGTCGTCGCGCGAGACATCGGCCTTGATCGCGGCGACCAGGGCGATCTTGTCCGGAGCGGCAGCCAGCGCCTCGTCGGAGACGTCGCAAACGACAATGCGCGCGCCGAGCCGCGACAGCGCGTCGGCAATGGCCAGGCCGATGCCGCCGGCGCCCGCCGTCACCAGCACGCGCTGCCCCTTCAGCCCGGTCAGAAAATCATCCGCCGATGTCGGCGCCCCTTTGCTCATCGTGTATCCCTTCTCATTGCAGCCGCCGTTCGCGCAGCGCCATGACAGCGCCCAGAACGACCAAGCCGTACAATATTGCCCCTGAAATTGTGACGAAAGCACTGCCCTCTGCGAGGGCGACGGACGATTCCGTAATGTGAAATTTCTGCTTCAGCTGTTGCGAAGGGTCTGTTGCGCAATTCGCCAGGCCTGCTCCACATGCCGCCGGGCCGCGGCTTTGGCGGCATCGCCGTTGCGCGACTTGATCGCGTTCATAATGTCGGTCATTTCGGCAATTGCGGCATCGCGGCGGTCCACCGAAGCGATGGTCATGGAACGCAGCTGGTTGATGCGGACGTTCAGACCCTGGACGATCTCCCAGGCGATGCGCTTGTCGGCGGCATCGAAAAGCACTTCATAGAATTTTGTCGTCGCCCGCATCACCTCGATCGGATTGGCTGAGGCCCACGCCTTGAGCAGCACATCGAATGCGCGCTCAAGCGCAGCGATCTGGTCCTCAGTCGCTGTCAGCGCGCAGGCGCGCGCCGCGATGCCCTCCATCAAAGCGCGGAGTTCATAAATCTCATCGGTGCGGCTGAGGTCTGGCCTGGCCACCGCGGGTCCGTGGCCTGGTATCATCTGAACAAGGCCCTCAGTCTCCAACTGCCGCAGAACTTCGCGCACCACCGAGCGACTGACGCCGAGCTGGTCGCAAAGCGGCCGCTCGACCAGCCGTTCGCCGGGCTGGAAGTGAAACCCCATGATCGCGTCGCGCATGCGCTCCAGCGCCAGCGTTCTCAGCGTCTTGGTGGATCGTTCGATCCTCAGTGTGTCGTCGGCCAATTCATCTACTCCCAGCATCCGCAAACAAAACAGATTCGACGATCCGTTGACAAGGGATTTGGTCTTCAATAGTATGGTATACCATAAGATGACCGTGGCGGAAGGGAGCTTTTCCGGATGCCTCGGCGAACGACCACCGAGGAGTCTATGAAGCCGACCATCCGAAAGATCGTCACCTATGTCGAGAACACGCTGATTGAAGGCGGCAAGGTGGCCCCCCGGCCGCTGCGCCTGATCGGCGTGGCGGCAGTGCTCGACAATCCTTGGGCCGGGCGCGGTTTCACTGAGGACCTTTCTCCCGAGATCCGCGCCTATGCGCCGGTTCTGGGGGAGATGCTGACCCGTGAAATCCTCGCAGTTGCGGGATCCGGCGAAGCGATCGAAGGCTACGGCAAGGCCGCAATCTGCGGCACATCAGGCGAGATCGAGCATGCCTCCGCGCTCATCCACACGCTGCATTTCGGCAACCATTATCGGCGTGCCGTCGGCGCCAAGACCTATCTTGCCTTCACCAACCTGCGTGGCGGGCCGAACACGCCGATCATGATCCCGCTCATGGACAAGAACGACGAAGGCCGACGTTCGCACTACCTGACTGTGCACTTCCAGATCGGTGACGCGCCGGCGCCAGACGAATTGGTGGTGGCGCTTGGCGCCTCGATCGGCGGACGACCGCATCATCGCATCGGCGACCGCTACCAGGATCTCAAGGAGGTCGGCGACCTGCATGGCTGAGCTGATGAAGCCTGACTGGCATCGCGGAACGGCGCCTGACGGTACCGGCTTCATCCGTGCCGGATCCGGCGCGCCGGTCCTCCTCATCCACGGCGTCGGCATGAACGCGGAGATCTGGGTCCCCCAGATCGCGCTGATGAGGGACAGATGGGATGTGATCGCGATCGACATGCTGGGACACGGCCTGTCGCCACTACCACCTGAAGACGCGAGCCTTGCCGACTATGCCGGACAGGCAATCCGGCTTCTTGATCACTTTGGCCTGGATACCGTCTCGATCGTTGGCCATTCAATGGGGGCGCTGGTCGGGCAGGAAATCGCTCTCAACGCACCCGAACGGGTCCGCCGCATGGTGTCGCTCAACGCGGTCTTTCGCCGCCCGGCGGACCTTGCGCAGGCGGTGCGCGAACGCGCCGCCGAATTGAACGGCGCGGAAAACCCGTCAGGGACGGACGCAACGATCGCGCGCTGGTTCGGCAACCCCGTCCCCGACAGCCTGGCCGAGGCGGCAAGGACAACGCGCGCGGCACTGCAAAGCGTCAACCCGGAAGGCTATGCGCGCACATATCGACTTTTCGCCCATGCCGATGCGGCGCATGGCGATCGTCTTCCCGGTCTCGCGATGCCGGCCCTGTTCATGACCGGCTCGCAGGACAGGAATTCCTCGCCTGCGATGTCGGCGGCGATGGCGCGCCTCGCGCCGCGCGGTCGCTGCGTCGTTCTGGAGGGCGAACGACATATGATGGCCGTTGCCGCGCCTGACGTGGTCACACGGCGCATTGTCGATTTTCTCGAGAGCAACGACGGCGCAAGCGCATCGGCGCGACCGGCGATGGAGACAGCCTTCGACGCGGGCGAATTCAGGCGGGCGCTCGGTTCCTTCCTGACCGGCGTTACCATCGTCACCGCGATAGGGCCGGAAGGGGAGCCTCGAGGCTTCACCGCCAATTCGTTTACATCCGTTTCGCTCGATCCGCCGCTTGTGCTGGTCTGCATCGCCAAGAAGGCGCTGGGCCATCCGGTGTTTTCGACCTCGAAGTGCTTTGCCGTCAACGTGCTCTCGGAGGAACAGCGAGCCGCGTCCGGCGTCTTCGCTTCGAAATCGCAGGACAAGTTCTCGGCTGTCGAGTGGCGCTTCGGCCCGACCGGCAGTCCACTGCTCGCTGGATCGGTGGCTACGTTTGACTGTGACATGGAGCAGTTGGTCGACGCCGGCGACCATTCGATCCTCATCGGCCGCGTTCGCGAATTCTCCCACAATTCATCGCAGCCCCTCGGCTATTGCCGTGGCGCCTATGTCTCGCCCGGTCTTAGCCAGGAAGCGCTGGCGGCCGCGCCTCCCGACATGGAGGTCGGCGCCATCCTCGAAGATGAAGGCCGCGTGCTGTTTTTCGAAACCGCCGACGGCTTTTTCGAACTGCCGGCGGGCCGAGGGCTCGGGGCACCCGGCGACACGCGAAGCCTTAGGGGATGCCTCGCCGCGAAAGCCGTCAACGCTCATCTCGGATTCCTGTTTGCGGTCTGGGACGACGCAGCAAGCCCTTCGCGAACGCATGTCTACTACCGCGGCACCGTAGACGCGCCCCACTCCAGTGATCGCCAGATCCGGCTCGTCGACATCGACAGGATTGCCGGACTGAACATCGCCGACGCTGCTGTGCGCTCGATGCTCGCCCGCTATGTTCGCGAATGTCGGGAGGATGCGTTTGGCGTCTATGTCGGCAACGCGGTCGAAGGTGAAGTCCGTCCGCTCGCCAAGCCGGCAGCCATGAACACTCCCAGTCCGGGTCAACAGATATGAAGTTCTCGCTCTTCGTCCATATGGAACGCTCGGACCCGGCAAAGCCGCATGCCGACCTCATCGATGAGCTTGAGGAACTGGTCGTGATGGCCGAGGCGGCAGGCTTCGGGACGGCCTGGATCGGCGAACACCACGGCATGGAGTTCACCATCTCGCCAAACCCATTCATCAACATCGCCTATCTCGGCGCGAGGACGAAGCGCATCCGGCTCGGCACAGGAACCGTCATCGCGCCGTTCTGGCATCCGATCAAGCTCGCCGGCGAGGCAGCCATGACCGATGTCGTCACCGGCGGCCGGCTCGACATCGGCATCGCCCGCGGCGCCTACAGCTACGAGTACCAACGCCTGTTCCCTGGGCTCGACGCCTGGGGAGCGGGCCAGCGTATGCGCGAGATCATCCCGGCCATCAAGGGCCTCTGGGACGGCGATTTCGAGATGTCCGGCGAATTCTGGTCGTTTCCCTCGACCACCTCGTCGCCCAAGCCGGTGCAAAAGCCGCACCCGCCGATCTGGGTGGCGGCGCGCGATCCGAACTCGCACGACTTCGCCGTCTCCAACGGCTGCAACGTCCAGGTGACGCCGCTCGCCTCCGGCGACGACGAAGTAACCAGCCTGATGGAGCGCTTCAACGCGGCGTGCGCGGCGCATCCTGACATGGCCCGCCCCGAGATCATGCTGCTGATGCACACATTCGTTGCCGAAGACGCCGCCGATGCGGAGCAACTGACGAGGGACCTGTCGCTGTTCTACTGCCAGTTCGGCGCGTGGTTCCAGAACAAGAAGCCGGTTCGCCAAGGCATATTGGAAGCGCTCTCCGACGACGAGATCGCAGCCATGCCGCAATATGCGCCGGACAAAATCCGACAGAACCTGGTCATCGGCGAAGCCGAAGAGGTGATCACCCGGCTTAAGGCATATGAGGCGCTCGGCTATGACCAGTACTCGATCTGGATCGACAGCGGCCTGCCGCACGAGCGCAAGAAGAAGTCGCTGCAGCTGTTCGTCGACAAGGTGATGCCGGCCTTCGGGCATGGGAGGCCGCAATGACCCTTGTGGCCTTCAGCAACTTCATAGATGGGGCGTTCGATACGCCGACAGCCACCTTCGAAAGCATCGATCCATCCACGGGAGCGCCCTGGGCGACGATGCCCGCCGCAACCGAGGCCGATGTCGATCGCGCCGTCGAGGCGGCGCACCGGACGCTGCACTCGGCCGCGTGGGCCTCGCTGACGGCGACGGCACGCGGCAAGCTGCTGGTGCGCCTCGGCGACTTGGTCGTCGCCAATGCCGGCCGCCTGGCCGAACTGGAAACGCGCGACACCGGCAAGATCATCCGCGAGACCCGCGCCCAGATCGCCTATGTCGGCGACTATTATCGCTACTATGGCGGGCTTGCCGACAAGCATGAAGGCTCGCATGTGCCGATCGACAAGGCCGATATGGACGTCACCATCCGACGCGAGCCGATCGGCGTCGTCGCTGCCGTCGTGCCGTGGAATTCGCAGCTCTTCCTTTCGGCCGTCAAGCTCGGCCCGGCGCTGGCCGCCGGCTGCACGGTCGTCCTGAAAGCCTCGGAGGACGGTCCAGCGCCGCTGCTGGCCTTCGCCGAACTCATTCATGAGGCCGGATTTCCCGCCGGAAGCGTCAACATACTGACCGGGTTCGGACACGATTGCGGCCGGCGCCTGACAAGTCATCCGCTGGTTTCACGCGTCGCCTTCACCGGCGGACCTTCGACCGCTCGCGCTATCGTCCGCAACACGGCGGAAAATCTCGCCTACACGACGCTTGAGCTGGGCGGGAAAAGCCCGGTTGTCGTTTTCGCTGACGCAGACCTGGACAGCGCGGCCAACGCGGTCGTCGCCGGGATTTTCGCGGCGTCTGGACAAAGCTGTGTCGCCGGCTCGCGGCTGCTTGTCGAGCGTTCGATAAAAGCCGAGTTCCTGGACAGGCTGAAGCGCAAGGCCGAGGCCATCAAAATTGGTGATCCG
Organism: Mesorhizobium sp. WSM4846; assembly: GCF_055811415.1. Taxonomy (NCBI): domain Bacteria; kingdom Pseudomonadati; phylum Pseudomonadota; class Alphaproteobacteria; order Hyphomicrobiales; family Phyllobacteriaceae; genus Mesorhizobium; species Mesorhizobium sp. WSM4846. The sequence goes on from NZ_JBVVPZ010000010.1 coordinate 97,209, forward strand.
CAGGATCCCGCCACCGAAATGGGACCGCTGGCAACGCCACGCCAGCGGGAATGGATCGAGAAGATCGTTGCCGAGAGCCTCGCCAGTGGCGGGACGCTGGTCACCGGCGGAAAAAGGCCCGACGAGCATCCGCGCGGCTTCTACTACGCACCGACCATCATCGACACCGAGGATACAGGGCTGCCGTGCGTGCGTGAGGAATTGTTCGGTCCGGTGCTCAGCGTTCTCACCTTCGACACGGAAGCCGAAGCCCTGGCGCTTGCCAACGACACGCCGTTCGGCCTCGCCTCGGGCGTGTTCACCACCAATCTCGCCAAGGCGCACCGCATGGCGCGCGACATCCATGCCGGCGTCGTCTGGGTCAACACATACCGCGCGGTTTCGCCGCTCGTGCCGTTCGGCGGCTACGGTCAGTCGGGGCTCGGCCGTGAGGGCGGGCTCGACGCCATCCGCGATTACACGCGCTCGAAATCCGTCTGGATACGGATATCCGACGAGCCGATCCCGGACCCGTTCGTCATGCGATGAGGGCAGTGCCAATCGCGCAATTTCATAAAAACAAGAAACCAGACAACCAACAGAGGAGAATGACATGAAACTGATTTTGACCGGCATTTTGGCCGGACTCCTGGCAGCCACTGCCGCACACGCCGATGAGATGGTGTTCACCAGCTGGGGCGGTACCACCCAGGAGGCGCAGACCAAATCCTGGGCTGCTCCGTTCGAAGCCAGTTCCGGCATCAAGGTCCTGCAGGACGGCCCGACCGACTACGGCAAGCTGAAGGCCATGGTGGAAGGCGGCAGCGTCGCCTGGGATGTCGTCGATGTCGAAATGGATTTCGCCATCAAAGCGGCCAAGGACGGCCTGCTCGAGCCGATCGATTTCAACGTCGTGCCGAAAGCCGATCTCGATCCTCGCTTCACCACCGAGCATGCGGTCGGCAGCTTCTACTACTCCTTCGTTCTTGCCTGGAACAAAGGGGCGGTGTCGGGCGAACCGGCGGGTTGGGCCGACATGTTCGACCTGACGAAATTTCCTGGCAAACGCACTTTTTACAAATGGTCGGCGCCGGGCGTCATCGAGATTGCGCTGCTGGCCGACGGCGTGCCGGCAGACAAGCTCTATCCGCTCGACCTCGACCGGGCGTTCAAGAAACTCGACACGATCAAGTCGGAAATCGTCTGGTGGGACAGCGGCGCGCAGTCGCAGCAGCTGATCGCCTCCGGTGAGGCGGCCTTCGGGCAGCTCTGGAATGGGCGTGTCTTCGCCCTCCAGCAGGACGGCGCCGATGTCGGCGCATCCTGGAAACAGAACATGACTGCCGCTGACGTACTCGTCATCCCCAAGGGTTCGAAGAACAAGGCGAGCGCGATGAAATTCCTGGCCGCTGCGACAAGCCCGAAAAGCCAGGCCATGTTTGCTGAAGCAAGCGGCTACGCCCCCATCAACACGGCAGCCAAGGCCGAAATGCCGGCCGATGTCGTCAAGTCGCTGCCGGACGCCTATGTCGACGGGCAGATCAACCTCGACATGAACTACTGGGCTGAAAACCGCGATAAGATCGCGGAGCGCTGGTACGCCTGGCAGGCCAAATAGAAGCCGACCTCACCCATGAACCAACGGGGCGTCGCTAGGCGTCCCGCCTGAGCTGCCGGGATCATCTCCATGTCGGGCAATTTGCTTCATCGACAGCCAATCCTCCGAAGGCCAGACGGCGTCGGCGGCGCCTTGCCGGCGCTGACCCTCATCACCCTGTTCTTCGTGGTGCCGGTCGTCGCGTTGCTGTTGCGCAGCGTAACCGAACCCGTACCGGGCCTGCAGAACTACGCCACCCTGTTTGGCGACGGCACCTATGTGCGGGTCTTCCTCAACACCTTTCTGGTCGCCACCGTCGTCACTGCCGTCACCGTCATCGTGGCGTTTCCAGTCGCCTGGATGCTGGCAATCATGCCGCCTGCCCTCGGCTCGATCGTCTTCGGCATCATCATCCTGTCGATGTGGACCAATCTGCTCACCCGCACCTATGCCTGGATGGTGCTGCTTCAACGCACCGGCGTCATCAACCGGACGCTGATGGATATTGGGCTGATCAGCGAGCCGCTGCCGCTGATCAACAACCTGACCGGCGTCACCATCGGCATGGTCTATATCATGCTGCCCTTCATGATACTGCCACTGGTCGGAACCTTGCGCGCCATCGATCCGATGACGCTGCGCGCCGCCGCTCTGTGCGGTGCGAGCCCCTTCGACGCCTTCCGCCGCATTCTGCTGCCCTTGTCGCTTCCCGGAATCGCTGCAGGCGGCCTCATGGTTTTCGTCATGTCGCTCGGCTATTTCGTGACGCCGACGCTGCTCGGCGGCACCTCCAACATGATGCTCGCCGCAATGATCGCCCAGATGATCCAGTCCTTGCTCAACTGGGGGCTCGGAAGCGCGGCGGCTTTCATCCTGCTTTTGGTCACCATGGCGCTCTACGCGCTGCAGCTGCGCCTCGTCGGCGCCAAGCGCATGACAGGAGGCATCTGAGATGCTGCTCGACTACGACCGGCTCGGCTGGCTGCGCGCAGCACTGCTGGGTTTCACCGGCCTGGTTGCCGCGTTTCTGCTGCTGCCGGTGGTTTTCATCGTGCTGCTGTCGTTCGGGTCGTCGCGGTGGCTGGCTTTTCCGCCACCAAGCTGGACGCTGAAATGGTATGAGGAGCTCTTCGCCGATCCGGCCTGGCTCGAAGCGGCGCTAACCAGCGCGCGCATTGCGACCATGGCCGCGATTCTTGCCGTCGTCATCGGGCTCCTGGCTTCTTTCGCCCTGGTCCGGGGACAGTTTCGCGGGCGCAACACGCTTCGCGGCCTGCTGCTGACGCCAATGGTGCTGCCGGTCGTGGTCTTCGCCATTGCCATCTATGCATTCTTCCTGCGGATCGGGCTCGGCGGAACCACGGCAGGCTTCGTCATCGCCCACACGGTCCTGGCACTGCCCTTCGCCATCATTCCGATCACTGCGGCACTCGAAGGTTTCGACAAATCCATCGAGGATGCGGCGATCGTCTGCGGCGCAAGCCCATTCGAAGCAAAACTCCGGGTGACCTTGCCGGCGATCAAGATCGGGATCTTCTCGGCGGCGATCTTCGCCTTTCTCGCCTCATGGGACGAGGTGGTGGTCGCGATCTTCATGGCCAGCCCGACCTTGCAGACCCTGCCGGTCAAGATCTGGGGCAGCCTGCGCCAGGATCTTAGCCCGGTCATCGCTGCGGCCTCCAGCCTTCTCGTTCTTCTGACGCTGAGCCTGATGATCGTAACCGCACTCATTCGGCGGAAATTGTCGAAATGACCGAACCGTTCCTCTCCATTCGCGACCTGCGCAAGGCGTTCGGCAGCTTCGTCGCCGTGCACGATGTCACCATCGATATACCCAAGGGCGAATTCCTGACCTTTCTCGGCCCTTCCGGCTCTGGCAAGTCGACGACGCTTTACGCGATTGCCGGCTTTCAGCATCCGACATCCGGCAACGTTCTTCTCGAAGGCAGGTCGCTGCTGTCGGTGCCGTCGCACAAGCGCAACATCGGCATGGTGTTCCAGCGCTACACGCTGTTCCAGCATCTCACCGTCGCCGAGAATGTTGCCTTTCCGTTGCGCGTGCGCCGCCGGCCGGACGCCGAGGTGAACCGAAAAGTCGCCGAGATGCTGTCGCTGGTCCGGCTCGAGAGTTTCGGCGGCCGATATCCTGGCGCACTTTCCGGCGGACAGCAGCAGCGCGTGGCGCTTGCCCGGGCGCTGGCCTACGATCCGCCGATCCTCCTGATGGACGAGCCGCTCTCGGCGCTCGACAAGAAGCTGCGCGAGGAAATCCAGGCCGAGATACGGCGCATCCATCGCGAAACCGGCGTAACGATCCTGTACGTCACCCACGATCAGGACGAGGCGCTGCATCTTTCGGATCGCATCGCCCTGTTTCGGGACGGGCGCATCGAGCAGATCGGCACCGGTGAGGACCTCTATCTGAGACCTGCGAGCGAATTCGTGGCCAGCTTCATCGGAAATTCCAATTTCCTGCCGGCCGAGCATCTTGAAACCGTCAACGGCTCCGCCACGATCCGCCTGGCCGATGGCTCGGTTGTCTCTGGCGTCAGGATCGATCAGGACTTCAGCCATGGCCAGAAGACCAGGCTGATGGTGCGGCCGGAAGCGTTCCGGCTGCAACCCGGCCCGGCCACTGCCGGGCTTGCGGTCGAATTCATCGACACCGCTTTCTTCGGCGAGCGGCGACGCGTCATCGCGCGCACGGCCGCCGGCCAGGAGATCGACGTCAGGCCGACATCCGACGTGGCGCAAGCACATGAAGGCATCGCCTCGCGCAGGCAGATTTTTTTCGATCCCGCCGCCGCATTTCTGTTTCCGGCCTGACGGGCGCGCTGGCGGTCTGGAACGAATCTCAGGCAGCCGGCGCCTCGATGGTGACGCCGTATTTGGCGGCGATGGCCACGACCTTTGCCATTTCCGGCATGCCGGCGGCGGTCGCGGCGTCCATTTCCGCGAACATCTGATCAAGGCCGCAACTCGGCGCGCAGAAGACGAGCACGCGAGCCGGCTTGTCGCCGACATTGCGGATGGCATGGCGCCGGCCGCGTGGGCCGAAGAAGAAGCCGCCGGGCGCAACGCGATGGGGCGCGGAGTCGCCCTCGAATTCGATGACGAGTTCGCCGCTCAGCACATAGAAGGCTTCATCCTCACGGGCATGGGTGTGCGGTGGCGTTCCCGCGCCCGGCGGAACCACGGACTCCCAAAGCGAGAAGGACCCGGCGGTCTCGGCGCCGGTGGCTTTGTGGATATGGGTGATGCCCAGAACGTTGAGCGTCGAGCCGGCCGCCGGCGGCGAACGAACGCTTCGGCTGCGGTAACTTTGGCATCCATCGTCGACCTCCTTTGTGGTTCAGTGGCTCACCAAGAGAGATAAGCCCGTTCTCGCCCGTCGATTAGCCGGAATTATGTGGACATGCTGTCCGGATTTCAGGACAATCCGACGATGGATCCGCTCGATGGAATCGCTGCGTTCGCTCGCGTCGTGGATAGCGGCAGCTTCTCAGCGGCGGCACGGCACCTCAAATTCTCCAAATCCGCTGTTAGCGCCCATGTGCAGCGGCTCGAGGAGCGCCTGGGCATTCGCCTGCTCAACCGCACCACGCGTCGACTCTCGATGACCGAAGCGGGCGCAGCCTACTACCGACACTGCACCCGGATTCTCGCCGAAGCTGAAGCGGCGGAACAAGAAGCGAGCGCGCTGCAGCGCGAACCGCGCGGCACCCTTCGCATATCGGCGCCCGACAGCTTTGGCTGGATGCATGTGGTGCCGGCCGTCCCGGAGTTCCTCAGGCGCTATCCGGACCTTTCCGTCGACATCGCCTTGAGCCCGGCGCATGTGAGCCTGGTCGATGAGAAGCTAGATCTGGCGATCCGCATCGGCGTGCTCGAGGATTCGCCGCTTGTCGTGCGCAAGCTCGCGCCATCCCGGCTCGTCGCCTGTGCTGCACCTGCTTATCTCAAGGAGCGTGGAGCGCCGAGCGACCCGGGCGACCTTTCCAAGCACAACTGCCTCTGCACCAGCGTCCTGCCTTGGGGCGATGAATGGCGCCTTGCCGGCAAACGAGACGAGGTGCGGGTGGCCGTAGGCGGCAGCTTCCGCAGCAACAATGCGGAGATGCTGCGCGTTGCGGCGCTCGATGGCATCGGCATCGCCCTACTGCCCACTTGGGCGGTAGCGGAACCGCTGCGTACTGGCGCGCTGCGACGCGTGCTTGATGCCTGGGAGCCTCCAGCCAGCACGATTTATGCCGTCTATCCCAGCAACAGGCTCATGTCGATGAAGGTCCGTGCCTTCGTCGACCACCTTGCGCGATGCATAGGGCGTACACCGTATTGGGACGAAGGCCTTTGAGAGGAGCGCCTGTTCTAGATCGTTTCGAGGTACGGCAATCCATTTGATCCGGCCGCGCAACTTTCTCCCTGAATGCCGTCAACGACCGTCTCCCAATCGGTCAGAAAACCTGCGATCTTAATCTCAACAGGGAATTTCGGCGGTGGCTTGAAATTTCCTTGGTTTCGACCAGGTACTGAGGTTACGCCGGCCGCCAGGTGAGTTTTTTGGCTGCAAAAGCGTCGCTTGCAGGGCCATCAAACCGGCAGCCTCGCAGCGTTCAGTGGCGACGACCGCCCGGTTGCGCCGGTTCTTACTCGCGATAGCTGGAGCATCTGATGCCGACCCGCCCCTATGCCATCCTTGAAGCGCCGTCCGCACTGGGTCTGGCGACCGACGGCGTGGAGGGCTTGCCCGGTCGGCTGCTGGAACTGGGCCTCGCCGAACGCATCCATGCGCGCCGCGCCGGGCGGCTGGCCGTCCCGACGAAAGACCCGAAGCCCGACCCTGCCACCCTGACGCTGAATGCCAACGCGATCGCGGCGTGGTCGCCCAAGCTCGCCGACGCCGTGGAGGAGGTGCTGGACGCAGGCGAATTCCCGGTGGTGCTGGGCGGCGACTGTACGATCTTGCTGGGTCCGATGCTCGCGCTGCGCCGGCGCGGTCGCTACGGCCTGTGCTTCATCGACGGCCACGCCGACTTCTTCCAGCCCGAGGCCGAGCCCAACAGCGAAGGCGCGTCGATGGACCTGGCCTTCGTCACCGGCTACGGGCCGGCGCTGCTGACCGACCTGGAGGGCCGCCGCCCGTTGGTTCGTTCCGAGGACGCTGTCGCCTTCGCGTTTCGCGACCACGAGGACCAGGCCGAATTCGGCAGCCAGCCTTTGCCAGCGGAGCTCAGGGCCTACGATCTGCACGCCATCCGCCGCCTGGGCGTCGAAGCCGCCGCCCGGGCGGCCGTTGGCCAGCTGACGCGGGCGGAACTCGACGGCTTCTTCATCCATCTCGACGCCGATTGTCTCGACGATGCGATCATGCCGGCGGTCGATTTCCGCCTACCGGGCGGGCTGTCGTGGGACGAGCTGTCGGCGGCGCTCCGGATCATCCTGGCGAGCGGAAAGGCGGTTGGACTCGAAGTAACCATCTACAATCCGCGCCTCGATGAGGACGGCAGCGCCGGCCGTGGCCTTGCTGATGTCCTGGCCGCAGCCCTCGGCACAGCCGCGCCCGCTTAGTATTGAAATCAATAACAAAAAATTTGCTGACGGCGGGCAAATCCGACACCGTGACCCATTCACCTGGACCGGCCCTTTTCCCTGTTGATGAAATCAAGGATCAGGTGAGCTGCCGTTTTCGCACGGGTTTCGAGCAGGAGATGACCGGCATCGAGGATATGGGCGTCCATCCGGGGAAGCGCCTCGATCCAACTCATGGTTTCGGCGAGTTCGAAGAAGGGGTCATGGCGACCCCACACCATCAGTGCAGGCGGCTGGTAGGCTTGCAGATAGCCCTGGATCTCTGCGAAGCGACGCACATAGTTTCCATAGTCCGCCAGAAGGGCACGTTGTGCCTCGAGCCGTCCCGGCAGGCTCATCACGCGCCAGTCCTCATCCCAGTTTTCGGCAGCAATGGACTTTGCGATATCGTCGGGCAGGCCCCCGACATACTGATACCGTGTCCCTTCCCAGGTCAGATGAGCAGTGGCGGCGGCCTCATTCTCCGCGGTGGGCTTCGACCAATAGGCGATGGTGTCTGCCCATTGGCGGCCGAATCCACTGGTATGAGCGTTGGCATTCTGGATGATCAGACCCCTCACCAGCGCGGGTGCATGCATCGCGACATGAAAGCCGACTGGCGCGCCGAAATCGTGAAGGTAGATGAAGCGAGGACCGACGGAGAAGTGGTCGAGGACTTCGAGGATTGCGTTCCCCATTGCTTCGAAGGACATCGAGGCGAGGACATCGGACTCCCCGAACCCCGGAAGATCGGGAGCGATGACGAACAGGTCGTCGAGGAGCATCGGGGCCAGACGCCGGAACGTGCGCGCTGAACTGGGAAAGCCGTGCAGCAGCAATAGGGCGGGACTGGAGGGATCCCCTCCGACATCCACCGCGAGACGGCTTCCGCCCATGACACGAAGATAGTGCCGGATCATCGCAGGCCTCCTTCTTTCGCGGAGCCATTGCTCGCTTCGCCCGCCGTTCTCTCGGATTTATTCTAAATCTATGGGTTACGTCGCGCTATAGCGTGCTTGCGCAGTACGCTCGGACGGGCAAAAATCACTCCCAGTCGATTGCTTTTGAGGGACAATCTGTTTCCTCAAACACAGGCGCAGTCGGACTCTTCGGGATCCCAGCTTTCCACCTGTCTCCCAGAATGATCCCGCGCCTTACCCGCCGCCTGGATGATGGCAAGCAACCAGGCGACCGTCTCCCGTGCTCTGCAGAAGCGGGCGCTCGTTGCGGCACGTGGAGGTAGCAGCCGGGCAACGGGTGTGAAACCGACACCCGGAGGGTGGGTTCATCGGGCTCGGCAAGTCACCTTTCAGGACGAGCCGCGCGCGCCGCGCCCGATCGACGCTAGGTGTCGGTACTGCGGAACGCAGTACCGCAGTGTAGTGGTGCCTGGGTGCCGCAAAGACCAGATCGGTCGGCCCGCTCTCCACGATCGATCCCAGATACATGACGGCCACTCGCGTCGAAATCTGACGCACTACGGACAGATCATGGGCGATGAATACGTAGGTCAGGTTGAACTCCTCGCGCAGATCGGCGAGCAGATTGACGATCTGAGCCTCGATCGAAACGTCGAGCGCCGAGACCGGCTCGTCGGCCACGATCAACCTTGGCCGGAGTGCCAGCGCGCGAGCAATGCCGATACGCTGGCGCTGGCCGCCCGAGAATTCGTGGGGATAGCGCGACGCGTGCTCGGGGGACAATTCAACCCGGCGCAGAAGCTCGGCGACGCGGTCCGCCATTTCCGATGCCGTGAGGCGCTCATGGATGCGGAACGGATCGGCCAAAAGATCGCCGACGCGCCGACGCGGATTGAGCGAGGCGCTCGGATCCTGAAAGACCATCTGCATCTGTCGCCGCAACGGACGGAGCTGGCGCTGGGACGCGTCGGTAATGTCGCGGCCCTCGGCGACGCGCAAGCTTGGCGCGCGAAACCGCTTCCACGCCATCGCGCTGGCTGCCCACTACCGGCTGCTCGAGCCGGAGCATTGAGGCTCTCCGCCTGAGGGCCACCGGCCCCCGCCAGGGCAAACCTATAAATAGTGCTAGCTGTAAATGCGCCGGGCCGCTTAGTACCGTCGGCCGCAAACAAGGCTTGGGAGGGTCCGTCACTATGGTTCCTGCCGCGCCATGACGCGGAGCTTGGAACTGTGACGGCACATGCGACCACCGAAGGATTTAGCGACTACCGGGATTACCGCACCTGGTATCGCGTAATCGGAGATCTCAACTCGGGCAAGCTGCCTTTGGTCGTCGCTCACGGCGGGCCGGGTTGCACCCATGACTATGTCGATTCGTTCAAGGAGTTGGCCGATACCGGGCGGGCCGTCATCCATTACGATCAGATCGGCAACGGCAAATCGACCCATCTCCCCGACAAGGGCGGCGACTTCTGGACCGTCGATTTCTTCCTGGGCGAACTCGATGCGCTGCTCACTCACATTGGCGTAGCCGACCGTTACGCCCTGCTCGGCCAATCCTGGGGCGGCATACTCTCCGCTGAACATGCCGTGCGACGCCCCGCCGGGCTCAAGGCATTGATCCTAGCAAACTCGCTGGCCTCAATGACGCTATGGGTGGAAGGCGCGCTGCAATTGCGCGCCGGGCTGCCGGCCGATGTGCAAAATGCGCTTGACCGGCACGAGGCAGCCGGGACCACCGATCACCCGGATTATGTTGCGGCAACCAAAGCCTTCTATGACCGCCACGTCTGCCGTGTCCTTCCGACGCCGCCGGAAGTAGCCCGGACATTCGCGGCAATCGAGGAGGATCCGACGGTTTATCACACCATGAACGGACCCAATGAATTCCACGTCATCGGCACCATGCGGAACTGGACCATCGTCGAGCGCCTGCATCTGATCGAGGCGCCAACCCTGGCGTTCCGCGGATTTTACGACGAAGCGACCGAGGCCTGCGTCCAGCCCTTTCTCGATCATATTCCCGATGTCGAAGGCATGGTCTTCGCGAATTCCAGCCATATGCCGCATGTCGAGGAGAAGGACGATTGCCTCGCCGCCGTCGGACGCTTTGTGGCCAAATACGATTGAGGTCCGCGCTCCACAGCAGCCTGTCTTTGCGCAAGCTTATCGTGCCGGGCTTGGCCTTGCATTTATCCTGATGCGTTCCGTCGTTCCTTGAGCGCCTGGGCCAGGAAATCCTTGACCGGATCGAGAACCGCGTCCCGTTCGTGGGCTACCCCGGGCAGCAAATCAAAGCGCACGCGCACACCTGCTTCCTCGAAAGATCGACACAACGTCCCGAGGCGTTCCGGCCTCGTTTGTCCTGCATCGTTGGCGCCCGGCATCCAATGGGTGCTGCCCTGGATATGGGTGATTTCCCAGGTCTCCAGGTCGGCATCGCCGACGATCATCTGGACAGGCACTTTTGCCAGCGCGGCGGCATCGAAGGTGATGCCGAACTTCTCCGGCAGGTCGCGAATGCCCACCCACCAATCCCGCGCGGGATCGAGCAAGGTCACTGAGCCCGGCGCGCCGATCGAAGCCGCCCATAGCCTGTCGGGATGGAGGATGGCTAAGCGGTGGGTGAATTGCCCGCCGCCGGAAAATCCGAACATGGCGAAGCGGGTCCAGTCCTGACGGTATTTGGCGCTGACCTCCTCGATTATGGCGAGCAGCACCTGATCGTAGCGGATGTCGCCCTCGATCATGTATTTGTATCCGCTGCGGGCATCGTCGCCGAGAACGCCGATTGGAAATAGCGGGCACACAATGGCGCAGTCGTTCCAACGTCCGAATTCGGCGAACGCGTCGCGGAAGCCCAGGAACGAGGTGCGGCCAGTACCGTGGATGGCGACCAGCAGATCGACTTTGGCGCCTTCCCCCACCGCAGGCGGCACATACAGACAATAATGGAAGCGTGGGTCTGATTTCGAAGCAAAGATGGCGGTCGCGCCAAGATCGTATGTAGCGCGGCCGCGATCCGCAACGGACTCTGTGGCGATGCTCGTCAAGTTCACAACTCCTCAGACAGGTCTCGGCATTCATGGCCAGCGTATACTGGTCGGCTCGCGTCGTGAACTAAGGTCCTTCCGGGCACCCACGACGAGGACCTCACGGTGCATCGGATCAGGGCAACGTCGTTGAAGACGATCTCGCTGAGTCCCGAGAGCATCTTTTCGCGCTTGGCATCATCCAGCGTCCGCTTAGCTCGCCGACAGCCAATGAGGTAGCGAGTTGAGCCAGAGCCAAACATCACACGACTTCCTCGGCAGATTGCGACGAGGGGTGTAGCTCCGGAACGGTGAAAACCGGCACCTCGCCCTTGAAGCCTTGGAGTTCAAAGGCGCCCGCCTGGACAACCGGCATCGATGCCCCTTGCGCAAATCCGGGACCAAGCACCAGGGGGATACTCAGCTTTTTGGTCGTTGACTCGAGCCGTGCCGTGCGGTTCACCGGCGAGCCGATCGCGGTGTAATCGAAGCGCCGTTCGGAGCCGAAATTGCCTACGGAGCAGATGCCAGTCTCGATGGCGACGCCGATTTCGATAGGGGGGTGCCCGCGCGCGGTGAACGCGGCGTTTTCGCGCTTCACCCGTTCGATCAGGGCGAGCCCCGCTTCGAGCGCGCGCTCGCGATGATCTGGCTGATCAAGCGGCGCGTTCCAGAAAGCTAGCACGGCATCGCCCATGAACTTATCGATGGTGCCTTCGCGCTTGAGTATCTCATCGGTCGCAAGGCCGAGGAAGTGGTTGACCACCTTTCCGATTTCCTGGGCATCGAGTTGTTCGCTCATCGTCGTGAAGCCGCGTATGTCACTCAGCAGGATTGTGATCTCGCGCTTCTCTCCGGACAGGATCGCTTCGGTGTCCGAATTTGCGAGGCGTTGCACCACGGAGGGCGACAGAAATTGCGAAAACTGCCGGGCCAGGGTGGACCGGCGCTGCTCGCTGCGCCTGTAAAGGGCATAGCCTTCGAAGCCAGCTACGAGGATCGTCGCAAGCGCCGGCTGTAGTGGGTCATAGAGCTTACCCTGCAGGCTGTATTCGAGAGCGCCGAACGCGAAGGGCGTGGCACCCAGGAGCGCCAGAGCGAGGGCGCCAAGGATGACTCGCTGGGCGAGAACTCCCGAAAGCCCGATGAAAACGATGCCACTGAGGACCAACCACAGCCGCTCCAGCGTACGCGCTTGCGTTGGCTCTACAAGATAGCGCGCGGCAAGCATCTGGCCGATTGCATCAGCGTGTATGTCCACGCCTGGTCGCGCCGGACGCGCCGGGGTGGGCAGATACTGCGTCAATCCCACGGCTGACAGATCAACAATGGCGATCGCGTTCCGCAGCAGCGGATCGCCGCGACCCGAAAGGATATTACTGGCAGATATGCGCGGCGTATTGGTGTCGGTTTCCCAGAGGCGGATGCTGCCCTGCGGCTCGAGTGGCACAATGGTGCCGGCCATCCTGAGCGCGTCAAACCCGGCGGCATTCATCCGGGCCACATAGCCGTTCTCTCCGGCGTAGAGGCGCAGGAGTTCGAGCGCGAAGGACGGCCAGAGCTGCACGCCTTGAGCCGTATTTCGGAGCCAGAGCAGCGGCACATGGCGTAGTACGCCGTCGGGATCGGGCAGAGTGCGAATTACGCCTAGGCCTGCAGCGGCGCTCGAGAAATCAGGAAGCGAGCCTGTCAGACCGGTGAAGCCAGGAAGCGTCTCGGGTACTTGCCCAACGATCGACCAGCCGGCTTTGGGCTCTGCTTCTGATACGGTCGCCTCATTGCCTAGGCTGACGGCGAGCGCCGTTCGATTTTTCGCCAGCGCGCTGGCGAGGCGCTTGTCTCCGGCGATGCCATCAGAAGAGATGTCAGCCTCGGGCAGCACCAGCGCAAGCCCGATCACCGCGGCACCGGACTCGGCGACACCATCGACCAGATCGGCCAAAAGGCCACGGTTCCAAGGCCATCGCCCGTATGCCTTAAGGCTCGCGTCGTCTATCGAGACTATGACAACTGGATTGCTCGTCGCCTCGCGCGGGGCGAGGAACTGGTAGAAGTCATACGTACGCTCGCGCAGGCGCGATAGCGGCCCGTCGAAAGCAAAATGGCAAGCGAGCAGCAAGAGTACGACCGCAAGACCAGGTATTTTCCGCCTGGCAGCCCGCCGCCAATCAAGCGAGGGGCTCATGCCGATCGGCCGGCCTTACCGGCAATCGGGAAAGCAGTCATCATTCTCATCATCCACCCCGCTGCCTACAGGGGGCGTTGGGCTGTCAGGGAATTCCATGGCCACGCCGGGCAATGCGCCGTCGGTGGACTTGCAGGCTTTGAGCGAATTGCCGAGTGCTGACGCACAAATCGCGCTTACGTTCAGCCCCGGACCCGGTTCGCCTGGCAGGCCGGTGCCGGCTATTCGATCGATGCTGTCCAAAATCGGGAACGCGTCGATACCGCCGTAGCCGGTCAGCAGTTTGTCATTGTCCGACGTGCAGGCGTGGCCCGGGTTTGTGATCACGAGCTTGCGACCATTCATCATGCAGGTCATGCGGCCGGCGCGCAGTATGCCGACGGTCTGACCAGCAATCACAAGCACCTCAATGATGCCACCTCTGGCTCCGAGCACCATGTGTGGCGTCGCAACTTGCATGTCGCCGCCTTTCGAAACCTGGCCCCCGTAGAAACGGGCCAGGCCGCTGTTCATCCTGATGTCGATCTTTCCTGATCGGGACCCCGGATTGTAGACGAATTCATCGATCGTCAGGCTGGTGTTCGGACCAATCTTGGCGCTCGACTCGTCCCGGAACACGAGCATTCCGAGACCGGTGATATTGCTGCGCAGCTGGTCGCCGAGTTCGACGCCAGCGCCGACGTTCATCGCCTCGCCGTCATTGCGGATGATGTCGGTCTGGTAGGCCGTCATGGACCCGACCGTTTCAGCGACAGATGGTGCCGCAAAGGCAAGGCAGGCGATACAAGTGGCTATCTGACGATACAGGGTCCTCATCGCGGCCTCTTTCAGTTGAGCGTCAACGTGTAGCTCACGAGCAATTCGAATGAATTACGGTCGCCGCTGGCGATCTCGAAGTCGGTTTCGCGATAGGCGAGGTCGACACTGACCTTCTGCCATTCAGTGAGCTGAAAATCGCTTTCCGAGGCAATGCGCCAGAAGTCGCTTTCTATGTTCGTGCCGATGCCGAAGGACAAGTCGGGAGTGTCGCTGTGGCCGGCCGAGACGGCGACCTGATGAGACCATACGAACAGGTCCGGTACTTCCATCAGCACGCCGCCGTAGCGGACCTCTCCCATATAGCTGCGGCCGATTTCGCCAGCGCCGGAGGCGAAATCAGTCGAGCCGACCAGGCGCAGTCCGAGCGCCTGGCCATTGCGGAAGCGGTAGCTGCCGCCTGCCTCATAGAAGACCCTGCTATCGGCGAAGATGCCTTTCGAGCCGCTTAGATCGATGTAGCCTGCACCTGCAAAAAGCGTCGTCTCGACGGTGGGGCGCACGAGGAAGCGCCCACTTAGACCGACGCCGGTCTCGTGGATATCGCTGTCGAAGCGATCTGTAACAGCGAACGCGGAAAGCAGCAGCCGTAGCGAATCGATCCCGCTGTTGGGCAGTCCCTTGTCCAAGGTAATCGCCGCGTCGCCGTGGATAAAAGTCTCCTCATCTCCGGGAACCGAGAGGTCTTCTGTGAAAAAGCGCTCTGTCGCTGCCAGCGAGCCCGAGAGGACAAGCGCGTCAGAACTTGGCGTGCCGAGGTCCCATCGGACAAAACCTTCCGCCCGCCCATAGGGCGAGACCAAGGTGCGGTCGTCTTCGGCCCCGCCCGGCTCAAAAACGGTGGATGCGCTGAACATGCCGCCAGTCAGAGCGATTTCCCAGGTGACGCCACGTAACGCGCGCTCGCTGCGGGCGAGCAGGCGAACGGCTTCCTGCTGCTCATCCGCGGACAGGTCCCCGACCTCGAGGCCGTACTGCGCCTGCCGCCGGGCCAATTCATAGGAGCCGACATAATAATACAACCGGCTGGCCGAGAGCCGGGCGCGCGCATCGCGAGGATGTTTGATGAGATACTGCTCGATCGACGAGATCGCCTGATCGTACTGCCCTGCGTTCACGGCAACTGTGACGAATTGAGCTAGCGCTCCGTTGTCGGTCGGATTGGCAATGCGGGCCGAAAACGCATCGTCATAGGCCGGATAGAGACCTTGTGCGCCGGCCGGCAATATGCCGGTACAAAGCAGCGCCGCGGCGAAGCCGAGGATCATTGAAAACGAGGAATGCATGCCGAGAACCCACCCCAACCCGACTAGTGCAGCGGATCTAGCACGCCTGCACGAAAAAAAGCGACAGAACTGTCAGGAAACCTCCGAGTCTTCAGCAGCTGTTGCAGCTGCGCAACAAACTATCGCGTTCATTCGCATTTCGCCTACGCTGGTCGGTCAAACATCTTCTCAGCGTTGCTTGGCTTCCAGCAAGTATTCTCTACAAACGGCAACTAATCCAAATCATAATCAGCGGTGGATGCGCAGCCGACAAGATCAATATCGTTTGCGCGATTCTCCACGTATCTGGTCGCCGCACGACGCATCAGGGTCACATGGAGCTCATCCGAAGGTCTTCCGCCGCGTTGCGCAAGCGCTCGGAGAGCTGGCGGTCGATGCTTCTCAGGACGGCCTGCGCGATGTGCGGCTTAGCCTTTGTTATCTTGTTGAACGCCGACGAGGTCACTTCATAGGCAACAACGTCCTCGTCCGCGATCACGTCCGTCGAGCGCGCCTACAGCACGAGCATGGTGGCCAGTCCCAGCATCAGGCCCATGCCTACAATATCGGTCACCGTCGTGAGGAAGATCGCGGAAGCCACGGCCGGATCGGCGCCGACCCGCCGCAGGCCCAACGGGATCAGCACGCCGGAGATCCCGGACATGAGGCACGATCCGGACATGGCGAGCAGGATCACAAGCGCCAGCATGGGCGCCTGGGATGCCGACTCCGGCTGCCGTGAAGCGTAGAACCACATGGCCGCAGCCGCGACCAGACCGACGAGCAAGCCGTTGGCGATCCCGAGCGCTCCCTCCCTCAGCACCAAGTGCAGCTTCGGTCGTTTGTCCACATCCCCTAAGGCGAGGCCACGCAGCGTAATAGCCAGCGCCTGACAGCCGGTGTTTCCGCTCTGTCCGGCCAACACCGGGAGGAACGCCGCCAACGCGACGATCTTCTCGATCGTGCCTGTGAACGAGCCGACCACGAAAGCGGCTATGAAGGCCGTCAGCAGGTTGAGCTGCAGCCACGGATGACGTTTCAAGAAGGCTGAAAACAGCGGAGTGAAAGAACGCTCCTCCTTCTGGACACCCACCATCTGGCCAGGCTGGGCAGAAATCTCGATGATTTGCTGCTCGAACAGCCGCCAGCCGCGAACCTGCCCGAGCAGCCGGTTCTCCGCGTCCACCACCGGATAGACAGGGTAGTGACGGCGTACCGCCGCCTTGCAGGCTTCGCTCAAAGGCATATCGACGTGAAGGGCGAAAGGACTTGCCAGCATAATTTGATCCACCGTCGCGTCGGCCTCGCTCAGCATCAGATCGCGCAAGACCACTAGGCCAACCAGTCTATCGCCCTCGTCCGTGATATAGAGGTAAGTCAACTCGGTCGGCACCTGCGCGCGCCTGACGGCCTCGACCGCGGCGGCTACCGTGGTCCCGACAGCAACGCTGGCGGGGATCGGATCCATCAGCTCAACGATGGCCTCGGGGATCGCGAGATCCTTGCCGTCGGTATGAGATTTGATGGGCCTCCTTTGCGAGGGAAAATGCTCCGCCACCTTCCGGGCGTGCTTATCCGGTAACAACTTTAGTGCGTCGCGGATGAACTCGGGAGACTCTCGGGCTAGCAATTCAGCCGCGTCGTCAGGGGCTCGAGCACGCAGCGTGCGCACCAACTTCTGAATGTCGTTCTCTTCCCTCATCTGTTCCCCTAAACTCTAATGTTGCGCCTCTGAGCTTATAGACGGAACCGGTTCGCTCTGCCCAGGCGCACGGTGGCCTAAGCGCCCCGATCCGGAATCTTCGCCTTCTCGGGGCGCCGAGTAGACCGACCCAGACAAATCTGAGCCATTGCGTGGGTGCATATAGGCGGGCTGTAACGTCACCGTGTCGCCAAGAGAATTGACGTGTTGCCGAAACGTCACCGTCGATTCCCGAGCTCTGCGAGCACGTCGCAACTCATCAACGAAGTAAGGTCGGCAAATGGGCCGTCGCGGCCCTGCTCATTGGGGTGCGCTCAGCCCGACAGTTCGCGTGCCGGCCGCGATTCAACCTGGGAAGATGGTGAAGCCGCCATCGACGCGAATGACCTGCCCGTTGATGAAACGCGCGCGCGGACCGGCGAGGAAGGCCACCGCTTCGGCGATCTCTTCAGGCTCGGCATAGCGGTTCAGCGATTTCTTGCTCGAATCCATGCGCTCCGGATCGACGACGCGGCTCGCCTGGAACCGTGCCGTCTTGGTGGCGCCGGGGCTCACCGCATTGATGCGCACGCCATCGTCGATCAGTTCCTTGGCGAGGCAACGCGTATAATGCACGACGGCCGCCTTAAGCGTGGAGTAGACCACCTCCGGCGAGCATCCGATATGCGCTGCCGCCGAGGCAATGTTGATCACCGAGCCTGAGCCGCGCTTGACCATAGGCGGAATGAACGCCTGGCAGACCAGCATCGTGCCGATGAGATTGTTCTCGGTCAGCACCTTGATGTCTTCATAGTCGATGTCGAGCGCGTTGTTGGGACTGGGCTTTACCCCCTTGGCGCCGATGTCGCCGCCGGCGCAGTTGACCAGAACATGCACATCGCCGAGTTCCGCCTCGATCTTCCTCTTCATTTCGGCAACAGCTTGCCTGTCACCGATGTTGCCCGTAACCGCGGTTACCCGTGTCCCATGCTTTTCCAGACCCCTGGCGGATTCGCCGAGGTCTGCGAATTCGCCATATTGCGACGGCCGGGTCCAGTCGAGATCGTGGATGGCGACGTTTGCGCCAAGTTCGGCCAGGCGGTCGGCCATGACGCGACCAAGGCCGCGTCCCGAGCCGGTCACGAAGGCGGTCAGGCCGCTGAGTTCTCGGGCAGTCATGCTGATTTCTCCATTGCAATGAAATCGAACTTCTTCATGTTGGCGGCGCTGCGCCGGATCATGTCGAGCTCATACGAAACCAGCGCGCCGTCATCGTCGCGCTCCCATGGCGTCCGGTAGTCGGCGTCGTCAGCAAGGCGGTTTACGCGCGCGGCACTCAGGCAGGCCGCGAACTCGCGCGCGGATTTCGGTGCATACTCGTTCCACCAGTCGTCGGTGAGACAGCGAACGTGGCGGGCTTCCAGCGCGCCTGGCTCAAGCACGGCCGTCAGCGTGTCGTGGTGCTTGGCGAGGATGACTGCCAGTTCGGCGAAAGGCACGGCGCCGTCGCCGATCGCGCAGCGGACCAGACGATAGCCCTCATCGGTGAACTGCACGCGATAGTCCTTGAGGTGGACATGGCGGACGTGCGGTGCGATGCGCCGCGTGAAGGCAAGCGGCGCCTCGCCGACAGGGAAGGTGTTGCCGGTGTCGTAGGTGATGCCGACGCCCGGCCCACCGAGTTCGCAGAACGCGACCAGTTCGTCGCTGCCGAAGTCCTGATGGTTTTCGATGCCGAGCACCCGGCCCTCAGCCGCCGCACGCGGCCCCCATTCCGTCAAGGCAGCGCGGATCGTCGCGTCGAACTCGCTCCATTTCGGGCCCCACAGGTTGCGGTCGCCGCACAGGACGGGGGTCAGTGCGATACGGATCGTTGTCGCCTCGAGCAGGCGCGCCGCTCGAAAGGCACTGTCCAACGGACCGGCCACCAGAAGTCCGCCACTGACCACCGGGACGATGTCGAGCGCGATCAGACGCTTGCGTAGGTCGACGATTTCGGGGTCCGGCAAGTCGGTCAACCACGGCTCGTAGATCTCGAGCGTGCGTGCGCCCAGTTCCTGCGCAAGCGCCATGAAGCCTTCCAGCCCGGTCCCGTCCGGATTGTGCCGCGGCGTACCGTGTCCCTGCAGGCCGAGAGTGTAGGTCAGTCCGTATGGGTTGAGGCCGAGACGAAACATCAGCTTGGCAGTTCCGTTGAAGGATTTGGAAGCGATCGCATCAGCGCAGACCGGCATCGACGGCGATGGACTGCTTGGTGATCATGCGGCTGTCATCGGCGGCAAGGAAGAGCACGGTCCGCGCGATCTCCTCGCCCAGCAGGACGCGGCGGATGAGTTGCCGCTGCACCGTTTGGTCGATTGCGTCCTGAGTCTTGAACCACAGCTGGCGCTGCCGCTCGGTGATGACGGCGCCGGGTTCGACTGCATTGACGCGGATGTTGTCGGATCCAAACGACCGCGCCAGTGCGCGCGTCAGCGCCACAACGGCACCCTTGGCGGTGGCATAGGCCACCATCTGGTCCGCGCCGAAACGCCAGGCGATGGAAGAGAAGTTTATGATCGAGCCGAAGCCGAGTTCCTTCATATGCGGATGCACCGCCTGCGCGGCGAAGAAGTGATGCCGGAGATTGACGTCGAAGCTGCGGTCCCAATATTCGGCTGTCACCGCGTCAACGGGATGGCGCTGATCATCGGCAGCGTTGTTTACCAGAACGGCGACCGGACCGAGCTTAGCGCGCACGTCTTCTACCGATGCCTGCAGCGCATCAACGTCGGTCACATCGCAATGGAGGTACAGGGGAGTTCGCCTGCCGGCACCGCTGAGTTCACGGACCAGCGCCTCTGCGGGCCCATCCTGCACATCGAGAAAGCATACGCGGGCGCCATTCGCCACGAAAGCGCGAACCATATCGGCCCCGATCCCGGAGGCGCCGCCGGAGATCAGCACGACGCGATCGGTCAAGCTCGGGTAAGTCGCGAATTGCATGGACATCAGATCACAGAAGCGCCCTGGTTGCTGGATCGAACAGACAGGCGCGCGACATGTCGATGCCGAGCGTTATCGTCTCGCCCATGACCGGAGCGTCATCCGGCTCGAAACGGCCGGTGATCTCCAGGTCGCCCAGCCTGAGGACGGCAAGCGTCTCGGCACCGGTCGGCTCGACCAGTTCGACCGGCGCCCGCAAGGACACGACAGCAGGTTTGCGCGACTTCAGGTCCGTCGTGAAGCGGTAGATGTGTTCGGGCCGAACACCGAGCACCACGTCCTTTGGCGCACCGGCGGACAGCGGCGCGGCAAGGGCAAGAGCAGCGTCGCTGCCGTCAGCGGCGCGCACCGCGATGCTGGCTGAGCCGGTAAGCCGGGCGGGGATGAAATTCATCGTCGGCGATCCCATGAAACCGGCCACGAACATGTTGGTCGGCCGGTCATAGACCCGCTTCGGCGTGTCGAACTGCTGCACCGAGCCCTGGTTCATCACCGCAATGCGGGACGCGAGCGTCATCGCCTCGACCTGATCGTGAGTGACGTACACCGTCGTCTTGCCGACGCGATGGTGCAGCTTCTTGATTTCGGTGCGCATGTCGACGCGCAGCTTGGCGTCGAGATTGGACAGCGGCTCGTCGAACAAAAACAGTTTTGGATCGCGTACCAGCGCGCGTCCCATCGCAACGCGCTGCCGCTGTCCTCCCGACAGCTGCCCAGGCTTGCGGTTGAGCAGCTGCTCGATCTGCAGGAGTGCGGCAACCCGCTTTACAGCTTCCGCCTGCTCCGCTTTCGGCACGCCCCGGCTTTCCATGCCGAAGGTGATGTTCTGGCGCACCGTCATGGTCGGATAGAGGGCATAGGACTGGAACACCATCGCTATGTCGCGGTCCTTGGGCTGCACGGAGTTCACCAGCCGGTCGCCGATCCAGATCTCGCCCGAGGTGACGGTTTCCAGGCCGGCGATCATGGCGAGCAAGGTTGACTTGCCGCATCCCGACGGGCCGACGAGGGCGACAAACTCCCCGGTTCGCGCCTCGAGATTGATGCCGGCCAGAATCTCGAGCCCGCCATAGCTCTTGTGAAGGTCGCGGATCATCAGCGCGGACATGGGCGATGCCTCATTTGATGGCGCCCTGTGTCAGGCCGCGCACGAAGTATTTTCCACCGAACAGGTAGATCAGCAGCGGCGGCAGCGCGCCGATCAGCACGGCTGCGCTCATCACATCGTAAGCACGGGCGGTCGTGCCGCCGGCAGTAAGCGCGACCAAAGCCGCCGTAATCGGCTGCTGCTGGCCCGAGGTGAAGACGACGCCGAACAGATACTCGTTCCAGATGCCGGTGAATTGCCAGATGACGGTGACGATCAAAATCGGCGGCGACAGCGGCAGGATGATCTTGCGAAAGATCCGCCAGAAGCCGGCGCCGTCGATGCGTGCCGCCTTGATAAGGTCGTCCGGTATGCTGACGTAGAAGTTGCGGCAGAACAGGGTGGTGAACGAGACGCCCTGGACGACGTGAATCAACACCAGACCATACGTCGAATTGGTCAGGCCGAGCTTGCCGAGCAGGAACGCCCACGGCATCAGCGAGATCTGGCCGGGCATGAAGACGCCGAGCAGCATCAGGTTGAACAGAATTTCCGAGCCCTTGAAACGCCATTTCGACAGCACATAGCCGTTCATGGCGCCGAGGAGCGTGGAAATGAGCGTTGCGGGGATCGTCATCCAGAGCGAATTGAAGAAATTGCGCTTCATGCCTTCGCAGGTGCCGCTAACGCAATAAGTACCCCAAGCCTGCGCCCACGCGTCGAGGCGGAAGCTGCGCGGCAGCGAGATGAGGCCGTTGCGGGCAATTTCGGACTGCTCCCGCAACGAGTTGAAGACGACGACTAGCAGCGGTGCAAGGTAGATGATCGCGAAAAGCGTCAGCACCGCATAGACAAGGAAGCGGTTCCAGAAATATCGCCGCGTAGCCGCGGCCGCTTCGGGATCATGCCGGGCGTTGGCGGCAATTTCAGCCATTGCGGCCCTCCGCCCGCCTGCGCCCAACGATCCACAAGGAATAGGGCACCAGCACAACCGCGAGGGCCGCGAGCATCATCATCGCCGCGGCGGCACCCTCGCCGATCTGCCCACGCTGGAACATCAGGTCGTAGACATAGATCGCCGGGAAGGTAGTCGACACACCTGGCCCACCCCGCGTCAACGCCGCCACCAGGTCGAACGTCTTGATGGCGAACTGGATCTGGATGACCGCCACCGCCAGAAAAATCGGGGCGATCGTCGGCAGGATGACCTTCCGATAGGTGCGGGAAACCGACGCACCGTCGATCTGCGCTGCTTTGATGAGATCCGGATCGACCGACCGCAGGCCAGCCAGGAAAAGCGCCATTGCGAAGCCGGACGACTGCCAGATACCGGTTATGATCACCGCATAGATTGCGGTGTTGCGGTTGGCCGTCAGGGCGAAGCTGAAGTCGGTCCAGCCGAGCCCCCGCACGAAGGCCTGGATGCCGTCGACGGGATTATAGAGCCAACTCCACACTGTGCCGGTGACGATGAAGGAGACTGCCAGCGGATAGAGGAAGATGGTGCGCCAGACCGCCTCGCCGCGAACGCGCTGGTCTATCAGGATCGCAAGAACCAGCCCGATGGCCATCGAGCCGACGATATAGAAGCCGCTGAACAGAAAGAGGTTGGTGTAGGCGATGTTCCAGCGCCGGTTCGCCCAGAGCGAAGCGTAATTGTCCAGACCGACGAACCCATAGGTCGGCATCAGCGACGAACTGGAGAGCGAGAGATAGAGCGTCCAGAGCGTGAAGACGAAGACGTAGATGAAACTCGCCGCAAGCGACGGCGCCAGCACCAGAATGGGCACCATCGTGCCCAGACGCTGCCGCCACGGGGTTGCGATGGCCGCAACCGGTACGGTCAGGTCACGCGTTGACATCTTCTGCTCCGGCGAAGTCGGGGCCGGGCGACGCGCGACAAGCCATCATCGGCAGCGTCTTCACATCTGCGCTTCGGCCGCATCGGCCATGGCGCTAGCTGCGTCCTGCGCGGTCATGTCCGGCGTCGCCACGAATTCGGTGACGGTATCCATGATCGCGCCGCGCACCTTCTGCGGGATCGTCATGTTGTGCGCCATCGAACGGACAAGCGTGCCGGCATCGATCGACGCCTGCAGGTCCTTCTGCGAGAGCTGCTGGCAGGGATTGAAGCCGTTCGAAAGATCGACGTCGAGACGGGCCGGGATCGAACCCTTGGTCTGATTGAAAATCGTCTGGAACTCGGGCGACAGGATGGTGCTGGCGAGCAGTTTCTGGCCCTCGACATAGTCCGGATCCTTCTGCTGGAAGAACACGACCGAGTCGGAATTCAGGATGAAGCCCGGCTTGCCCCAATCAGTCGGCGCCTGGGCGCAGATATAGTCGGTGCCCTGCTTGAAGCCGCCGGCCGTGAGCAGGCCGAGCGTCCAGTCGCCCATGATGTGGAAGGCGGCCTCGCCGCGGCCCACCAGATGCGACATGCTATCCCAGTCGCGGCCGTTCATGCCGGGGTCCATATATTTCGTCGTCATGGTGCGGAACTGTTCGAAGGCCTTGACCATGCCGTCGCTGCGCATCGCCTCGACATCACCCTCGACGAAGGCCTTCTTGAAGAGATCGAGATCCATTCCGTAGACCACCACCTCGAAGACCGTCGAATCGGTCCAGTCGGCAGTCGAGTGCGAGATGCAGATTTTGCCCGATGCCACGACCTTGTCGCAGGCGGCGTTGAAGTCCGCCCAGGTCTTCGGCACCTCGGCCACGCCTGCTTCCTGCATGACCTTCGGCGATGCCCACAGCCAGTTGATGCGATGAATATTCATCGGCGCCGCCACCCAGCTGCCGGTCGGTTTCATCACCGGCAGCAATTCGGGAGCGACGACCTTCTCCCAATTTTCCGCTGTCGCCAGTTCGTCGAGATTGGCTGTCATGCCGGTCTCGTTCCATTCGGCGATCTCGGGTCCCTTGAGCTGCACCGCTGGAGGTGCGTTGCCGGCGATGACGTCGGCGCGGAGTTTCGCCAGCGTGTTGGCCGTGTGGCCCGCGATGGAGGTCTGCTGCCAGGTGCCACCCTTGGCGGTGAACATCTCGCCGAGCTTGGCAATGGCCTGGGCGTCCGATCCGGTCGCCCATTGATGCAACAGGTTGGTCTTGGGCTCTGCGAGCGCGGCTCCCGCAACAAAGCTGTACACCGTAGCGGCCGCGACGGCCGTCCTCAGGTATTCCATCGTTCCACTCC
The DNA here is from genome assembly GCF_055811415.1 of Mesorhizobium sp. WSM4846. Taxonomy (NCBI): domain Bacteria; kingdom Pseudomonadati; phylum Pseudomonadota; class Alphaproteobacteria; order Hyphomicrobiales; family Phyllobacteriaceae; genus Mesorhizobium; species Mesorhizobium sp. WSM4846. The sequence goes on from NZ_JBVVPZ010000010.1 coordinate 121,523, forward strand.
CATAAGTGATGTACGGTTCGTATCGACCGCTTGTGACGCAATTCGAGTTCGTCGCAGAGGAGATGCAGCATCTCCGTTCTTTCCAAGATGACATATTTGAGCTATCAGTCAACGTCCTTTGTGCTCATCATGAACAAACCTTCGCTTAGAAATTGGCTGATCGACAGGCCCTCCGCATCACCGGAGAGCCTGATCGTGCGATGCCTGCGGGAGCGCGGCGTGCTTTCTGCCTCGCAAATCGCGCACATCACCGGTTTGGCGCGGTCGACAGTTTCAACCGCGCTCAATGGCTTGAGAAAGTCCGGAATGGTGATCGAATCCTCGGCCCACCATGACGGCGCCAGGGGCATCGGCCGGCCTGCCGCGACCTTGACGCTCAATCCCTCTGCGGGCACCTGTGTCGGAATCCACCTGGGCCTCGATGAGATGCGGTGCCTCGTCGCCGACGTCTCGCATTCTGTCATTGCCGAACAAACTATCGCCATGGGCCTGGACTACCAGCCACAACAGGCGGCCGAGCTCGCCAAGTCAGCAATTGCCCAATGCTATGAAGAGAACGGTCTGCCGATGGCGGGACTCCTGGGGGTTGGGGTTTCCGTCTCGGGCCCTGTCAGCCGCGAAGGCGTGGTGCAGCGTGCGAGTATTGTTCCGACCTGGGCCGGGGTCAACATCCGCGATGTGTTCGGGCCGGTTCTCGAACAGCCGATTTTCGCCGACAACGAGAGCAACTGCTCCGCCATTGCCGAGCTGATGTGGGGCGCGGCCGTCGGCCAAGACGATTTCGTGCTGTTCAAGATCGATCTCGGCGTCGGCGGGGCCATAGTCCAGCATGGCCGGCTGGTCACCGGCATGGCCGGCGGCGCCGGCGAATTCGGGCATATCAGCATCGATCCCGGCGGCGATCTTTGCCGGTGCGGCAATCGCGGATGCCTGGAGCTTTATGCGAGTTTTGCCCGGCCGCTCGAGCAGATTTCGCGCGTCGTGCGGCGGCCGGTGACGATGGACGAGGTGATCATGATGGCTGAACAGGGCGACGTCGGCGCGCTGCGGATGATCGAGGACACCGCGGACTTCGCCGGCCGTGGCCTTGGTCTGATCGGCTCGGTGATCAATCCGCCGCTCATCATCATCGGTGGCCGCATGGCTTTGGCAGGCGACATTCTCCTGGCACCGCTGATCGCGTCATATGAACGCCACACGCTCATCAAGTCCCGCGATATCGCGCCAGCCCTGCGCACGCGGATAATCATTGGCAAGCACACGCAGAACGATGCCTTGCTCGGCGCGGTCGGCCTGGTGCTGCGCCACAACAGCCGGCTGCAATGATTTGACTTACGCCGATCGGCGCGGCCGTTGCCCCTCACTCCCACTCGATTATTTAGAGTCATCATAAGGCTTTGTTTTCACTCGTGAAAATAAAATTTGTCCCAAGAATCTACCGCCTACGGGACCGTCAAAAAACTACGCTTTTGATTTCATTGGAGAATTTTGACCAGTCGGGGCTGCTCATCTATCGCCTACTATCGGTGTTTTCGGCAGACTGCCACGCCCTCCCCCAGAACGATCTATCCCAAGAAAAGTACCGTCAGCGCGGCATTCGATTCAAGAAAGGCTTCCTCTTCGCGCCATGAGCCGACCTTGGATACCGTGATCCTCGACGATTTGTCTCACCTCGATAGCGGACGAGATCATTGTTGATTGCCGCGAGCCCGGATTACGACCGCGAAGCGGTCAGAAATCCAAATCCATATCGTGATGATGATGCTCGTGACCGGGAAGCTCCGGCGGCGGCGGGCCAGGCACTTCGGCCACCATCGCCTCCGTCATGATGAGGAGGCCTGCCACCGAGGCTGCGCCCTGGAGCGCCGTTCGCACCACCTTGGCTGGGTCGATGATGCCCTTTGACACCAGATCCCCGTACACGCCCGATTGGGCATCGTAGCCATAGGCGTTGTTCGATAGCGAGATTGAAGAGGTGCCAGATCCCGTTCCGCGCCGGACATCTGCAGTCGTGTTCTAATGCTCCAAACCTCGCGCGGTTTGAGAGGAGGCTTCTGACCGACGATGTGGCCTCTGTTCCTGTTAGACATGGTCCTTCCGCAGCCGCAGCGCTCAACACGAGCAAGCGAATCTAACAATGGGCTGTGAGAGCGTCGCCGAGGATATCAGCCTAGTGGGCTCCCGGTCGATCGAAGCCGCGGGCCGGCAATGGGCGCAGTCGCGCCATTTGTCGACTTTTGCCTTGGACACGTCGAAGGTCACGATCAGATCCCGTTCCGACCCTTATGGTCCTAGGCGCGACGAGCAGCTCTGGAGCGCTTCGCCTCGACCGTTGCTGAGCCAGCCCATGAAGCCAGGAGACCACTTCGCAACGAGGCCTTGTGCTCTGACGGATCGATGGGCTGTAGCGCGTCTTTTATTCCCATCGCGGCTGAGGAAGCGGGGCGTCAGTCAGGAAATGACCGATAGCATTGACAATGCACCAAACCCTCATCGCCTTTGGTCCGTTGGACCGATGACGCTGCCGAGGTTTCCCCATTTCTCGTCTGCGTTGTCGGTCTCTTTTTTGGCCGGGCGGGCGGCAACTCGTTCGGATTGCGGTTTAGTGGGGGAGCGTCACCTGCACCGATTAAGCGGTTCAGTGCCCTGCGTTCTGGCCCTTAGGAATGTGTCTCGTGCCGAATGCCGTTGTTGAACGGTAAAAAGGGGGCTGTTTGTGGAGGCGTTCAGTATTAGGCGCTGGGGCCGTCTGGTCCCGTCATTGCGTGCCATTGCTCGATGTGCGGGCCCGTTTGAGCGCCAAGCGACACACACACCATGGCCAGCAACGGTAAGACTGTGATACCATTGCACAAGTTGCGTCGCCGCCGGCAGACTGCCGTTTCCGCGAAGCCGGACAAGCGCAGTGCTCAGTATCGTAACTCTCAACCCGATGAACAAGTAGCCGCGGATTATGGAACTTGTCGTCGCCCTTGGCCTGATCGCCTTCAAGGTCGCGTTGCTGATTGCGATCCTGCTGCTGCTGCCTTTGCCGCTGACCTGGGTGGAACGCAAGATCGCCGGGCACATCCAGCAGCGGATGGGCCCGATGCGCGTGGGGTGGCACGGGCTGCTGCAGCCGGTGGCGGACGGCATCAAGCTCTTGACCAAAGAGGACCACATCCCGGCCGAAGCCGACCGCTTCCTGTTCAAACTGGCGCCAATCCTGGCGCTCGCCCCGCCCTTTGTGGTGTTCGTCGCGATCCCCTTCGGCGAAAGCATCTCGGTCCTCGGTCACGAGATCACACTCTACGTCTCCAACATGAATGTGGCCCTCCTTTTCGTCTTCGCGGTGATCGGGATCGAGGTCTATGGCGTCATCTTCGGCGGCTGGGCCGCGAACAGCAAATACGCGGTCCTGGGCAGCCTCAGAACCTGCGCGCAGATGATCAGCTACGAGATCCCCATGGGGTTCGCGGTCATCGGCGTGGTCATGCTGGCGCAATCCATGAGCCTGCTCGATATCGTGCGGGCACAGGCCGATGTCTGGAACATCGTCTACCAACCGGTCGGATTTTTCGTATTCTTCGTCGCCGGGCTGGCCGAAGCGCAGCGCATTCCGTTCGACCTGGCGGAGGCGGAAGGCGATCTGGGGGCCGGGTTCCATACCGAATACAGCGGCATCCGCTTTGCGTTCTTCATGGTCAGCGAATACGCCGTCATGCTGCTGGTGTCGGTCCTGTCGGTCATCCTGTTCTTCGGCGGCTGGAACGGCGTGCTGATCCCGTTGCCGCCGCTCCTCTGGTTCGCGCTCAAGGTCGCGTTCTTTCTCTATGTGTTTATGTGGTTCCGCTTCACCTTCCCGCGCTATCGATACGACCAACTGATGGCGATCGGCTGGAAAGTCTTGCTTCCACTGTCACTGGCGAACATAATAGTAACAGGTGTTGCTTTCCTTTGAGGGCCACCCCAAGCGAGGCGGCGATGTCGCGCGCACTGCACATAAGTGGAACATGGATCGGCTGGGCATTCTTCGCCGATCTAGCGGGCGCCTTGGCGCTGACCTTCGGCTACATGTTCTCCAGATCCGTGACCATGCAGTATCCTGACAAGGAAAAATGGTTGCCCTATTCGCGTTACCGCGGGCATCACTTCCTGACGCGCGACGAAGAGGGCGAGATCAAGTGCGTGGCCTGCGAACTCTGCGCGCGGATTTGTCCCTGCGACTGTATCGAAGTCATTCCCTACGAGGACGAGAAGGGCAACCGGCATCCAGCTAAATTCGAGATCGACATGGCCCGCTGCCTGTTCTGCGGGCTGTGCGAGGACGCCTGCCCGGCCGACGCGATCGCGCTTGGCCAACAGTACGAATTCTCGAGTTTTTCCTCGCGTGACCTGGTGGTCGGGCGCGACGACCTGCTCGGCAAACCGGGCAAGGCGACGACCGGCGGCGGCGTGGTCGCCGCGCGCCTGAACACCGAACAGGACGTGCTGGTCGAGACGAGCGAGCCTCAGGGATACAACTGGTGGCGGAATATCCGCCGAACGTGAACGCGCGGCAACCGTCAAGCCGGAGCACAGGAGGCTCAGATGCTTGTCCGCCAAATCTTGAAGACCAAATCTCCCGAGCTCATCTCGGTCACACCAGATCAGACGGTCGTAGAAGTCCTGCGGCTGTTTCGGGACAACAACATCGGATTCGTGGTCGTCAGCCGTTCGCCCGGGGAATGCCTGGGCACGCTGTCGGAGCGGGACTGCTGCTATGCGGTGGCTGAATACGGAATCGAGGCGCCCACAATGCGGGTCGCCGACATCATGAACCGCAGTGTGGTGACCTGTTCGACACAGGATTTGCTGCCCTTTGTGATGTCGCTCATGACCGACCGACGCACGCGCCATGTGTTGGTCATGGATGGCGACGCTTCTGTCGGCGTGGTGAGCATCGGCGACGTGGTCAAGCACCGGCTCGACGAATTGCTCCGTACCGAGCAAGCGTTGAGCGATTACATTGCCGGCACCCCTTATCACTGAGGATGCAAACCCGGGGGAGCCGATTAGGGTGAACTGCCCGGAAGCTCGGCAATGCCTTGGCCGCGATTTTCAGGGCGCGCCCCGACTCCGGTGGCGAAGGCAGCGTGCGCCTTTTGAACCTCCACCGGACAAGGGTATTCGCCCCGCCGCATAAGGCTGTTGAGACGCAGGTCTCTATAGTTTTCAGGCACGAACACGAGGCCCGGGGGAAAATGCCTGTTGACCTTGAGCTGCGCCCTCAGTTCGCCCTGGGCGGATCGCACGACCACCTGATCGCGATCCGAAAGGCAAAGCTGCGCGGCGTCCCGCGCGCTCATCTCAACATATGGGTCATCCGCCACCGTATTCAGGATCTCCGAGCGTTCGGAAAGATATCCATTGTGGAACAGGCAGTTGCCGGTGACCAACATGAGCCGGTCGGCCGCATTCGGGTTAGGCGGAGGGGCGAAGAACTCGCCAGCCGGCGGCGTCGGGTCCGCCGTGGTGAATGCTCCGTCGGCTCCAAGCCCGTCCGTCAGCCCTTGGTAGGCCGGAACCAGCCGGGCAATCTCGCGGAAGATTTCGCCTTGCATCGACGGTTGCAATGCCTGGTTGCGGAGCGCTGCGACGAAGTCGAAGATCGCTAGATTGCCCCGCGCCTCGAAGGCGGGTTCGCGGAACTTGCAGACCTTCTGGATCCGGCCCTCGTTGTTGGTGAAGGTGCCGGTTTCCTCGCCATAACCCGCCGCTGGCAGGACGACATCGGCCACGCCCACCGTATCTGTGAGGAACGTGTCCTGCACGATCAGGAGATCGGTGGCATCAAGCGCCCGCTTGACGAATCCCCGGTCGGGATAGGCCATCAGAGGGTCGCTTCCGGCGATATAAAGCGCGCCTACCCGCCCCTCGTTACAAAGCGCCAGCATGGCGTCGAGATCTGCGCCCGGCTCAGGCGGAATTTCGGCGCCCCAGGCCCGTACGAGAGCGGTGCGCGCCGCATCATCGTTGACCGGGCGCAGCCCCGGCAGCGCCGCCGACAGAACCCCCATGTCCCAGGCGCCCAACTGGTTGGCACGGTCGAAGAGGAACTGCATCGCCAGGTCCTTGCCGAGTATGCGGAGAAGCTGCAACAGGTTTCTGAGTTGCTGCAACGTCGCGCGCGCTTCGGGTGATCTCAGGAGATCGGCGCTGACAAGAACGGTGACGCTGCGGCCTTCCAGCAGCGCGGCGACCAGACGGTCCGGCCCGTTACTCTCTGCGGTCGCTTCCGGCCCACCGCTTGTCGCGCCCCTGTCGGCAAAAACGTCACGCGGCAAGGCCTGACCAGCCGCCGCCACCAGCCCGGCCACTACCGCGGCAAGGCTCGCTGCCTCACCGCCCGGCCGAACGCGAACGACCACCCGGGCATCGGCGTCCAGACGGGATGGCCGCGCCGAGAGCATGAGCAACCCGGTCTGCCGCCGCCGGGCGCTGTCTCGCAGCAGGTATTCAGTGACCGGGTTCTCGTCGGTCACGTTGCCACCGACGACAAGCACGCAGTCGTTGCCGATCACCTCCTCCAGCGGCGCGCGGGTGTAGAAGCCCGCCACCAACGGGCCGAGCGTCTCGAAGGGCGTGGACCAGCGCGACGAGCAGTCGATGTTGTTGGTCCGGAATACCGTCCGCATCAGCTTCTGGAACTGATAAAGCACCTCGTTGGGCAGGCGCGGCGATGCCAGCCCGCCCGCAGCCTTGCTCTCGACGGCCGACAGGCCTAGGCGCAGGTAGTCCCCGGCTTCGTCCCAGGAAACCGGAACCAAGGCACCATCACGACGGATCATCGGCCGCTTGATCCGGTCCTGGCTCTCTACGAAATCGAGGCCGAAGCGTCCCCGCACGCAGAGCGTTTCGCGGTTGAGCCCCTCGTCCCACTTCGAGCGGACCCGCATGAACTCGCCCTTGCGTGTGCCGACGGTCAGCTGGCAGCCCGTGCCGCAGTGCGGACAGACCGTGTCGGTCTCGACCAGATCCCAGGGCCGCGCCTTGTAGCGATAGGGGAAGCTCATCAGCGCGCCAACCGGGCAGACCTCGACGCAATTGCCGCACTGGTCGCAACTCGCGAGACTGCCCTCGAAGCCGGTGACGGCGGTATCCATGCCTTTTTCGATGGTGCCCAAGGCGACCGCTCCGACCACGTCCTCGCACATCCGGACGCAGCGCTGGCACTGGATGCAGCGGTTGACGTTCATGATGATGACGGGGCTGAGACGGATGTCCTCGGAGTGGAACACACGTTTGGCATCGCGGAATCGGCTTTCCCGGGGCCCGTATGCCATCACCATGTCCTGAAGCTCGCACTCGCCGCCCTTGTCACAGATCGGGCAGTCGAGGGGGTGGTTGGCAAGCAGCATGTCGAGCATGGAAGAGCGCGTTTCGTCGATCAGCGGCGTGTTAGTCCGCACCACCATGCCGTCGGTGACCGCGGTGGCGCAGGAAGGCTGCAGCCGCCGCTGCCCTTCGATCTCCACCAGGCACATGCGGCAGGACGCCAGCGCCGGCAGCCGCTTGAGATAGCAGAAGGTCGGGATTTCGATGCCCAAACGCTCGGCAGCCTGCAGCACCGTAGAGCCTGCCTCCACTTCCAGCGATTGTTCATCGATCGTGACGCTAACCATGACTTTCTTGCGGCCTTCTCCCTGCGCGCTCCTTAGTGAAACGAGCACCTGCCCTCCTCGATATGGGCGACGAATTCATGCTCGAAATGCGCCAGTGCCGCCCGCAGCCCCATAGCCGCGCCATCGCCCAGAGCGCAGAACGTGTTGCCGAAAATGCCCTTGCAGAGCGCCTCCAGCTGTTCCAGATCGTCCGGCACGCCCTGTCCCGCCTCGACCCGGCGCAGCACTTTCACAACCCAGTTGAGCCCTTCGCGGCACGGCGTGCACTTGCCGCAGGACTCGTGGTGGAAGAACTCGATGATCCGGGTGGCGACCTTGACCATGCAGGTCGAGTCGTCGATCACGATCACCCCGGCCGAGCCAAGCATCGAGCCGACCGCAGCCAGTGAGTCGAAGTCCATCCCGACATCCAGCCCGCGCTCCGGGATCAGCGGCGCCGAGACCCCGCCGGGGATCACCGCCTTGATCCTGCGCCCCGGCGGCGGCCCGCCCGCGCGGTCCTCGACCAGTTCACGCAGCGATATGCCCATCGGCAGTTCGTAAAGGCCCGGTTTCCGCACGTGCCCGCTGAGGCAATAAAGCTTCGGACCGGGGCTCTTGTCAGGGCCGATGCCGCGAAACCAGTCCGGCCCCCGCGCCACAATATGCGGCACGCAGACCAGCGTCTCGACATTGTTGATCACGGTCGGGCTGGCGTAGAGCCCCGCGACCGCCGGAAATGGCGGTTTCAGACGGGGCTGCGCCCGCTTGCCTTCGAGCGAGTCGAGCATCGCCGTCTCCTCGCCGCAGATATATGCGCCGGCGCCGCAATGGATGTGCACGACGAAACTGAAATCCAAGCCCAGAATCCGTGTCCCCAGATAACCCTTCGCATGGGCCTCGGCGATCGCCTGCTCCAGCCGGTGGATCGCCAGCACGTATTCCCCGCGGATGTAGACATAGGCGGTTTCCGCCCCGATCGCGTAGGCGCTGATCGCCATGCCCTCGATCAGCTGGTGCGGATCACGCTCCATGATGATCCGGTCCTTGAACGTGCCGGGCTCGCCCTCATCGGCGTTGCAGCACAGGTATTTCGGCTTGTCGGCCCGTTTTGGCACGAAGCTCCATTTCAACCCCGTCGGGAATCCGGCGCCGCCGCGACCGCGCAGGTTCGATTGCTTGACGAGGTCGATGATCTCGTCGGGCGTGTGCTCGCGCAGCGCCTTCGCCAGCGCCTGGTAGCCGCCGCCGGCCTCATAGCTCGAAAGCAGATGGCCATCCGGCACGTCCATGTTTCTGAGAAGGACCGGTTCGAACATGGCGGCTATTCACCCGGCGGTCCTGCGGCGGCGAGTTCGGCGCCAGTCGCTTGCCCTGCCGCCGCGCGCAGCCTGTCCAAGAGCGCGTCGATCCGCGCAATGTCGAGGTCGCCGTGATAGTCGTCGCCGACCTGCATCACCGGGGCCATCTCGCAAGCGCCGAGGCATTCGACGGTCCAAAGCGTGAACAGCCCGTCCGGGGTCGTGCCGCCCTTTTCGATCCCCAGCACAGTCTCCAGATGCCTCAGTAGGTCCTCGGATCGGCGCAGCATACAGGATAGGTTGTCGCAGAGTTGCAAGTGGAACAGACCCACCGGCTCGGTATGGAAGAGGGTGTAGAAGGTCGCCAATTCGTAGACCCAGACCCGCTCGACACCCAGGATGTCGGAGACCTCTTCCAACACCGGGCCGGGCAGATGACCATGTTCCTTCTGCGCGATCAGAAGCGCGGGCATGATCGCCGAGCGCTGGTCGGGATACCGCGCCGCCGCCGCTTCTATCTTTTCGCGCATGTTCATTGCGTCCAGATCCCGGCTACTTGTCTACCTCGGCCATCACCGGGTCGAGGCTGCCCAGCACGGCGATCATGTCCGCGAGGAAGCGCGCATTGCTTGCCCCGAACAGTCCCTGAAGGTTGACGAACGACGGTGCCCGCACCTTCATACGGAACGGTTTTTGCGACCCGTCGCTGATGATGTAAAAGCCGAGTTCGCCCTTTGGTGCCTCGATCGCCGAATAGACCTCGCCCTTCGGCACTTTGAAGCCATAAGCCGACAGGTCGAAATGCTGGATCAGCGCCTCCATCGAGCAGTGCACCCTGTCCTTATCCACTGGGAAAGCGATGGTCGGCATATCGATCTGGAACGGCCCCTCGGGCATCTGGTCAAGGCATTGCTCGATGATCCGGACGCTCTCGCGCATCTCCTCGACGCGGCATTGCCAGCGCGCGTAGCAATCACCCTCATCGCGGGTAATGACGTTGAAAGCCAACCGGTCGTAGATCTCATAGGGCTCGTCGCGGCGGATGTCCCAGTCGACGCCCGAGGCCCGCAGGTTCGGGCCACTCAGGCCAAGGTCGATGCCGTCCTCGGCTGAGATCACGCCGATCCCCTGCGTGCGCTTCAGGAACACCCGGTTGTTCTCGACCAGCCGTTCATAGTCGCGGATCCGGTTCGGGAAGATGTCGCAGAACTCCCTGATCTTGGGAAAGAACCCGTCGGGCAGGTCCTCGCGCACACCCCCGACCCGGCAGAAGGACGTGTGCATCCGCGCCCCGCTGATCATCTCCAATAGGTCCATGATCATTTCACGCTCGCGCATGGCGTAAACCAACGCGGTCATGGCGCCCAGGTCCATCGGCAACGCACCGGTGATCAGGAGGTGACCGGAGATCCGCGCGAGTTCGGCCATCAGCACGCGGATATATTGCGCGCGGATCGGCGCTTCGATGCCCAGGAGCTTCTCCACCGCTAGCGCGAAAGCGAGGTTGTTCGAGGGCGGGCAGAGGTAGTCGAGCCGGTCGGTTAGCGGAAAAATCTGGGTGTAAGTGAAGCTCTCGGCCAGCTTTTCGGTGCCGCGGTGGAGGTAGCCGATGTGTGGGTCCACGCGCGCGACATACTCGCCGTCCAGCTCAAGGACGAGCCGCAGCACCCCATGCGTGCTGGGATGCTGCGGGCCGAGGTTGAGAAGCACCTCCTTTGTGTCGAGCGCTTCACCTGCCGGCCTGCTCAGTTCCGTGACTTCGGTCATCTCACTTCCCGGCGTCGAACGGCCTCCCTTATGGAATGTCCTTGGTGGCGAGATCGGGCTGCGTCGGCGGCGGGCCTTCCGCGCCAAACGGGTTCAGCGTGTCCTTGTAGCCCCGGAGCGGAAAGTCCTTGCGCTGCGGAAAGCCCTCGAAGCCTTCCCACATGTAGATCCGGCGCAGGTCGGGATGGCCCTCGAACCGGATGCCATACATGTCCCAGGCCTCGCGCTCGTGCCAGTTGGCGGTCCGCCAGACCCCCGTCACCGACGGGACCCGCGGCGGATCGCCGAGGCGGCATTTGATCCGAACGCGCCATTTGTTCGGCAGCGAATAGAGGTGGTACACCACCTCGTAGCGCAGCGTTTCGGGATAATGATCGACCCCGCAGATGTCGGACAGGAAATCGAACCGCAGCGTCGGATGGCCCTTCAGGAATTGGCAAAGCTCGACGATCATGTCAGGCGGTGAGGCGAAAGCGTGAACCCCATGCGAGAAGCCAAGCTCCTCGATTTCCCCCCCGAAACGTTCCGCGATCAGGGTGCGGATGAGGGACGTCTCCACGCTCATGAGGCTGCAACCCGATCCAGAGGCGTCCCGGCCAGCGCGCGGGACCTCTTGATCTTCTCTTGGAGCAGAAGGATGCCATGCATCAGTGCTTCGGGCCGCGGCGGGCAGCCGGGCACATGCACGTCCACCGGCACGAAAGTCTCCGCCCCCTGCACCACGGCGTAAGTGTTGTAGACCCCGCCCGAGATCGCGCAGGTGCCCATGGCGATGACCCAGCGTGGCTCCGGCATCTGGTCGAAGAGCCGGCGCACGACCGGAGCGAACTTCCGCGTCACCGTGCCGGCGATGATCATCACGTCGGACTGGCGCGGCGAAGGTCGAAACACCACGCCGAAGCGGTCGAGATCGTAGCGGGCGCAGCCGGCCGAAATCATCTCTATGGCGCAGCAGGCAATCCCGAAGGTCTCGGGCCAGAGCGCCGACCGCCGGCTCCAACTGATGACGCTGTCGGCGGTGGTGAACAGCACGCTGTCGCGAATCGTTTCGCCTACTCCTCCCATTCCAGCGCTCCTTTCAGCCAGGCGTAGGCGAAGCCCACGATAAGCAGCAGCATGAAGACAAACATCTCGACATAGCCGACCAGCCCGATCTCCTTCAGCACGACCGCCCAGGGAAACAGGAACATCGCCTCGACGTCGAACACCACCAGCAGGATTGCGAGGATGAAGAACTGCACCCTGAAGCGGCCTCCGGCGGCCTCGCCGGCCGGGTCCATGCCGCACTCATAGGGCATGTTCTTCGCGGGATAGGGGTTGGACGGGCGCAGGAGCGAGGAGACGAACAGCGTCGCCACGGCCACCAGGACAATTCCGGCGACCATGAAGAGAACCGGCAGGAATTCCATTCCAGTCATGTCGCGCTGCCCTGGTCACCACCGAGGGCTTGCTCAAGCTGCGACCGACCAATCTTCAGGCCGGCGGTGCTGGCCCTCGTGCAGCGACTAGGGCATCCTTTCGTACGCTCCAGAGTATTCCCTTGGCCGGTTCATTGCAAATCCAATCGTGGTCAACCGCCGAACACGGAACTCTGGGCAAGCCTCAGAAACCACGCCGGAAACAGTCCGATGCCGATGGTGCCGGCGGCGGTCAAGGCGAGCGTGGCGCGGACGGACGGCGTCAGGGCAGGCTCGAACGCGCGCTCCGGCTCGCGCATGTAGATCACCATGACGATGCGGATGTAGAAGTAGGCGGCGACGGCGCTCAGCAGCACCGCGATCACCGCCAGCGTGACGAAACCCCGCTCGACGAGCGCCACCAGCACGTAGAACTTGGCGAAGAACCCGGCTGTCGGCGGAATGCCGGCGAGCGAGAACAGGTAGAGCAGCATCAGAAGCGCCAACCCGCGATGCGACTTGGCGAAGCCGGCGTAGTCCTCGATGACCTCGCCGGAGAAATCGCCATTCCGCATCATGATGACGATGCCGAAGATACCGAGATTCATGAAGGCGTAGATCAGCAGGTAGAGCATCACCCCGGCAATCCCGTCGGCGCCACCCGCCACCACGCCGAAGAGCGCGAAGCCCGCATGGGCGATGCTGGAATAGGCGAGCAGGCGCTTGAAATTGTCCTGCACCAGCGCCACGAAGCTGCCGAGCGCCATCGTCACCACCGCGATCACCGCGACGATGATCCAGGCGTCGGAAGCGGCGACCAGCGGGTTGAGGAACACGCGCAGGATCACCGCGAACCCCGCCGCCTTGGGGGCGACCGACATGAAGGCCGTGATTGTCGTCGGCGCGCCTTCATAGACGTCCGGCACCCACATGTGGAACGGCACCGCGCCGACCTTGAAGACCAGCCCCGCGACGATGAAGACCACCGCCAGGAGCAATCCGGGATCGAGCGGGTCGCCGGTCACCGCCGCAGCCATCCCGTCCAGCTGCGTCGTGCCGGTGATCCCGTAGATCAGCGAGACGCCGTAGAGGAAGATTCCCGTCGAGACCCCGCCGAGAACCACGTATTTCAGCGCCGCCTCGTTCGACCGCCGCTCCTTCCTGAGGAAGCCGGTGAGCACATAGGTCGAGAGCGCCATCAGTTCGAGGCCGACATAGATCGACAGAAGATCGGTTGCCGAGGCCATGATCATCATGCCCGAAAGCGCAAAGAGCAGCAGGACATAGTATTCGCTCAACGCGATCTCCTCGATCTCGGCATATTTTCGCGACAGGAGGAACGTCAGGATGGTCGAAAGGTAGAACACCATCTTGAAGAAGACCGCGAAGCGGTCGGCGATAAACATGCCCGAATAGGCCGGCCGCACCTCGCCCGCCAGTAACAGTGTCGCCAGGGTCGCAACCAGCACGGTTGCAGCGGAAGCCCAGACGAGGAAATACCCCTGTCCCTTTGGCACAAGCTGTCCCAGAATCAGCAAGATGCAGGCCCCAGTGACCACCACGATCTCGGGCAGGCTCGCTAGGATCGACTGGAAAAGCGTGGCAGCGGTCATTGGCCGCCCCCGTTAGAATGCACCTGCGTGAGCAGATGCCTCACCGAAGGCCCGATGATGTTGAGAAAAGGTTTCGGATAGAGCCCGACCCAGAGCACGAAGACCGCCAGCGGCAGGATCGCCACCAGTTCGCGGGCGTTTACGTCGCGAATCTTGAACCGCACGCCGATGCTGGCTGGACCAAGCGCGACTTTCCTGTACATGCCAAGCAGATAGGCCGCGCCCAGCAGTGCCCCCAAAACGGCGGCCGCGCCGACGGCCAGATTGGCCGCAAACGCGCCCGACAGCACCAGCAGCTCGCCCACGAACGAATTCGTTCCCGGCAGCGCCATCGACGACAGGGTGAACAGCGCAAGAAACGCGGTATAGACCGGCGCCGCCTTCATCAGCCCGCCATAATCCGCGATGCTGCGGGTATGGGTCCGCTCGTAGATCAGGCCGACGAACAGGAACAACGCGCCCGTCGTTACGCCATGATTGAACATTTGCAGGATGCCGCCCTCGAGCCCGCGGAGGTTCAACGTGAAAATACCCAGCGTCACGAAACCCATGTGGCTGATGCTGGAATAGGCCACCAGCTTCTTGAGGTCGTCCTGCGCCAGCGCGAGTAACCCGCCATAGACGATTGCGAGCGCCGAAAGCGAAAGCATTAGCGTCGAATAATACAGCGACGCCTCCGGCAGCATCGGCAGCGAGAACCGCAGGAAGCCGTAGGCGCCCATCTTCAGGAGAACGCCGGCGAGGATGATGCTACCCGCCGTCGGCGCCTGCACATGGGCGTCCGGCAGCCAGGTATGGACCGGGACCATCGGCACCTTGACTGCGAAGGCGATCAGGAAGGCAAAGAACAGCCAGGACTGAACTCGGAACGGCAAATCCTGCGCCGTCAGGGCGAGGATGTCGAAAGTCTCGCCGCCGTGGAAATAGAGCACGATGACACCGATCAGGAACAGAAGACTGCCCGCCAGCGTGTAGAGGAAGAATTTGAACGCCGCATAGACCCGGCCGTCGCCACCCCAGACGCCGATGATCACGTACATCGGGATCAGCATCGCCTCCCAGAAGACGTAGAACAGGAACAGGTCGAGCGCGCAGAACACCCCCAGCATCAGCGCCTGCATGGCCAGCAGGCTGACCATGAACTCCTTCACCTTGCGGTCGATCGCGACCCACGAGGCGAGCACGCAAATCCAGCCCAATAACGCAGTCAGGAATACAAAGAGCGCGCTGATTCCGTCGATGCCGAGCGCGTAAGTGATTCCGAGCGCGGGCACCCACGGGCGCGTCTCGGTGAACTGCATCTCGTGGGTAGTGGTGTCAAAGCCGGCCAGCATAGCGATGCAGAGAGCGAGGTCGAGGACGGCGACACCTAGCGCCGTCCACCGCACCGCATCGTCGCTGCGGAGAAACATCAGAACCGCTGCCCCGGCGGCGGGCATGAACACGATGAAGCTAAGCAGCGGGAACGCCATCGCACCCCTACCGCCACACCACAGCGAAGACGGCGATGGCTGCGATCACACCGACGATCATCGCCAGCGCGTAATGGGTCACGACGCCGGTCTGCAGCTTGCGCAGCGCACCGCCACCGCGCAGGATTGAGCGGGCGACGCCGTTCACGACGGCGTCCACACCGTTGAGATCGATCCGCAGTCCGGCCCGTGCGGTTCCGTGCAGGAAGGGCAGCACCGCGGTCTCGGACACGTCGCTCACCGCCTTCTCGTAGCGCGCCAGCGGTTTTTCGGCGAGCCACATGAAATGCCGCGCGCCTTTGCGGTAGAACCAGTCGGTGTCGATGCTGATCGTGTTCTCGGGGTCGAGCGCCCTGAGGAACAGCACGAAGCCCAATGCGGTGAACATCAGTATGCCGAGGCTCTCGGTGATATGGACGCCGGTGTAGGGTTCGAAGTCGACTGGATGGGGCAGCAGCGCGTAAAGTGGTTGGGGGAACACCCCGATCGCGATGCACAGCACCGCCGCCATTCCCATCGCAACAAGCATATTGCGGGGCGGCTCCCGCGCCTCCAGCTTCCGGTCCATGCCGAAGAACATGTAGTACGGGAGCTTGAGCCCAGTGTGCAGGAAGGTCCCAGATGATGCCATCGTCAGCGCCAGCACCACCAGCGCGCGGTGATCCTGTCCGGCGGCGGCCACCACCATCGATTTGGTCACGAAGCCCGAGAAGAACGGAAATGCCGAGATCGCGAAGGCGCCGACCATGTAGAGCGCCACGGTCAGCGGCATGGTCCCGTAGAGCCCACCGAGCTCGGTGAGCTTGCGCCGCCCGGTGACGTGGATCACCGCCCCCGCACCCATGAACAGGAGCGCCTTGTAGAGGATATGCGCGAAGGCATGGCTGGAGGCCCCGTTCACCGCCATCTCGGTACCGATGCCGACGCCCGCCACCATGTAGCCCACCTGGCTGACGATGTGATAGGCCAGGAGCCGACGGCAGTCGTTCTCCAGCACCGCGTAGATGACGCCGTAAAGCGCCATTGCCGTGCCGAGCCAAACGAGAAGCTCGGTGCCCGGAAACGCCCGGGCCAGCACATAGACGGCGGTCTTGGTGGTGAAGGCGCTCATGAACACCGCTCCGGTGACGGTCGCCTCCGGGTAGGCGTCTGTCAGCCAGGCATTGAGAGGCGGCACCGCGGCGTTGAGCATGAACCCGGCAAGGATCAGGTAGGCGGCGACGCCCATCCCCCCCTCGATCGGGCCGAAGAGCAGCGAACCTGTGGCGAGCCCGTGGAGAATGACGCCACCCAGCAGGGCGACGCCGCCGGTGATATGGACCATGAGATACCGGAACCCCGCACGGATCGCCTGCTTGCCGCGCTGGGCAAAGACCAGATAGGCAGAGGCAAACGCCATACCTTCCCAGAACAGGAACAGGGTCAGGTAGTCGCCTGCAAACACCACGCCGAGCGCGCTGCCAACATAGACGAACGCCGCCACATGCTCTCCGGCGCCCGTCAGGTGCAGCGCATAGACCATGCCGATCAGCGCCATGATGGTGAAAACGGTGGCGAAGACGATGCTCAGCCTGTCGACCTTCGCAATCAGGATTTCCTGCCCGATGAACTCCGCCGCGCCGTAGCTGCCCGGCTGCACGGTGAGCACGGCGAGGATCGCCAGCGCGGGAATCAACATCAGATAGGCCTTGCGGATTGATCCTTTCAGGAAAGGGATCGGCAGGGCGCCAAGTATGAACAGCAGGGCGGGATGGACGAAGTCAATCATAATAGTCCTCGCGCCGCATCAACCCGCCCTGATGGCCGAGGAACTTGGAGACGAAGATCAGCAGGACGCAGGACAAGAAGCCATAGACGGCCGACCAGCCCGGCAAGCGGTCCCACAGGAATTCAGCGTGTTCGCGGGGGACCAGAAAATCGGCGATGACGATCAGAACGAGCGCCAGATAAAACAGCCGGCGGCGTTGCTCCGCGTATCTCGCCTCACCAAAGAAATCGACGACACGCCTGATCATCTGACCACTCCTTCCGCCAGGGTGAGAAAATAGCCGGGGAAAATACCCATCGACACCGACAGGATCGCGGTCGCGACCAGTGGGATCGTCACCATCGGAATTTCACGGACCGTCGCCGGACTTTCCTGTGTCTCCGTCCCGAAAAAAGCGACATAGCTGACCGGCAGGAAGTAGGCGGCGTTCAGGACCGAACTCACCAAGAGCACGACCAGGAACGCAATCTCCCCCGCCTCCACCGAGCCCAGCGCCAGATACCACTTGCTGACGAAGCCCGCGGTCGGCGGCACCCCGATCATGCTGAGCGAGGCCACGAAGAACGCGCCCATCGTCCAGGGCAGCCTGCGGCCGATGCCGGCCATGTCGCTGATGTTCCGCTTGCCGGACGCGCAATAGATCGACCCGGCGCAGAAAAAGAGCGTGATCTTGGAGAACGCATGCGCCGCAATGTGGATGATCCCGCCAACCATCGCGACCGGCGACAGCAGGACCGCGCCCAGCACGATGTAGGAGAGTTGGCTGACCGTCGAATAGGCGAGCCGCGCCTTCAGGTCGTCCCGCGTCAGGGCGTAGATGGACGCCATCAGGATGGTGAACGAGACCAGATAGGCCGTTGCGATGCCGAGCCCCAGCCCGTCCACCAGCCCCGTGCCGAAGACATGGAACACCACCCGCAGCACGCAGAACACGCCCATCTTGACCACGGCCACCGCATGCAAGAGTGCGCTGACCGGTGTCGGCGCGACCATCGCGGCAGGCAGCCAGGCGTGCATCGGCATCACCGCGGCCTTGGCGAAGCCGAACAGATAGCAGAAGTAGACCACGGTCAGCAGCGCCGGCGAGGCATCGACCCCGGCCAGCAGCCCGCCTGGCACGAAGTCGAGCGACCCCGCCAGATGGTAGGTCAGCGCCAGCGCGGCGAGAAGCACGCTTTTCGACGCCCCCATCAAATAGACGAGGTACTTGCGGCTACCCGTCCATCCCTCTTCGTCCTCGTGGTGATAGACGAGCGGATAGGTAACGAGGCTGAGCACCTCGTAGAAGATCACCAGCGTGAACAGATTGGCGGCGAAGGCGCCCCCGACGGCCGCCGCGAGACTGGCGGCGAAGCAGGCGAAGAACCGGGTCTGCGCGTGCTCGTTCAAGTGGCGCATGTAGCCGATGGAATAGATCGCCGCCACGATCCACAAGAGCGACGAGACGGTGGCAAACACCATGCCGAGCGCATCGACCCGGAAAGCGAAGTCGATCCCCGGCAGAATCTCGAACAGGCGCAAATCGACCGTCCCGCCGGCCAGCACCGTGGGTGCCATCGAGGCGACAATTGCGAACATGGCGATCGCGGCCAAGGGCGAGACGAGATCGCGGAGTTTCTCGCGGTTGTTCAGAACGAGAACTGCAAGGGCCGCCAGGCCTGCGACGGCGACGGCAAGCAGCGGCCGGATCGATACCACCGGGTCCAAGCCGCTATCCTTTCATCATGGTCACGTCGTCGACCTTGAGGGTGGACTTGTTCCTCACGAGGGCGACCAGAATCCCGAGGGCGACCGCAACCTCCGCCGCGGTGATTGCGATGACGAAGATTGCGAAGATCTGCCCGCGGAAATCGTCGCCGTAACGCCCGAAAGCGATGAAATTGATGTTGACCGAGTTGAGCAGCAACTCCAGCGACATCAGCACGACCAGGATATTGCGCCTGAGCAGCACGCCCGCCGCTCCGATCACGAACAGGACCACTCCGAGCAAAATATACCACCAGAGCGGAACCATCACCCCTGCTCCTTCCGCGCCAGCACGATGGCGCCGACCAGGGCCGCCAGCAGGATCACGGAGGCGGCTTCAAACGGTAGGAGATAGTCGGCGAAAAGTGTCATGCTGAGCTGCCTGATCTGATCGCCGCCGCGCATCGCGACGGGCTCCGTGACCGAAAAGCGGTCGCTCCAGAGCACCAGTACAAGCATCTCGACCCCAAGCAGGACGAGCAGCACCAGAGCCGGCAGGTTGCCGCCCGGCAAGAACCGCTGCAATACCGCTTCGCGCACATCGATCATCATGATCACGAACAGGATCAGGACCATGATTGCGCCGACATAGACGAAGATCTGGATGACAGCGAGCAACGGTGCCTCGAGCAAGACGAAGATTGCCGAGATCTGCAGGAAACACGCCATCAGCGCCAATGCGCTGTGAACCGGATTCCGCGCCAGGACCACGGTCAGTGCCGTGATCACGGACGCCGCAGCGAACAGAAGAAAGAACGCCTGATCCATCGACGCCAACCCTCCGCCGCGATCTGTCACTCGGCGCAAGGCGGCCGGGTTTGAGATAGCTGCGCACTTCAGATGCGTCTACAAATTGTGCCCTAGTATCGAACTTTTCTCAAGATTACATGGTTTGGCGCTACGTTATGCCCAAGTCTCAGCATCTGATACGGTGTGCGATCCCGCAGCTGCCCATCCGTTACTCAGGCTGCCTAAGGAGGTTCGGCACGAGATCAGAAACCCTGAAAAAAGGACGTCGAGGCCAGACGGCGGGCCTTTGGCGAGCTTACCCCGCCCAGATGTAGTGAATAATCTCTTCGGCCTCGCGCTCGACCTCCTCGATGCGCTTCTTCACCACGTCGCCGATCGAGACGATGCCGTCGAGTTGGCCGTTCTTTACCACGGGCAGGTGGCGGAAGCGGCCTGTGGTCATGATCTCCATGACCTGGTTGATCGTGTGGTTCTCGGTGCAGAGGTTGACCTTGGCGGTCATTGCGTGACGGACACTCTGCTCCAGGGTCGCAGCCCCATACTTGTTCATGGCGCAGACGATGTCGCGCTCGGACACGATGCCGATCACCTTGCGATCACCATTGGTAACGACCAGTGCGCCGATCCTGTGTTCGGCGAGCCTGTTGATCGCCACGGCGAGCGTCTCGTTCGGGCCAATCGTCTCGACGGCTCGACCCTTGTCCTCGAGAATCGCTTTGACGTTCATGGCTTCCTCCAAGCGCTGCTACGCTCCAGCCCTCCGCCCCGCCTCCCTCTCGGTGCATTTCTGCGCCATCGTGCGCCGCGCGCCTTGATATTTCAAGTCCGACTTGAAATCTCAGGCCACAGTGCTTTCTGGCGGTAGGCCTTCATGATTGGCTTACACAAATCGCCGCCTGCTACAGGGGTCGCCCTTGCCGGCGCCGATGCTCATCGATCAGCCGAGAGCGCCGCCACGGATTTCCAAGGGAAGCCGATTCCGTCGGGCTCATGGGCGGCATGCCTGGTTCCTCTAGATGCATGCCGCTTTCGTCTATTTTCGCAAGCGCCCCTGAAACCTCAGGCGGCGTGCAGGTGCCGTTCAGCGTCCGGTGCAGCGATTTTGGCAAGCGGCGCGAGGATCGAACTTTCGCCCTTCAGAGCGATATCACTCAGCGAGATGAGGCCCCGTCATTCGCTTCTGCCGGTTGAGCACTGGAAGGTGATCGCACCCGGCGCGCCTGCGTTTGTTCAAGCGCCTGCTCCAGGCCTGGTCCTCGAAACAGAAGAATATGCCGGGCGACATCACAGCGTCGGATGCGAATCCTTTGTGGTAAAACATCCGGGTCGATCGAGTGAACGATGAAATCACTATGGCGGGCGTTACTGTGACAAGACGATCAGGATCGTCGTTGATCATGTGCGGCAGATGAACTCCCGGACCGCCGAAGATCCTACGCTAATCTACTCCAAAACAGCCGCTTCGCCGAATTTATTAGGTCTTTCCCCTACTCCCACTCAATCATCAATTAGAAGATCATCTTATTGATTTTCCTGATGAAATTATATCATCTGACTTCGCGTACCGTCAATAGTACCGTCAGATTCCTACGCTGTTGAAAAGACTGAAACAATGTGGTCGATGCCGCGGTATGCACACTTTTCACTGCATTATTTACGAGCTGCCATTCGGCGAAGTCAAAACTGGAGTTCTCAGACCATAAGGCAAGGGCGGGCTTTGCTCATGCTCGACAGCCCTAGGTCGAGTAGACAAGCGGCTGTATGGAAGATCAGAATTGGTTACTCGATTCACCCCACACTTAACGTGAGACAGCCCGACCTGGGCTCACTTGCCGCCTCGTCCACGTCTGATTATCTTTGGCCGATTTCGGACATGGACCGCGCGAGATGGCTTTGAGAGTTTCTTCCCTTGAGATGCTGGGCATACTTGGCGTAGGCGGATCGGCAGAGATCGACGCCGGCCATTACAGCGAACTTGACCTAATGGGCTTCGCCAACGCTGTGAAGGAGGGCGCTACCCTTCGGATCATCAACAGTTGTTCGGCTCAGCGCCCGCTGCAAAATGAGCTGCGGACGATGCGGCAAGAACGACTGCATGCATGTCGAGGCGCAAAACCCAACCGCACGGGAACGGCAGGACATTAGGGCCAGACGGCTTGCGGAAGACCGCTTTGCGGCTCTTTCCCTCACTGTGGTCATCGAAAGGCCGTGACCGTGTTGTCGAAGGAGGTCAGTCGGAGCGATATCTAGAATTTCAATCCTTATTATCAGTGCATAAAGATGAATTTTGGGACAGGTAGCATGCGTTGACCGCCCCAAATACCTATATTGGGCCATGATGAAGCGAGCGGGGCGCAGATGATTAAGATAAAGGGCTCAGATAAACTGACAAAGGCCCTCGACCAGGCGCAAAAGGCGCTAAAGGAGATCGACGGTGAGCTTGGAAGGGTAAGCTTCAATCCCAGTGATCCGGCTAGTATCGAGGCCGCTATTCAAAGTGTCGAATTAATGGTCGACGAGCGGTTGGGTCCCTATGCGTCCAACCCTATAGTTGCTCCCCTGATCGATAGTATGAAGGAGCAATACAGGCAGGCCATTCTGGATCGTGCGGCAGAGGCGCGGATCGAGCAGGACGACGAACACGATGGCGAGTGATCTGTTCAAGGAGATCAATAACGCACTTCTCGACCTTCAGGCATCGAATTACCAGACCTACCAACGGCCCCTGAAAACGCTCGGTCGCCTATTGGAGAACCCTGACCTAGCTGTGAGCTTTCAGTAGGTTGTCCATCCGGTCCGGACCGAGGATGCTGAGGTTGTCAAAGCTTCAGAGTCCAAGGAGGGACCGGATGAACGTCCACAAGAATGCCCGTTTGACGTCGTGGGGTCGAGAGCGTCTTGCACGAGCGGTGCTGAGCGGGCAGACGCCGGAGGCCGCCGCACGAGCCGCAGGCGTCTGCCCGCGGACGGCACGCAAGTGGGTTGCGCGGTTCGAGGCTGAAGGCATTGAGGGACTGAAGGATCGCTCGTCGCGGCCGCATCGGCTGCACCGGCCGACCCCGATGGCCGTGGTCGAACAGGTCGAGGCCTTGCGCCGGCAGCGCTTCACCGGCAAGCAGATCGCCGGTGAGCTGGGCGTATCGCCAGCCACCGTCAGCCGGGTTCTCAGGCGCCTCGGCCTCAATCGCATTCAGGCGCTCGAACCGGCAGAACCGATCCGCCGCTACGAGCGCGAGCATCCGGGCGAACTGATCCACATCGACATCAAGAAGCTCGGCCGCTTCGACAGGGTCGGCCACCGCATCACCGGCGATCGCCAGGCCGGCCGTTCGCGAGCCGCCGGCTGGGAGTTCGTCCATGTCTCAATCGACGATGCCTCCCGCGTCGGCTTCTCCCAGATCCTGCCCGACGAGAAGAAGGAGAGCGCCGTCGCCTTCCTCAAGGCCGCCGTCGCCTATTACCTCAGCCTGGGCGTAACCGTTGCGCGGGTGATGACCGACAACGGCTCATGCTATCGCTCGAAAGCCTTCCGCTATGCCTGCCGCGAGCTCGGTCTCAAGCACATCCGCACCCGGCCCTACACCCCCAAAACCAATGGCAAAGCCGAACGCTTCATCCAGACGGCGCTCCGGGAATGGGCCTATGCCCAAGCCTATCCGACCTCAGACCACCGCGCTCACCAGCTGCCGATCTGGCTGCACAGATACAACTGGCATCGTCCGCACGGCAGTCTAAAATCCAAGCCGCCCATCAGCCGCCTCGCGCTGGATCGGGACAACCTGTTGAGGCTCCACACCTAGCCCAGTCGAACGCAGAACTCACGGAAGGACTTGATCTAGATAAGTTTTTGGCCAGCCAAGAGCCGCGCCACCGCTTAGAGTGGCCGGAGGACACTGGCGAAGCGCTGGGCCTTACGCTGCTGCTTGTCCTTAGGTTCGCCGAAAAACCTGCTTTCATGGCCACTTTCGGCCACACCTACTACCACTTCGGAAGCAAGGTCAACGGGGCTCTTCAGGGCGTGACCCGGCAGCTCCTCATTCCGTTCGTGCGCGACTACAAATCGTACGTGATGGATAGGCATGGCAGGGAGGCTCGTTTGACCATTCCGGGATCGAACAAGGTATTCATTGTCCACGGCCACGACGAGGCTGCACTTCAGGGGCTCGCAAGGTTCCTTGAGAGGCTTGGTTTGGAAGCGGTGATCCTTAAGGAACAACCAAATCAAGGTCGAACGATCATCGAGAAGTATGAGGATGTCGCCACCGAAGTGGCCTTCGCTGTCGTGCTCCTTACTCCGGATGACGTTGGAACCTCCAAGGCTGGTTCAGAGCAAAACCAGCGAGCCCGGCAGAACGTGATCTTCGAACTCGGCTATTTCGCCGGGCAGCTTGGTCGTGGCAGGGTATGCCTGCTTCGAAAGGGTAATGTCGAAATCCCTTCCGACCTGTACGGCGTCCTGTACATCGACTTGGATGCGTCCGACGGATGGAAGAGCAAGCTTGTTGCGGAGTTGAAGGCTGCAAAGCTTGATTTTGACGCAAACCGTCTATGGTAGTCCCCCTTGTTGCAATCTCGGCTAGAACAGAGATCATTCCCCAAAGCATTGGCCACCTTAGGCTCCCCGTCCGGTGCATTGCGGACCACTGGGCAGGGCTGGTTGGGATATCAATGGAGGGCTCAAGGTTGCCCAAGATGTCCCTCAAGGCGCGAGTCCACTGGCGGATGGCCTCTTACGACGTGGTGATGTTGTAGAGGTTGCACATGGTTGCGAAGGTGCGTTGGATTTCAAATTTGCTAGCGACGCGTCAGCGACCGCCTATCTTGCACTTGGGGCAAACCGAGGTAGAGCGAGGAAACGGCTTGCCAGAACGTGTCGAGCGGTTTCTCGTCGCAATAGTTTAAGAGAAACGCCAACTGCCCGGCTGTGGATACTGGCCCTAAATCTCGAATTGGCTCTTTGCTGCTTAGGTGACCAACGTTGAGGCCACTCATGTAACCCTGTGCCCACGAAGAGATGACAGCCCCAATAGGGGTTTTATCAACTGGGTGCAATCTCGTGATTTGTGCGCAAGTGCCAGCTCCAAGACCCACAACAGCAGAAGGCTCCTTAGCGGATGCAGTGCCGCATTCGAGCCAGAGAAAGCCCAATATTAGCGACCACCTCATCCCCAACCCTACCACTGCGTTAACTCGTCGCACTCCGTGATGCCACACAAGGGCGCACTAGAACTCCGGCACCGGCTTGTCCCTGCAACCGAACTTGCCGCCTGTCGCCGCGTCCTTGATGTTCTCGTTATAGAAGGTGCCCTTTGACCCGGCTGCCAACAGGGCAGACACCGTGCCTTGGTCGATCTCGCAGTAGTGGTACCAAGTCTGCTTTAGCCGGATGAGCATATAGGCATGCTCCGCGTTGTAGCAGACGCGCTTGACCACACTGCTATCTAGCTCCCCCGTGCATTCGAACTTGGCGAGGTCCACCGGGCCGCGATACTTCACGATCACCGTCTCAGCCAGGGCCGACCCCTGAGCCCCGGCCAGTAGGATCAGCGCTATCGCGACCGCCCCAACATGGCCAACCGGGCCGCTCCTTAGCCTCTCCCACAACGGAATCGCCCTACCCATCCTAGTCCCCTTCCTAATTGCGTCAGCAGTTCCCCTCAACGGCAGCAGACTTTGCGGACATAGGTGTTGCCGTAAGTCATGTGTGCGTCGTCAGGAATAGCGCCCCGTGCTTTCAGTTCCGCCGCGAGGTTCTTGGCCATCACCTGATCGAAAGTCTCTTCGAGGGTGACCGCGAACCATCCGTTTGTCGCAAGATAGGCGGATAGCGGGATGGAGGCAGACCGCGCATAGGCCGAAGCATCTGCGAGGTTGTTGAAGCTTTTGACCTGTATGTGCCGCTGCTCAAATGGTCCGCTTTCATACTGGTCCACATAGACCCAAGTGTCGTGCATATGGCCAACCTGACCACTGGCTTGCACCCGATACCAGCGACCCACATTGCCAAGGATGGCGACCGGGCTCCCGTTGCGGAGATTAACGAGGGTGGCCGACTTTCCATCCGCGAGAGCCTTCAGCGGAGCCGTCCCCTTGGGGTGCCGAATGCGACCGGTGCGGGCCTGGGGAATCGCCAGTGACGAATATTCAGAAGCCGGCGGCAAGGAGGCAATGGTCGGCTGGGCCGGTACTGGCTGGGGCGATGGCTGCGGGGATGGTAACTGGCTTGCGACCGGCGGCTGGCTTGCCTCAAAGTCCAACGTAACCACCTTATATTTCGCCATCTCGCTCTTGGAAAGATAACGTATGTCGTCACTGTCATATTGCAGCGAAAGCTGAAGCAGAGCGGGGTCCACGCCCATTTCGATCATATAGGTGATGATCTCGGCGGTCATTTGCTGGACACCGGAAACGGCATCCTCGGTGCTCATCGGGATGTCGCCACTGAACGATGATTTGTGAACACCAATGGCACCGGGTTCGGCGTAGCGTAAGACGCCACCAAGGAACGCCAGAGAACAGGCAGAAGCACACTCGATAGCTCTGAACTGAACGGTGTTAAGGCCGAGCCTGCGAATAAGGCGACCAAGCTCCATTGCCTTTTGGATGTTGCCACCGGGAGACTGGAATGTGACCGCCACTGAGGCATTGGACCGTGCCAGCGTCTCGAAGACGGACAGGTCGTCCTGATAGGCGAAATCGCCTGACACGACGATGTAGCGGAGTCCGGCATCGGTTTGCCCGGCCCGGAACTGCAATCCGGCCTGGGCCGCCGTGGCTCCCAGCAGCACCGATGCAAGACACAACAGGACGCGAACGGAAAAGCTGCGAGACATGACCCCAGAACACCCCCAAAAGGCAGCCTACCGCCAGCGGACGAGACTGTCGAATCCTCGTTGCAGATTTGGTGATAGCAACCTTAAGTTCATGCCTTGATCGCGACCGGCAGGGGAACGCCGGCAATCTCTTCCGAGGCTCCGATCATCGCAATCATCGCCTGGTCGGACTTGGAGCGCGGCAACATGAGGCCGTCATGCATCGGCAGCGCCGGGATGCCCTGGCCCATGAGGATGCCCAATGCTACGATCAGGATACGGCTCTTGGTGAACATGAGCCTAAGGCCGAGCCCGGTACCGAACATCGGGGCGATGGCCGGGTGGCTCCTCTAAGGCCGCGCTAAGCCGGTCGGCGTTCCACCCCTTGCCAATGATCTCCCGGACCTCGCTAGGCAGCCTACGCACAGCCCCACGGCGGCAGAGCAGCGCGGACAGACCCATCTTGGCCGCTGCTCGCGGCAGGCCCTCCATGCCCCCGTATGGGTTGCCCTGGGGAAGAGCCGCGCCGGCCTCAAGGTAAGCCAGTTGCGGGAACATGCCGGTGAAGTCGAGGTCCGCCACCTCTTCGCCATTGATCCTGAGGAGATGCCGCCGGGTCTTCGGAAGGTTGATCCAAAAGCCGCCGTATAGCCGCCCGTGTTGGTGAACGTGTGGGGTTTGTCTGGGTGGTCGATCTGGAAGCGGCAGGTGAGGAAGACGGGCAGCGGCGGCGGGCCGCCAGCCAACTTGATGTCAGCCTTGTTGAGGAAGCCATTGATCGCCTGCATGTCAGCCCGCATGGCTCTCGTGTCGGGAGTATCGGCGTAGTCCAGGAGGAGCTTGGTGCGGCCCCTCCCGGCAGAGGCTTTGAGGATGATCTCGGCCCCCGCCTCTCTCGGCCTACCGCCCCATGGCCAAGCCTCAGGTCCACCACCATGTCACGGCATCGTGGTGTCGGCTAGATGCTGGACCGCTCCTGGCCGCGCCGCCCGCGATGCCGGATGACGAGACCCAAAGTCTCCATGCAGCCGATGAGCGTGGTGACTACCTCGCGCGGGAACCGAGGGCGGTCGTAGCGCGCCCTCCCTGCCCTGCCCCGCCCAGACGACACCGTAGGTGCCCAACTGGAAACTCCCGACCGCCGTAACTTTCGTCTGGGGCTCGTGCCAAGCGGCGACCGCAGCGGAGATTGCACGCGCGGGCTCGTTCTCATCCGGAAGAGCGATCCTGTTTGCGCACTACCTGGCGGCAAGCGTTTTGTCTGCGACGGCCCAAACGCACGGCACGCCTTGGCAACAATGCAGTCGACTATTCAATGGACGCGATCCCACCTTGTTCGGATGACCTGTTGCGCCACTTCGGTTTCTTTTCTTGATCGAGACTTTAGATCAATAATCAAGATTACCGATTGGCAAGCATCGGTCAGGGGAATGTGTTTGAATCGGTTACTCTGCCGACCAAGTTGAACGACCAGTCAGGGGCCGGGAGCGGAGTGGCTGGTTCTGGCGAGCGATCATGGGATAGCTGCCGTACCGCTCCCGACCTCGTTACGGTCGAAACGGCAGCGCTGGTCTCATCAAAAACCGCCACTAGAATAGTTGCTGATATGGCGGTTTCAGATCAATTGCGGACATTGGCAGACGCTCGCGCCCGATACGCCCTAGTCTAGTGTCCGTCCATAAACAGTAACTTTTCGAAGTATTCATTGTAGACGCCCATGTAGGTATAGGTATTTCCGACTG
>NZ_JBVVPZ010000011.1:0-143145 GCF_055811415.1 Mesorhizobium sp. WSM4846
CTGGCCGCCAATCCTGCAACGTTGGTGATTAGCGGAAGCAGACAAGACAGCCAATCTCCCCCCTTGTGGGGGAGATGGCCGGCAGGCCAGAGGGGGGCGCAGTAGAGCGCCCACCTCACTTGCGACCGAAGCCGCGCACGATCACCTTTTGTTCCGATTCTGCTTGGCGATTGCGCGGCGCCGCGCTACCTCTGGCGGGTGACAGAGCAGCCGCGCCTCGCCGAACAGAATGCCGCCGTGCGCTTGCCCGAGCCATTCCTCAAATGGTTCGCGCAAAGAGGCTGGTCGCCGCGCGCCCATCAGATCGAATTGTTGGCGACTGCCCAGGCCGGGCAATCGGTTCTGCTGATCGCGCCGACCGGCGCCGGCAAGACGCTGGCCGGGTTTATGCCTTCACTGACCGAGCTGGCCCGGAGGCCGGGGAGAAAGCCGGGGCAGGCGCGTCGCGGCATCCACACGCTCTACATCTCGCCGCTGAAAGCGCTGGCCGTCGACATCGAGCGCAATCTCGGCAAGCCGGTGGAAGAGATCGGTCTGTCCGTCACCATCGAGACGCGCACCGGCGACACGCCCGCGCACAAGCGCCAGCGCCAAAAGCGGGCCCCGCCCGAAATCCTCCTGACCACGCCCGAGCAACTGGCGCTGCTGATTGCTGCGCCCGACGCCAGGCGCTTCTTCGAGGATCTGCGCTATGTCGTGCTCGACGAACTGCATTCCTTGGTGACATCGAAGCGCGGGCATCTCCTGTCGCTCGGGCTGGCTCGGCTGCGATCCTTTGTTCCCGGCTTGCAGACGATCGGCCTGTCGGCGACGGTCGCCGAGCAGGACGAATTGCGGCGCTGGCTGGTCAGCCAGAATCAACCCGGCGGCATGGCCGAATTGATCGTCGTCACCGGCGGCGCCAAGCCCGACATCTCCATCCTCGACTCGGAACAGCACGTGCCGTGGGCCGGACATTCGGCCCGCTATGCGACACCGGAGATCTATAGCGAGATCAAGCGACACAAGACGACCCTGCTGTTCGTCAACACGCGCAGCCAGGCCGAACTGCTGTTCCAGGAATTGTGGCGGGTCAACGAGGACACTTTGCCGATCGCGCTGCATCACGGCTCGCTCGATGTCGCCCAGCGCCGGCGCGTCGAAAAAGCTATGGGCGAGAATGCCTTGCGTGCCATCGTCGCCACGTCGACGCTCGACCTCGGCATCGACTGGGGCGATGTCGACCTGGTCGTGCATGTCGGCGCACCGAAGGGTGCGAGCCGGCTGGCGCAGCGCATCGGCCGCGCCAACCACCGCATGGATGAGCCGTCGAAGGCGATCCTGATTCCGGCCAACCGCTTCGAGGTGCTGGAATGCCGGGCGGCGCTCGACGCCAATTACCTCGGCGCCCAGGACACGCCGCCGCTGGTCAATGGCGGGCTCGATGTGCTGGCGCAGCATGTCCTGGGTTGCGCCTGCGGCGCGCCTTTTCATGCCGATGCGCTGTTCGAGGAGGTGCGAACCGCCGCGCCCTATGCCGAACTCGACCGGCCGACGTTCGATCGTGTCGTCGACTTCGTCGCCACCGGCGGATATGCGCTGAAGAACTACGAGCGCTACGCCCGCATCCGCCTGAACAAGGACGGGCTGTGGCGCGTCTCCAATCCTCGCATCGTCCAGCAGTACCGGCTGAATGTCGGCACCATCATCGAGGTGCCGGCGCTCAACGTGCGTTATGTCAAGGCCGGCAGCAAAGGCTCTGCCTCGCGCGGAGGTCGGGTTCTCGGCAAGATCGAGGAGGCGTTCCTCGAAACGCTGACGCATGGCGATACCTTCATGTTCGCCGGCAAGGTGCTGCGCTTCGAGGGCATCCGCGACAATGAGTGCTTCGTGTCGAATGCGCCCGGCAGTGACGCCAAGGTGCCCTATTATGGCGGCGGCAAATTCCCGCTTTCGACTTACCTCGCCGAACAGGTCCGCATCATGCTGGACGACCCGCAGCGCTGGAAGAAGCTGCCGGAACAGGTCGCCGACTGGCTGCGCTTCCAGGCCGACAAATCGGTGCTGCCGAAGCGCGACGACCTGCTGATCGAGACCTTTCCGCGCGGCAACCGCTACTATCTGGTGGCCTACCCGTTCGAGGGCAGGCTGGCGCACCAGACGCTTGGCATGCTGCTCACCCGCCGCCTCGACCGGGCGGGAGCCAGGCCGCTCGGCTTCGTCGCGACCGACTATGCGCTTGCCATCTGGTCGCTGGCCGATATGGGCAGGATGTTCCGGGCGAAGAAACCGTCGCTGGCCGCGCTTTTCGACCAGGACATGCTGGGCGACGATCTCGAAGCCTGGCTGGCCGGCAGCTGGCTCTTGAAGCGCACCTTTCGCAATTGCGCGCTCATTTCCGGACTGATCGAAAAGCGTCATCCGGGCCAGGAGAAGAGCGGCCGCCAGGTCACCGTCTCGACCGACCTCATCTACGACGTCCTGCGCAGCCATGAGCCCGACCACATCCTGCTGCAGGCGACGCGTGCCGACGCGGCCACGGGTCTGCTGGATGTCAGCAGACTTGCCGAGATGCTCTCGCGTATCAAGGGACGAATCGTGCATAAAGACCTCGAGCAGATTTCGCCGCTCGCCGTGCCGATCATGCTCGAGATCGGCAAGATGCCGGTGCATGGCGAGGCCGATGATACGCTGCTGATGGATGCGGCAACGCTGGTCGAGGAGGCCATGGGGACGAAATGACATTCGCACTCGCCATGACGGCGCTCCTGGCGGATGCCGATCCGATCGGCATCGCCGGCGAGCGTGCGATCTGCGATCGGCGCGGCGTGCTTTATTTTCCCGAGCTTCGGCTTCTGACCGTGTCCGACCTGCATCTGGAAAAGGGCTCGTCGCTGGCACGGCGCGGTACATTGATCCCGCCTTATGATACCGGTGCGACGTTACTGCGGTTGCAGGCGGTGATTGCCGATTATCAGCCGGCGATCGTCATCAGCCTCGGCGACAGCTTTCATGACGGCGGCGGCGCCGCGCGCATGCATGCGAGCTTTCGCGAACGGCTGGAAGCGCTGATGGCCGGTCGCGACTGGTTCTGGGTTGCCGGCAATCATGACCCGGATGCGCCGGCCGACCTGCCCGGCGAGACGGTGCGCGAGCTGGCCATAGGCTCTCTCGTATTCCGGCACGAGCCTTCGGCGGTGAGAGTGGAAGGCGAGGTATCAGGTCATCTGCACCCTTGCGCCCGCATCGTGCAGCAGGGCCGCTCGGTGCGACGGCGCTGCTTTGCCGGCGACGGCGGCCGCATGATTATGCCGGCCTTCGGCGCCTATACCGGCTCGCTCAATGTGCTCGACCGCGCCTATGCCGGGCTGTTCCGCCGCGAGACGCTGATGGCCTATATGCTCGGCACCGAGCGCATTTTTGCGATTTCCCACGCGATGCTGCGGCCGGGCTGAGCTGCTCTACCTGCCGTAGTAGAGGGTGACGGTGTGTTTCGCTTCGGCGAAGAACAGCCAGCGTTCGACCAGCATGCCGGCGAATTGGGCTGATGTGGCGAGTGCCGACAGCACCGCCGCATAGGGCCATGGCAAGGCGAACGCGGCAATCAGCAGCAAGACGGGCAGAGCGAAGGCCAGCACTTGCGTGATCTGGCGCAGCCGCGCCTTGTGCTTGCGGGCGATGCGAAAGCCCATCTCCTTGAGCAGGTAGTTTTCTTCGGTGTGCGGCCATTCCAGCGACCGCACCGTACCTCCGGCAAGCCCGGTCGCGGTGTTGGCGTTGGTCGGGATTTCCAGCCTGTCATTGTAGCGCCAATTTGCCAGCTTCCAGCCCCAGCCGAGCAAGGTCAGCAGCACGCAACCTGTCAGAACGATAGTCGAGCCGAGGGCGAAGCCCTGCAGCAGCGCGTTGAGAAGCACGCTGCCGCTCATCGCCGAAAAGATCAGGTAGCCGGGCAAAGTGAAGCGGCTGTGCCACTGGGCGATCGGCTTCAGCGAGGCATAGATCATGCCGGTGGTGCAGACGGTGGCGACCGCGCCGACCGCAGCCAGCAGCCCGGCGACGGCCACCCAGCCGTTTGTGCGGCCGAGGAGCAGCCAGCCGAAGGCCAACAATCCCGCCGGCACGAAGGTCGCGACCGAGGCAACGCCTTCGCGCGACAGCCATGAGCTGCGCCATTGCGAGAATGCTCTCCAGGCGCGTTCTGGTCGGCCGAGATGGCCGGCCGACGACAGCAGGCCGGCCGAGATCAGGCCGAGAGCCAGCCCCATGCCGACGAGGCCGAGCCAGAAGTCAGGCGGGACAAATCCTTGTCCGGCCAGCACGCCGAGCAGCGCGAGCAGGCCGTAACCGGCGCCCGTGGCAGTGGTGAAGAAGACGACGGAGAAGGCTGGATGCATGGATGCTGATCAATGCGAAAGCATGCGGTCGACCCAGCCGAGGAAACCGCCTTCAGCCCGCACCGGTTCGAGCCTCGGCGCCGGCACCGATGCAGCCCGCGGCGTGTGGGCGCGCGGCGGCAAATATTTGTTGGTCGGATGATAGCCGAGTTCGGGCATCAGGTCGACGCCGCCGCGTTCGGCCACCAGTTGCGAGATCGCCGATGCCGGGTCGCCGAGATCGCCAAAGTGCCGCGCGCTGGTCGGACAGGCGGCGACGCAGGCCGGCACGCGGTCTTCTTCCGCCAGATTGTCGTTGTAGATGCGGTCGACGCACAGCGTGCACTTCTTCATCACGCCGACATCGGTGTCGAATTCGCGCGCGCCATAGGGGCAGGCCCAGCTGCATAATTTGCAGCCGATGCACTTGTCTTCGTCGACCAGCACGATGCCGTCCGAGGCCCGTTTGTAGGAGGCGCCGGTCGGGCACACGGTGACGCAGGCCGGTGTCTCGCAATGCAGGCAGGAGCGTGGGAAATTGACCGTGCGCCCACCCATCTCCGTCATGTGCTCATAGCTGTGCACGCGGTTGAACCAGACCCCATCGGCATCGCCGCCATAGGGATCGATGTCGGTCAGCGGCGCCATGTGGCCGCCGGTGTTCCATTCCTTGCAGGCGGTAACGCAGGCCTGGCAACCGACGCAGGTGTCGAGGTCGATGACCAGGCCGAGCTTCTTGTCGGTATGGGCGGGAAGGCAGGTCATGGTCTGGAAGCTTCTCTTGCCCGGCGAAACTCGGCGCCAAAACTGAGCTTGTCGGGCGAGGGTTTGAAATGCGGTGGCTGCCGGAAGCGCTCGAACTGCGGCTCGGTGAAGCCGGCTTCTTCAGCCGCGCATTTGACGATGCGGACGCGCAGGTCGAACCATGCCGCCTGGCCGGTGATCGGATCGGAATTCGAGTAGCGCTTGCCGTTCGCATCGGCAGAAGTCTGGTCGCCGATGATGTGGTTGAGCAGGAAGCCCCGGTTGGATTCGGCCGCGTCGTCCTTCAGGCCCCAGCTGCCGCGCCGCTTGCCGATCGCGTTCCAGGTCCAAACCGTGTCGGCGTTGACCCCGTCGACCAGCTTGATCTGTCCCTTTACCCTGCCGTTGATGCTCTCGATCCAAACCCAGTCGTCATCGGTAAGCCCGAGGCCGGCGGCGGTTTGGCTGTGCACGAACAGCCGGTTCTGGCTGGTGATCTGTCTGAGCCAGGCGTTCTGCGAGCCCCAGGAATGATACATGTGCATCGGCCGCTGCGTCAGCGCATGCAGAGGGTATTTCTCAACGTCGACAACCGTCTCCTCGAAGGGCGTGTACCAGAACGGCAACGGGTCCATATAGGTTTCGATGCGGCTGCGCTCCGCCTCCGGCGGCAGCACCCTGCCATGGCCGCGCGCGGCGAGGCGAAACCGCTGCATCGGCTCGGAATAGAGCTGGAACACGATCGGCTCGGCCTTCGGGATGAAACCCATGGTCTCGGCAAACTCGAGGTAGGATCGGTTGGCCATCTTGTAGTAGCGCTGGTCGTCGGCAAAATCGTGGTGCCAGAAGCCGCCATTGTCGATGTAGCGCTGAAGCTGGTCGGGATTGGCATCGCCCTTGCCGATCAAAATTCCGTCCTTGCCGCGCCAGCCGGCGAGCGGGCCGACGCCTGGCCTGCGCTCATGATTGACGATGTAATCGGCATAGTCGCGGTATTTGGCCGAGCCGTCGTCGGCGACGAAGCCGGGCAGGCCGAGCCGCGCGCCGAGCTCGATCAGCACCGTCTGGAACGGCCGCACGTCGCGGTCCGGCTCGACAACCGGATGGCGGATGGCGTCACCCGGTCCATCGGCGTGGCTGATCGGCCGGTCGAGCAGGCTGATGCAGTCATGACGCTCGAGATAGGTCGTGTCGGGAAGCACGAGATCGGCGAACGGCACGGTCTCGGAATAATAGGCGTCGGAATAGATGATGAACGGGATCCTGTACTCGCCTGACGCTTCCATATCGGTCAGCATCGCCATCGTCTCGACGGTATTCATCGACGAGTTCCAGGCCATGTTGGACATGTACATGAACAGCGTATCGATCCTGTAGGGGTCGCCGGCCCAGGCGTTACGGATGACCGTGTGCATGAGCCCGTGTGCTGCCAGCGGCGCATCCCAGGAATAGGCCTTGTCGATACGGATCGGCGTGTCGGTGTCGTCGACCAGCAGATCGTCCGGGCCGCAGACGAAACCGAGCGGCATGCCTTCGAGCGGCGTCATCGGCCTGACGTCCTTGCCCGCCGGCCTCGGCCCCGGCGGCGCCGACCGCGGATAAGGCGGCTTGAAGCGAAACCCGCCGGGCACGTCCACCGTACCCAGGAGTACTTGCAGCAGGTGGATGGCGCGGCAGGTGTGAAAACCGTTCGAATGCGCCGAGATGCCGCGCATCGCGTGCATCGACACCGGCCGGCCCTTGATCGTCTCGTGCCGGCGGCCGGCCCAGTCGGTCCACGCCACCGGCAGTTCGATCGCCTGCTCGAAGGCGACATGCGCCAGTTCGGCGGCGATGCGGCGGATGGTGTCGGCGGTAACGCCGCAGCGTTCGGCGACCGCATCGGGAGAATAACTCTCGTGCAGGTAGCGGTCTGCGATAAGCTGGAAGACCGGTACGCAGCGGCGGCCATCGACCTGGAAGTTGCCGGTCAGCGCCGGCTTTGCGTCGGTATCGGTGGCGCTGACGGAGACTTTGGCCAGCCTGTCCCAGGCCAGCGGATTGCCGCCGCTGTCGCGTGCGAACAGCCCGTCATCTGCTGCACCCGGCTCCTGGATGACGAGGACATGGGCGTTGGTGTAGCGCAGCAAATAATCGAGATCGACGCGGCCGGCCTTCAGCAGTTCATGGATGAGAGCAAACACGAACAGGCCGTCGGTGCCGGGCCGGATGCCGATCCAGTCATCGGCAATGGCGTTGTAGCCGGTGCGGCATGGATTGATCGAGACCACCTTGGCGCCGCGCGCCTTGAGCTTGCCGAGACCGATCTTGATCGGGTTGGAATCATGGTCCTCGGCGACGCCGAACAGCATGAAGTACCTGGTGTTGTCCCAGTCGGGTTCGCCGAACTCCCAGAACGAGCCGCCGATCGTATAGAGCCCGCCGGCCGCCATGTTGACCGAGCAGAAGCCGCCATGGGCGGCGAAATTCGGCGTGCCGAACTGGCTCGCCCACCAGCCGGTCAACGATTGCGACTGGTCGCGCCCGGTGAAGAAGGCGAGTTTCTTTGGGTCGGTGCGGCGGATTTTCGAAAGCCGTTCCGTCGCGATCGAGAAGGCCTCCTCCCACTCGATCTCGCGAAACTCTCCCGAGCCGCGCGGACCGCTGCGCAGCAATGGTTTCTTCAACCTGGCCGGACTGTAATGCTGCATGATGCCGGCGCTGCCTTTGCCGCACAGCACGCCGCGATTGACAGGATGGTCCTTGTTGCCGTTGATGTAGCGGACCTTGCCGTCCTTGATGTGGACGTCGATACCGCAGCGGCAGGCGCACATGTAGCAGGTGGTCTTGGCGATGCTGTCGGAGACATCAGGCGAGGTATCGACGCCATCACCCTCGTCGGGCGCGCGGGTGTCGGCAAGCGACCGTTGGGACGGTGCGGAATTGGCGCCGCGCAGCGGTCCGTGGTTCATGATTCGGCGCTTTTGCGGTCTGCGAATTTGGCTCTCGTCTTCGGCCCGGGGCCGCGCATATAGTGTTCTTCCGGATGATAACGGTCGCCGGCAAGCCGACGCCGCAGGCCGCGGGTCCAATGGGCAAACAAGGATTTGAACCGCCCGATCACTTTTCTACCCGTTCCAGGTTGGCCGCGATTTTTTTCCAACTACGCCGGGAAAATTAGAACAAAGAAATCGATCCGTCTAACAAGTTGCTCTTGTAATTCCAATCGAAATTCTTTCTTAATTCTCCGCATGACCCTGGACCAACTGCGGATATTCGTTGCTGTCGCCGAACGGGGGCACATGACCAAGGCGGCCGAGCTGCTGGGCATTTCCCAGTCGGCTGCCTCGGCCGCCATCCGCTCGCTCGAACAGCAGCATGGCGTCCAGCTGTTCAACCGGGTCGGTCGCAACATCGAGTTGGCGCAGACCGGGCGCAGGTTTCTGCCCGAGGCGAAGGCCGTGCTCGAACGGGCGGCTGCCGCCCACGACGTGCTCGAGCACGTCTCGCAGACGATCACCGGCAGCCTTTCCATCGCCGCCAGCCAGACCATCGCCAGCTACTGGCTGCCGCGCCGGCTGGCCTCCTTCCACGAGGCCTATCCCGCCGTCAGGCTGAGCGTGACCATCGGCAACACCAGGCAGGTTGAGACCACCGTACTCGACGGTACGGCTGATTTTGGCCTGGTCGAGGGGCGCACTGAATCGGACATATTGCGGCGCGCCAAGGTCGATGTGGATCGCCTGATGCTGGTCGTGGCGCATTCGCATCCCGAGATCGCCGAAGTCTCGCGCGGGCATCCCGATATCAGGGAACTCCGCTGGATCATCAGGGAAGGCGGATCGGGCACGCGCGAGGTGCTGGAAGATCTTGCCCGCCGCGAAGGGATATCGTTCGCAGAGCTGCGGATATTCCTGGTGCTGCCGAGCAACGAGGCGGTCCGTCAGGCGGTCGAGGCCGGCGCCGGCGCCACCATCATTTCGGAGCTCGTTGTCGAACGCGCGGTTGCCGAAGGCAGCTTGCGGTCCGTGTCGATCGATCTGCCGAAGCGCGATTTCGCCATGATCACGCATCGTGACCGGCAGGCAAGTCTGGCCCAGATGGCGCTCAAGGCGCATCTGGGCGCGAGGGCCGGCGAGACCGTCCGGGGGTAAGCCGGGTCAGCCGAATTTCCGCTGCGCATCGAGCGCCAGCCCAAGCCCGACCGAGCCGAACATATCGCCTTCGATGACCGACGCCTGCGGCACCAGGGCCAGTATCTGCTGCCTTGCCAGCGGGATGGCGGTCGATCCGCCGGTCAGGAACACCGCGGTGATGGCGGTTGGTTTCACCTGCGCGTCGCGGATCGTCTCGCCAACCGTCGCAGCCACCCGTTCGATATCCCTGGCAATCGTGGCCTCGAGCCCGGCGCGCGAAATTTCGGTCGCAAACTTCGCTCCCGTCAGCGCGACCATCACCTCGGCGGACGATTGCTCCGTCAGCTCGATCTTGACCCTCTCGACCAAAGCGGCCAGCGCGTGCCCGTAACGATGCTCGACGATGTCGATGAAACGGTCGACCAGGTCGGCGCGTTCCGCCTCGTAGCGGATCTGGCGCAGATGCGTCATCGCCCGGGCGGTGTAGACCAGATTGATGCGCTGCCATGTCGCCAGGTCGATGAAGTAGCTGGCCGGCAAGTTGCGCTTGCCGTCCTTGGTCGGCGAGAGGTAGCCGAGTTGCGGCATCACATGGGCGATGCTCAACAGCCGGTCGAAGTCGGTGCCGCCGATATGGATGCCTCGGCTGGCCAGAATGTCGTCCTTGCGATCGAGGGAGCGGGCGCGCTGCGGCGAGACCCGCACGATCGAGAAGTCGGACGTGCCGCCGCCCATGTCGACGATCAGCGCCAGCTCTTCGCGCGTCACCTTCTGCTCGTAGTCGAGCGCCGCCGCGATCGGCTCGAACTGGAAGGCGATATGCTTGAAGCCCTGGGTACGGGCCGCGTTTTCGAGTTCACCTTCGGCCTTGGCATCGGCCTCGGCATCGTCGTCGACGAACTGCACGGGACGACCGAGCACCACGCTTTCAACCGTATCGTCCGCATCCTCTTCCAGCCTTTTCCTGAGGTGGCCGACGAACAGGCCGATGATCTCGGTGAAGGCGATCGATCGGGTTTTGATGCGCGTCTTTTCATGGACTAGCGTACCGCCGAGTACGCTCTTCAGCGAGCGCATCAGGCGACCCTCGATGCTGTCGGTATAGTCGGCGATGGCGCGGCGTCCAAAGTAGGTGCGGTTGTCCTCGAAATTGAAGAACACCGCGCTGGGCAGCGTCACCTCGCCGTCTTCCAGCGCCACCAATTGCGGCTGCCCGTCCCTGATCACGCCGACGGTGGAATTCGAAGTGCCGAAGTCGATACCGCCGAATGCTGGTCGCATCGCAAAGTCCTGTATTTTTGATTTGGGGAGCGACAGCTGGTGTTCGGCCGGGCCGGGGTCGCGGTCTAACCCACGAGCGTAAAAAGGGGAACCGCCTTTTGAAGAGAGTTTAATCCTTCCGGAAGACGAGCCTTCCGAGCCAGCCTGTCAGCATGGCCAACGACACCGCGAAGACGCCATACAGGAAAGAATAATCGTGGGCGACGCGGAAGATCGACTGTTCGAAACCGGACTTGCGGATTTCGAGCTGGGCGGAGCTTTCCTTGATGAACAGGCCGCTCTTGAACAGGAACGCACGGGCCTTGTGGGTGCCGACCGGAACATTGGGGGCGAGCCTGACGGTGGCGCGGAACAGGTTCTGCGACAGGAACTGCACGCCGCCGACATTCACGCTGTAGAGGCCGGTCGCCGTCTTGCGCTCGCGCAGCGCCGCGGTGAATTCCTGGATGGTCGCCGGACTGTCGCCAGCGTCGGCCGGCTGCATGTAGATGTTGGCCGCGCCGAGCGACAGTTGCTTGTAGCTGTTGGGGTCGGTGACGTCCTGCAGCGGCCGCGTCGTCGCCACCGAATAGGACACCGGCACATTCTTGAAGGTCTCGGACTCCAGATTGATCCAGATGCCGAGCACCCGGTCCTTGCGGCGCACGACGACCTTCCGCGCCGGACCCTCAAGCACGACCACGATGTCGTAGCGCCCCTGGCGCGCGACACGCGGGTCGGCATTTTCCAATGAGCCGAAGATGGTGAGGTCGGCGCCGGAAAAGCCGGCGGTGATTGAGACATGGTCGGTGGACAGGCCGATCTGGATGTTTTCGGCAACCGGCGTCTGCGCTCTTGCCGGTGACGAGGCGGCGAACAGCGACAGCGAGGCAACGGCCAGGAACGTCCTAAAACCCGCCATCAGGTCGGATCCACGCCGGACAGCAAATAGAGGCTGGGCGGCGTCACGAACAGATCGATGGCGAGCCGGAAGGCAACCGCCAGCACCAGCAGTGCCAGCAGCGCCCTGAGCTGCTCGCCGCGCAGCCTTTGGCCGGCCTTGGCGCCGTATTGCGCGCCGGCGACGCCGCCCGCCATCAACAGGAAGGCGAGCATGACGTCGACCGTCTGGTTGGTGGTGGCATGGACCAGCGTGGTGTAGGCCGAGGTGAAGATGATCTGGAACAGCGAGGTGCCGACGACCACGTTGGTCGGCACTTTCAAGAGATAGATCAGCGCCGGCACCATGATGAAGCCGCCGCCGACGCCCATGATCGACGACAGGAAACCGATGCCGGCGCCGAGGCCGAGCACCGGGATGACGCTGACGAAAAGCTTCGAGGCCCTGAACCGCATTTTCAGCGGCAAGCGGTGGATCCAGTTGTGCTGGCCTGATTTCTTCAGCACCGGTGCCGCGCCGCTGCGCGTGGCGCGCAGCGCATTGACGCTCTCGACCAGCATCAGCCCGCCGACGGTGCCGAGCAGCACGACATAGAGCAGCGAGATGAACAGGTCGAGCTGGCCGAGCCGGCGCAAGAAGCCAAAGACGAAGATGCCGCCGGTCGAGCCGACGATGCCGCCGGCCAAAAGCACACCGCCGAGCTTGAAGTCGAGCGTGCCGCGCTTCACGTGCGACAATGCGCCGGAGAAGGAGGAGGCGATGACCTGGTTGGCGCCGGTGGCGACTGCGATCGCCGGCGGTATGTTGTAGAAGATCAGCAGCGGCGTGATCAGGAAGCCGCCGCCCACTCCGAACATGCCCGAGAGGAAACCCACCGCCGCGCCCATGGCCAGCAGCACGAAGATGTTGACGGAAATTTCCGCGATCGGGAGATAGATGCCCACCCGTCAGTCTCGATCAGTTTGCCCGTCGGCGAATGCAACCGTGGCGGGCATTCGCGCCAAAAGCCTGTCCGTTCTTGCGCCGGCCGGGCGGCGAAGTCAAACCTCGCCACGTCGCCGAAACAAAAAACAACTCAATCAGTTAACAGGCAAATGTGTGGCAAAGGCGTCGCGGAAACGACGCATCTGACGTTATTTGCGCGCAAGCAGCGCCTTGACCAGCTTTTCGTCGACCGTGCCGGTAGGCTTCAGATCGTTGTCGGTCTGGAAAGCCATGATGGCATCCTTGGTTTTCTGGCCCATCACGCCGTCGTCATTGCCGGCCTCGTAGCCGTTCTTGTTGAGAATGCGCTGGATGTTCTGAATGACCTTCTTCATGTCGACGCTGGCGGTCGTCTGCGGCGTGCCATCCTGCCACGATTCGGGAATATCGGCCGAATTGGCCGCAGGATCGAGCGGCTTTGCCTTCCACAGCTCCGTGGCGGCGCGTGCGCGTTCGAGCTGCTCGGGCCTGAGCGCCTTGGCGATCTCGTCGCGCTTTGCCGCCGCATCCTTGTCGCCGGTCTTGGCGACGAGCGCGAACCATTTGTAGGACTCTTCGAGATTCTGCTTCATGCCGACGCCCTTCGCCGCCAGGATGCCGAGATTGAACTGGCTGTCCTTGACGCCGAGATCGGCGGCGGCCTGGAACCAGTGCGCGGCCGATTCATTGTCGGTCACGCCGTCCGCCGCCATGGCGAACAGCACGGCGAGGTTGTGCATGGCGCTGGCGTTGCCCTGCGCGGCGGCGAGCTGGTACCAGGTCTTCGCCTTCTTGACGTCGCGCGCGACGCCGGTGCCCTTCTCGTAGAAGTTGCCGATGCGGTATTCCGCCGGTGCGAAGCCGAGCTCGGCTGATTTCTCGTACCATTTGGCGGCCGCTGCCATGTCTTGCTTGACGCCGCGCGATTCGGCGTAGCGCGAGCCGATCTCGAACAGTGCCTTGGCGTCGCCGCCGGCCGCTGCGTCACGCAAGGCAGCCGGGCCGGCATCGGCTGGAATGTCGATCTTGGCAGTGGCCGCCGCCGTCGAAGCAACCGCTGACGTGACCGTGCCGGTCATGTCCTGGGTCGCGGGCGTGGCGTCCGGCGCGGTGGCCATTGGTTCGGCGTCCGCAGCCGTCGGGCCCGCAGGTGCCGACGCTGTCACGTTCGCTGCCGCCGGATCGGGCGATGTCGTTGAAGCCATTGGTGCAGGAACAGGCTCGGCCGCGGACCCTGAGTCGACCGACGTTTCGGCATCCGCCGATCTCTCGTTATCCGACGGCGTGGCGATGCCGGCCTGCGCCGGCATGTCGTCCTCGGCTACCGATTCGGATGGCTCTGCCTGCCGGACAGCGTGGTCTGGTGCGCTATCCCCTGCAGTTTCTGTGTCCGTCTTCGACTCGTTGACGGTACCGATCGATGCGCTTTCCGCTGGCTGCGCGGCCGCCATCGGCGCCGTGGCGTTGCTGGCAATATCGACCGGGTCGGAGACAAAGGCCTTGCCTAATTGCAGGCCGGCGAGCGCCAGCATGACCGCGGCGGCTGCCATCAGAATCGGCTTGCGTCGCGCCTTGAGCAAGTCGCCGATCCTGAGCGCCTTTACCGGCCCCCTCATCGTCGATTGCCGCTTGAGAGCGTCGGCCTCGGCAGCGGCCGCTTGCGCCGCGCGCCTGGCTGCGGCGATGAAGTCGGATTTCGATGCGTCGGCATTGCCGGCCCTGCCGGGCGGGCCGCGTTCGTCGCGCACGCGCTTCATGATGGCGTTGAGGTCAGGTGGGCCGGAGCCGGGCTCCAGCGGCCGGTTGGCAACCTTCGGGTCCAGCGGCTCGTCGAGATCGGCAATCGGTATCTCGACATCAGGCGCGGAGCCGGCAAGCGGTGGAACAATCGTCTCCTTCTTGGCCTTGAAGGCGCGCGCCAGTCCGCCGAGCATCGACTTCCGGCCGCCGGTCGGCTGGCTTTTTTCCGACGTGTCCGAGCCCAGCGCCGCCATGGCCGCGGCCGCGGCGGCTTCGGCCGGCGTGCGCGTGCCCGGGTCGCTACGCGTGCCCGGTTCGCTATGGGAACCTGGTTCATCGCTGATCATGGCAGAGACATGGCTGTCGAGGTCGGCCATGTCTTCCGTCAGCGGCAGTGGCTGGTCGATGTCCATGGACGGCGCGTCACGTACGGCCATCTTTGACGATCGCACGCCGCGCCAGCTGTCCGGCTCGGCCGGTTGCGTATTCAGAAGCTCGCTCACAGCGTCGGTCGGCTCGCCGGTTTCCAGCGAGCCCAGCCGGTCGACGATCTTGAGCAGCGTGTCGTGGATGGCTTCGAAGGTCCTCGAATTGCGCTCGTCGGAACGGCGCGTCAGTGCTTCGAGCGTCTTCAGATCCTGGGCGAGGCCAGAGACGGCCGCCGTGTTGGCACTGGAGCCCGCCAACGAACGGACGGCGCTCTCGGCTGCCTCGCGCGCCGCGCTGAGGATGGAATCGCGGGTGCCAGCCAGCGACTTCTCGATTTCGTTGAGACGAGGACTGATATCCTCCAATTCCGGCAGTGGCGCGCCGGGTTTCGAAAGGTGCGCCGACAGGCCCGCGACCTGCGCTTCCAGGCTGCGGATCAGGGCCGGGTCGATACCGGCGACTTGTGCCGCCGATGAATCCAGCCGGATTGAAATGTCTTCGAGCCGGCTTTCCAGGCCACGGATCGCGGCTTCACCTGCGTGATCGGGAACGCGCGTCTCCAAGCGCTTGGCTAGCGCGCTGAAGCGGGCGTCGAGGGCGTCCATGATGCCGGCCCCGTCGATCTGCGGCATGCGCTGGTCCAGCCTGTCGGCAACTTCGTCCAGCCGGCGCTCGAGATCGCGAAACAGCATGTTGCCCTGTTCGATCGCGTCGCCCTGGCGGCGCTCCATCATGGCGGACAGCACGTCGAAACGCTGTTCCAGCCCCTGGAAGATATAGTCGGCGTCCGGCATGGCAGGCGCCCGGTCGATCTTGTCGGCAATAAGCGCGATCTGCTTGTCGAGACGCTCCATCGCCTGCTCAGGCAAATTGGCCAGGTTGGCAAGATCGTCGACCCGGCTCGACAGCATGTTGAGGCGGTCGATGACCTCGCCGCTGGGGTGGACTTGCGTCACTTCCTCGATCTGTTCGGCAAGCGAGGCGATCCGCTTCTCGATACGCTCGAATGCTTCGGGGTCGAATGAATTGGCCTGCGCGGCGACGGTCGAGGCGACGATGGCGCGGGAAATCTCGTCCAGCCGCTCGTCGATCATTGCGAATGTGCTGCTGCCGAGACTGTCCTGCTGGCGGGCGAAATGATCGACCGCGCTGGCAAGCGTGCGGACCTTCTCTTCGAGCGAACGCAGCGACAGCGATTCCGGCAGATTGTTGACGGCATTGCTAATCTGTTCAAGCCGTTCGGTCAGCATCGAAAGACCGGGTGCGTCCGACCGCTGTCGCTGATCGGCATCGACACGATCCTCGAACGCGGTCCAGCGGCGGTCGAACTCGTCCCAGCGGCGGCCGACCGCCTGCACGCTCTCCTCGCGCGCCAATGTGTCGAGCGCGGCCTTGACCTGCTCCAGATCGAGCCGGAGCATGTTGACGCTTCTGTCGTCGCTCTTTTCGGCCAGGGACTGGATGGCGCCGGAAAGCCGCTCGAACTCGACGCCGAGTTCGGCGCTGCCTTTGCCTCCCGCCGATTGGCCACCCGGCTGGGTGCTTGCCTGGAAAGCCCGCTCGATGTCGTTGCGCAGCGCTTCGAATTCGCGCTGCAGGCCGGCGGTCATCTGGTGGCGCAGTTCCTCGCGCAGGCCGCGCAATTCGCCGGCGATCTTGCCGACCACGGCGACGCCGTCCTCCTGGCCGCGCACGCGGTCGATGTCGCGGGCGATCGCCTGGTAATTCTGGTCGAAGGCAGCCGGCGCCGGGCTTTTCGGCGGCTGCTCGGGGCGCGGATCCTCATAGGGCCGGGCGCTGGCATAGCGCGGCTCCGCGCTCAGCCGGCGCGGATCGGGACCTTCGCTCAAGTCCTCGCGCGTCCGCTCCAGCCGCTGCTCCAGCGTTTCCAGGGAA
The DNA here is from genome assembly GCF_055811415.1 of Mesorhizobium sp. WSM4846. Classification (NCBI taxonomy): domain Bacteria; kingdom Pseudomonadati; phylum Pseudomonadota; class Alphaproteobacteria; order Hyphomicrobiales; family Phyllobacteriaceae; genus Mesorhizobium; species Mesorhizobium sp. WSM4846. The sequence continues at coordinate 16,404 of NZ_JBVVPZ010000011.1, forward strand.
CGGTTGAGCTGTTCAAGCGTGGTGTACGGCCTGCGCTGCCGGCCGGCGTTGAGTGTATCGAGATAGGACCGCTTGCTGTTCATCGATGCGCCCGTTCACAATCGCTGCTGGCTTTATGACCAGTTTCCCAAAGTCCTGCCGGAAACGAAGGCGGCCGCGGCTTTGCTGCGGTGGACTCCGAAACCGTGAAAAATTCGCTACAGGATAAACACGGGTGACCGACATGCGCACAATTCGCCCAACGTGGTAAACAACGCGTTAACCAAGCTTAAGAAGTTGCAACGATGTTGACGAGCGCCTGAAGCGCCGCCGGGCCGTGCGCTGGCGGATGCGGCAAAAAGTTCCTCTCGCACGACGCCCTTGCTTCGTGAGGCGGCTATCGGTATAGAATTGACGTAAACGTAAGGGTGCAGATTGTGCCGTTTGCGATTTTGTTTGTTGAAACCACGAGTGGAAGCACGCCCCCGCTTCGACTCAGGCGACGCACGGTCCAGGACCGCAGCGCCACCAGATGGGGAAAGCCAGTGACCATGAAACTTGTTTCGCCCGGCGAAGCCGCGGCCAATACCAATGACATGTCCGATAAAGCCGGCGAGGATCTTGTCCGCATCGGCGAGATGGCCAAGAAATACGGAGTAACGCTGCGTACGCTGCGTTTCTACGAGGACAAGGGCCTTCTCAATCCGCAGCGCGACGGCTCGACCCGTCTCTACACGCGCCGCGACAAGGCGCGGCTGAAGCTGATCCTGCTAGGCCGCAAGGTCGGGTTCTCGCTGCGCGACGTCAAGCAGATGATGGACCTCTACGATCCCAGCGGTTCCAACACCAAGCAGTTGCGACTGACGCTCGACAAGTCGGAGAAGCAGCTTGCCCGCCTGCATAAGCAGCGGGCTCTGATCGACGATGCCATCAACGAGTTGAGCAACTCGATGGCGGCGGTGCGTCAGATGCTGAGCGAACGCTCGGCGCCGCAGGCCAGCGTCGCCGGGTAATTTCGCCGGCTTCCGGTGAACGGCCTTCTGGGAGAGAGCCGCGTGGCCCTTGGCTGCGCGGCTCTTCCCGTTGTCTTGCGGCTGCGCCGGGATTTTCAATCGGACTGGCTACGGCGAGCGCCGGGGATAATTTGTCGCATCAAAAAATTGACGTTTACGCAAACGTCAACTTTTGCTATTCCGACCTGAACATTGGTCCGCATGCCCGTCTGACTTCACATTGGGGGATTCGGGGCCAAGGCCGCATGGTGGAGGAATTGCATGCCGATCTACAGGGCGCCGGTCCAGGACACGCTGTTTGTGCTGAACGAAGTGCTGGGCTACCAGCGCTATTCCAATCTTCCCGGATTTTCCGACGCGACGCCGGACGTGGTCGAGGCCATCCTCGCCGAGGGCGCCAAGCTCGCTGAAAATGTCATGCAGCCGCTGAACCGCGTCGGCGACATGGAAGGCTGCGAGCGCCATGGCGACGGTTCGGTGACGACGCCGAAGGGCTTCAAGGAGGCCTTCGACCAATACCGCGACGGCGGCTGGTTGGGGCTGGCCGCACCCGTCGAATTTGGCGGCCAGGGTCTGCCTTACGCGGTGCATACCGCTGTTTCCGAATATATGATTTCGGCCAACATGTCGCTGATGATGTACCCCGGCCTGACGCAGGGCGCGATCGCCGCGATCATTACCCATGGCACCGACGAGCAGAAGGCGCTCTGGTTGCCGAAGCTGGTCGAGGGCGTCTGGACCGGCACCATGAACCTGACCGAGCCGCATTGCGGCACCGATCTCGGCCTGCTGCGCGCCAGGGCGGTTCCCAACGGCGACGGCACCTACAGGATCTCAGGCCAGAAGATTTTCATATCGGCCGGCGAGCACGACATGGCGGACAACATCGTCCACCTGGTGCTGGCCCGCATCGAGGGCGCGCCGGAAGGCGTGAAGGGCATTTCGCTGTTCATCGTGCCGAAACTCAAGCTCGATGCATCAGGCAATCCTGGCGAGAAGAACACGGTCTCCTGCGGCTCGATCGAGGAGAAGATGGGCATCCATGGCAATTCGACCTGCGTCATGAATTATGACGAGGCACAAGGCACGCTGCTTGGCGAGACGAATGGCGGGCTTAAAGCCATGTTCACGATGATGAATGAAGCGAGGCTCGGCGTCGGCCTGCAGGGGCTTTCTGTGTCGGAGGTCGCCTACCAGAACGCTGTGTCCTATGCCAAGGATCGCCTGCAGGGACGCTCGCTGTCTGGGCCGAAGGCGCCGGACAAGAAGGCCGACCCGATCATCGTCCACCCCGATATCCGCCGCAGCCTGATGACCATGAAGGCCTTCAACGAGGCCGGTCGCGCACTGGCGCTGTGGACGGCGATCAAGTCCGATATCGCCCACCGCGCCAATGACGACAAGGACCGCCAGGCCGCCGACGACTACACCGGGCTGATGACGCCGGTGGTCAAGGGCGTGCTTACCGACAAGGGTTTCGACCACGCGGTGATGGCGCAGCAAGTGTTCGGCGGGCACGGCTATATCGAAGAGCACGGCATGAGCCAGTTCGTGCGCGATGCCCGCATCGCCATGATCTACGAGGGCGCCAACGGCATCCAGGCGCTCGACCTCGTCGGCCGCAAGCTGGCCTTGAATGGCGGCCGTGCCGTGCAGGCCTTCTTCAGGGAGGTAGGCGAATTCTGCGAGGATAACCGCACTGACGAGAAGATGGTGCCCTTCACCAAGGCGCTGAAGAAGGGCCTCAACGATCTGCAGGCGGCGACGATGTGGCTGATGCAGAACGGCATGGCCAAGCCCGATAACGCCGGTGCCGCCTCGACCGACTACATGCATCTCTTCGGCCTGGTGGCGCTGGGCTATATGTGGGCACAGATGGCCAAGGCAGCCGGGGCGAAATTGGCGAATGGCGCCAATGGTTCTTCGGCCTTCTACGGCAGCAAGCTGGTGACGGCGCGCTTCTTCATGGAGCGGATCATGCCGGAAACGTCGGCGCACCTCGCCCGCATCTCCAGCGGCGCCGATACATTGATGGCACTGCCGGCGGAAGCGTTCTAATCTCGATTTTCCCTCCCCCTCGAGGGAGGGGGACGTCGGCGCAAGGGAGAAACAGCATGACCAACCCCGCCGAAATTCTTGGCCTTCCCAAACCTGCTTGGGCGGCGGACGAGGTCGGCATGCTGTACGACATGGCGCACCGCTTCTTGTCGGAAGAGATCGCGCCGCGCTATGACGAGTTCGAGAAGAACGAGATGGTCGACCGCGAGTGCTGGCTGAAGGCGGGCGCGGCCGGTCTGCTCTGTGCCTCGATGCCGGAGGAATATGGCGGTTCGGGCGGAACGTTCGCGCATGAGAGCGCCATCATCGAGGCGATCGGCCATGTCGGCGTCGACGGTTTTGGCATCGGCCTGCACAATTCGATCGTCGCCCCTTACATCCTCCACTACGGCTCGGAGGAGCAGAAGAAGAAGTGGCTGCCGAAACTGGCCACCGGCGAGCTGATCGGCGCCATCGCCATGACCGAGCCCGGCGCCGGTTCCGACCTGCAAGGCGTCAAGACGCGCGCCGAGAAGGACGGCAACCAATACAAGGTCAACGGCTCGAAGACCTTCATAACCAACGGCCAGCTCGCCAATTTCATCATAATTGTCACCAAGACCGATCCGGAGAAGGGCGCCAAAGGCACCTCGCTGATCGTCGTCGAGACCGACAAGGTGGAAGGGTTCGAGCGCGGCCGCAACCTCGACAAGATCGGGCTCAAGGCCAACGACACGTCGGAACTGTTCTTCAACGATATGCGCGTGCCGACTTCCAATCTGCTCGGCCACGAGGAAGGCCAGGGCTTCGTCCAATTGATGCAGCAGTTGCCGCAGGAGCGGCTGCAGATCGGCACTGGCGCCATCGCCATGGTCGAACGGGCGCTGGCGTTGACCATCGACTACGTCAAGGAGCGCAAGGCCTTCGGCAAGGCGATTATCGATTTCCAGAACACCCAGTTCAAGCTGGCCGAACTGAAGACCGAGGCGACCATCGGCCGGGTCTTCTACAATGACTGCGTCGCCCGCCATATCGATGGAGGCCTCGACCCGGTGACGGCCTCGATGGCCAAATACTGGCTGTCCGACCTGCAGGGAAAAGTCGTCGACGAATGCCTTCAATTGCATGGCGGCTATGGCTACATGAATGAGTATCCGATCGCCCGCATGTTCCGCGACGCCCGCGTCCAGCGCATCTACGGCGGCACCAACGAGATCATGAAATTGCTGATCGGGCGCTCTCTCTGAGAGACTTTCAGCAAACCAAGGAGCAGGAAAATGGCCGAAGCTTATGTCTATGATGCCGTGCGCACGCCGCGCGGCAGGGGCAAGAAGGATGGCTCGCTGCACGAGGTGCCGGCGGTGCGGCTCGGCGCCAAGGTGCTCGAGGCGATCCGCGACCGCAATGGGCTGGACACCGGCGCCGTCGACGACATCATCTTCGGCTGCGTCGATCCGGTCGGCGAGGCGGGTTCTGTCATTCCGCGCGCCGCCGCCTTCGAGGCCGGTTACGATACCAAAGCGCCCGGCATGCAGATCTCGCGTTTCTGCGCCTCTGGCCTGGACGCCATCAATTTCGGCGCCGCCAAGATCGCGCAGGGCGCCGACGAGATCGTCATCGCCGGCGGCGTCGAATCGATGTCGCGCGTCGGCATGGGCGCGTCCGGCGGCGCCTGGTTCATGGACCCCTCGGTCGGCCTGCCGGGCTGGTTTGTGCCGCAAGGCATCTCGGCCGATCTGATCGCCACGAAGTACGGCTTTTCGCGCGACGACGTCGACGCCTATGCGGTCGAGAGCCAGAAGCGCGCCGCCAAAGCCTGGGGCGAAGGCCGCTTCAAGAATTCGGTGATCTCGATCAAGGACCAGAACGGCCTGACCATCCTCGACCACGATGAGCACATGCGGCCTTCGACCGATATGCAGTCGCTGGCGGCCCTCAACCCGTCTTTCGTCATGCCCGGCGAAATGGGCGGCTTCGATGCCGTCGCGGTGCAAAAGCATCCCGAGGTGGAGGAGGTCAATTACGTCCACCACGCCGGCAATTCGTCCGGCATCGTCGACGGCGCGGCGGCCGTTCTGCTCGGTTCGAAGAAGGCTGGAAAGTCGCTCGACCTGAAGCCGCGCGCTCGCATCCGTGCATTCGCCAATATCGGTTCGGAGCCGGTGCTGATGCTGACCGGTCCGGTCGACGTGACCGAGAAGCTGCTGAAGCGTGCCAGGATGAAGCTGTCGGACATTGATCTGTTCGAGCTCAACGAGGCGTTCGCCTCGGTGGTGCTGCGCTACATGCAGGCTTTCGACATTTCGCACGACAGGATCAACGTCAATGGCGGCGCCATCGCAATGGGCCATCCGCTCGGCGCAACCGGTGCGATGATCTTCGGAACGGTGCTGGACGAACTGGAGCGCCGCGACCTGAACACCGCGCTGGTGACGCTCTGCATCGGCGCCGGCATGGGCACCGCAACGATCATCGAACGCGTCTGACGGGAGAGAGACCGATGAGCTACACCAACTTCACCCTCGACATCGACGCCGATGGCATCGCGCTGGTCACCTGGGACATGCCCGACCGCTCGATGAACGTCTTCACCGAAGAGGCGATGCTGGAGCTGAACGCCATCGTCGACAAGGTGGCGAGCGACGCGTCGATAAAGGGGGCGGTGATCACCTCCGGCAAGGACACGTTCTCCGGCGGTGCCGACATCACCATGCTGCAGAAGATGCTGTCGAAGTTCGCAGCCGATAAAGCCAAGGACCTGGACAAGGCGACCAAGGTATTGTTCGACAATGCCGGCTACATGACCGGCCTGTTCCGGAAGCTGGAGACCTCAGGCAAGCCGTGGGTATCGGCGATCAACGGCACCTGCATGGGCGGCGCGTTCGAGCTGTCGCTCGCTTGCCATGGCCGTGTCGCGGCCGATTCCGACAAGGTCAAGATGGCGCTCCCCGAAGTGAAGATCGGCATCTTCCCGGGGGCCGGCGGCACCCAGCGTGTGCCGCGGCTGACCGACCAGCAGCAGGCACTGCAGATGCTGACTTCCGGTCAGACGCTGTCGCCGCAGAAGGCCAAGTCGATGGGCCTGATCCATGAGATTGCCGAACCGACGAAGCTGGTCGAAACCGCCAAAGCCATGATCAAAAATGGCTTGAAGCCAGTGGCGCCGTGGGACGAGAAGGGCTTCAAGCTGCCCGGCGGCCCGGTCTATTCGGTGGCCGGCGCCAATCTGTGGCCACCGGCAATCGCCATCCTGCGTCGCGAGACCTATGGCAACTATCCGGCCGCCGCGGCCATCCTGAAATGCGTCTATGAAGGCCTGCTGGTGCCGTTCGACACCGGTTTGCGCATCGAGCAGCGTTATTTCACCGAGATCATGCAGACCAGGGAAGCGGCGGCGATGATCCGCTCGCTGTTCGTGTCGCTGCAGGAACTGAACAAGGGCGCGCGTCGTCCGGCCGGCGTGCCGGAAACCAGGTTCAAGAAGATCGGCGTGCTCGGCGCCGGCTTCATGGGCGCCGGCATCGCCTATGTCACGGCCAAGGCCGGCATTCCGGTGGTGCTGCTCGACCGCGACATGGACGCTGCCGCCAAGGGCAAGGCGCATTCGGACAGCCTGATCTCGGATCAGGTCAGGAAGGGCCGTGCCAAGCCGGAGGACAAGGACAGGCTGCTGTCGCTGATCACGCCGACGGCGGACTATGCCGACCTCACAGGCTGCGACCTGGTGGTCGAGGCGGTATTCGAGGATTCGGGCGTCAAGAAGGACGCCACCGAAAAGGCGGAGGCCGTGCTGAAGCCGGCGGCGGTCTTTGCGTCGAACACGTCCACCATCCCGATCACGTCGCTGGCGAAGAATTCGGCGCGGCCAAAGAATTTCATCGGTGTCCATTTCTTCTCGCCGGTCGACAAGATGATGCTGGTCGAGATCATTTTGGGCAAGAAGACCGGCGACAAGGCACTGGCCACCGCAATCGACTTCGTTCGCGCGATCAAGAAGACGCCGATCGTCGTCAACGACACGCGCGGCTTCTACGTCAACCGCTGCGTGCTGCGCTACATGTCGGAAGCCTACAAGATGCTCATCGAGGGCGTTCCGGCGGCGATGATCGAGAATGCGGCGAAGGCCGCCGGCATGCCGGTCGGCCCGTTGGCGCTGACGGACGAAACGGCCATCGACCTCGCGCAGAAGATCATGAAGCAGACCATGCGCGATCTCGGCGACAAGGCTGTCGACCCGAAGCAGATGACGCTGATCAACACGCTGGTCGACACGCATGGCCGATTCGGCCGCAAGAACGGCAAGGGTTTCTACGACTATCCGCAAAAGCCTGCCAAGAAGAAGCTGTGGCCGGGCCTGAAGGATCTCTATCGGCAGTTGCCGCCTGAAAAGGTCGACTATGAGGAACTGAAGCAGCGGCTCCTGGTCACCATCGCGTTGGAGGCGGCCCGGGTGATGGAGGAGGGCATCGTCACCGATCCGCGCGAGGCCGATGTCGGCTCGATTCTCGCCTTCGGCTTCGCGCCCTTTACCGGCGGCGTGCTGTCCTACATCGACGGCATCGGCGCAAAGAAATTCGTCAAGATCGCCAAGGGTCTTCAGAAGAAGTACGGCGCCGAGTTCAAGGCGCCGAAGCTCCTGCTCGACATGGCAGAGAAGGGTGAGACTTTCTACGAACGCTTCGATCCCTATGCCAGGAGCGAGGCCAAGAAGGCGGCGTGACGCCGCCTTCGGTGGTGGACAAAATCACGGCCAGCGGTTAAAACGGAGAAGGTATTTTTTCCTGTTCTGAAGGAGAGCAAAAGTGCTCTCGCATGACCGCGTATGGGCCGCCATCGATGCACTCGCCGAGCGCTATTCGCTCTCGGCGTCGGGGCTGGCGAAACGCGCGGGCCTCGATTCGACCGCCTTCAACAAATCGAAGCGGCTGTCCTCGGACGGGCGGCCGCGCTGGCCGTCGACCGAGTCGCTGGCCAAGATCATCGAGGCGACCGGCGCTTCGCTCGACGAATTCACCGGACTGGTCGAAGGCCGGGGCAAGACCGTTCCCGGATCTCTGCCGGCACAGACGTCTTCGGTGCCGCTGCTCGGCTTCGCCCAGGCCGGCGCCGGCGGCTTCTTCGACGATGCCGGCTTTCCCGTGGGGCAGGGCTGGGACCTGATCGAGCTTCCGGCACGGGCGACCGAAACCTCCTATGCGCTGCAGGTCCAGGGCGATTCCATGCTGCCGCTCTACCGAAACGGCGACGTGCTGATCGTCGAGCCGGGCGCCGCCACCCGCAAGGGCGACCGCGTCGTCGTCAAGACCAATGCCGGCGAGGTAATGGCCAAGGTGCTGGACCGTCAGACGGCGAAGTCGATCATGCTGGTCTCGCTCAATCCCGATCACCCGGATCGCGACATCCCGATGCGCGATGTCGAATGGGTGGCGCGGATTGTCTGGGCAAGCCAGTAGGGGCCGCCGGTGCGTCCGCTTCATGCAGCCGCCGCGGTGTTGACCATCCTGGCAATGGGGGCTGCGATTGCCGCAGGTGGCCGCGCCGTGCTGCAGGACGAAAATGGGCGCGTCGCGGCTCCGGCGCAGGCCGGCATCGCGGCGCAACCCCAAGCGCCTGCTACATCAGCAAATCCGCGACCCAAGGCGGCGAGCCCAGAGGCGCATTCCAGGGCCATCGATCCCGAAGTCGTCGCCCGGCCGCAGCTTCAGCCGCAAGAGCTTGAGCGGGTCGAGCCGCGCGCGCCGCTGAGCGAGTTGGCGCTGGCCGGACCGCCCAAGCCGCCCAAAACGAAAATGCCCGACGACTGGAACGGGACAAAACTGTTCCAGCCGGTTGCATCGGCCGCCGGTGTGATCGAGGCCAAGGGCTACTCCGTCGCGATTTCCGGCGTCGGCATCGTCAGGCAGGACGAAACTTGCACTGAAGGCGGCAAGTCGTGGACGTGCGGCACCCGGGCGCGAACGGCGTTCCGTGCCTTCCTGCGCGGTCGGGCGGTGGTCTGCACGGTGCCACCCGAGGGCGGCCGCGACCTGATCACCGCCGAATGCCGCGTCGGCAACCAGGATGTCGGCCAGTGGTTGATCGAAAACGGCTGGGCGCGCGCCGCCAAAAGTGGCCCTTATGTCGAGGCCGGCGAGAAGGCGCGTACGGCGAGGAAGGGCATTTTCGGGCCGGCGCCCAGTCTCTCCGGCCTGCCTCCGGCGCCAGCCCCCTTTGCGGCCACAGCGCAGCCGACGCAGCCGATTCTCGAGCCTTCGGCGGCGGCTACGCCGCCAACCGAGACGATGGCTACGCCGCCAACTGACCAGCCAGCGCCTTCTGAATGAGCGCGCGGGTTTCTGCGATGCCGTAGAGTGCGGCGAAGGAACCGAAGCGCGGGCCGCGCTCCTGTCCGATCAAAATCTGGTAGATCATCTGGAAGAAGGCGACGGAGACGCCTGGCCCGCCTTCCGGGCTCTGCTTCGAATGGTCCTGATAGCGCTCGATCTTGCGCGCGACGTTGAGCGCGGCATTCTGGATCGCCTCGCCATCGGCATCTGTCGGCAATGCGGCGAGCGCTTCGGACAGTTTCGTCAGCGCCTCGCGCTCGACCGCATCGGCGGCCCGGTACACCTTGGCCGGCTTCACGAAATCGTCGAAATAGCGGATCGCATATTCGGCCAGCCGGTCGAGCTCGGGATGGGTCTTCGGCGTCACGCCTGATGTGTGGGGCAAAATGAACCCCCACAGCACGTCCTTGTTCTGGGCGTTCGAGGCGCTGACCAGATTGAGCAGCAGCGCGAACGACACCGGCAGGTCGACGACAGGGGGGTTGCCGTCATGCATGTGCCAGACGGGATTTCCCAGCCGCTCCTTCCACTCCTGCCGGCGATAGGCGGACAGAAAGGCGTAATACTCGTCCACCGCCTTCGGAATGACGTCGAAATAGAGCTTCTTGGCCTGCCTCGGCCGCTGGTACATGTAGAGCTCGAGGCTTTCGGTCGGCGCGTAGGTCAGCCACTCGTCTATGGTCAGCCCGTTGCCTTTCGACTTTGAAATCTTCTGGCCGTTCTCGTCGAGGAACAGCTCATAGACGAAATGCTCGGGCGCGCGCCCGCCCAGGATATTGCAGATACGGTCGTAGATCACCGCATTCGTCTGGTGGTCTTTGCCGAACATTTCGAAATCGACGCCGAGCGCCGCCCAGCGCATGCCGAAATCCGGCTTCCACTGCAGCTTCACCCTGCCGCCGGTTATGGGCAGCGTGGTTTCGGTGCCGTCATCGTCGAAGGTGATCGTGCCGGCCTTGGCGTCGACATGCTTCATGGGGACGTAAAGCACGCGGCCACTTTTGGGGGAAATCGGCAAGAACGGACTGTAGGTCGCCTGACGCTCCTCTCCGAGCGTCGGCAGCATCACGTCCATGATCTTGTCGAAACGTTCGGCAGCGCGCAGCAGAACGTCGTCGAAACGGCCAGCCTTGTAGTATTCCGTCGCGCTGGCGAACTCGTAGTCGAAGCCGAACGTGTCCAGGAAACGGCAAAGCATTGCGTTGTTGTGGTCTGCGAAGCTCGCATAGTCGCCGCCGAAAGGATTGGGGACGGACGAGAGCGGCTTGTGCAGGTGCGGCTCGAGCGCGGCGCGATCGGGGACGCTGTCCGGAATCTTGCGCATGCCGTCCATGTCGTCAGAAAAGCACAAGATCTTGGTCTTGACCGTGTCCCGGGTGAGGACGCGGAAGGCATGGCGCACCATCGAGGTGCGTGCGACCTCGCCGAAAGTACCGATGTGCGGCAGCCCCGACGGACCGTAGCCGGTCTCAAACAGGACGGTCTCGGGAAAGTCAGCCCCTTTGTAGCGCTCGACGATCTTCCTGGCTTCCTCGAACGGCCACGCCTTGCTTTCGGCCGCTGCCGCAAGCACCTCGGGATTGAGATCGATGATGTTTGATCCCGCCATGTCAGTGTTTTCCAAACTATTCGCCGGCATCGCCGCAAGAAGGGGCCGGATGATTTTTTTCAACCGGTCTCTAGGCGTGCCTGCCTTGGGCGTCAACGATCGCGGCGCTTTTTCCTTGCGACGTCGGTGCCGCGTTCCTAACTTCGGAGCCCGTTTGAGGAGTTGTTACATGCCATTGCCGCCGCACGAAGCCCTGATCCATCTGATGGTAATAACCTCCGCGTCCGATCGCGACATGACCGATGTCGAATTGGCGCGGATCGGCGACGTCGTCCGCTCATGGCCGGTGTTCGAGGATTTCGACCACGACCGGCTGGTCGGCGTCGCCCAGGACTGCCAGAAGTTGCTGCACGAAAAGGACGGGTTGGAAGGCGTTTTGGCGCACGTCGCTGAAGCATTGCCCGAGCGCCTGCTTGACACCGCCTATGCCGCAGCCTTCGAGGTAGCGGCGGTCGACCTCGAAATGCGCCTGGAGGAGGTGAGGGTGCTGCAGCTTATCCGTCGCCAGCTCGATCTCGACACGCTCACCGTCGCCGCCATCGCCCGTGCTGCCAAGGCTCGCCTGCGCACGCTGACTTGATCCAGACCCCAGCGGTTCAGAAGAAACTGACAGAGCCGGATCAGAAAAAGCTGACCGGGCCGGATCAGAAAAAACTGACCGGGCCGGATCAGAAAAAACTGACCGGAAAATAGCGCAGATAAAATTCGGCGAAGATGCCCTTCACCGAAATCTCCTGCAGTGCGTAGTCGAACGCTGCGGCCAGCGCTGGATCGTTGGCCCTGGTGGCGATGGCCATGCCCGACCCCAGATATTCGGGCGCCAGATAGGGACCGCCGGCAAAGCGGCAGCAGCCTGCGGCATTCGAACTGCCCAGCCAGAAGGCGAAGCGCATGCCGTCGCCGAAGCCGGCGTCGACCTTGCCGGCCTTGAGACCGTCGTAGAGCTCTTCCAACTGCGCGAAAGGAACGACCTGGACGGCGCCGAAGTAATCGCGCAGCATCCGCTCATGCGCGGAGCCTTCGACCACGCCGACGCGCTTGCCACGCAGTCTGTCGAAGATAGGCTCCGTGAGCGCCTTTGCCTTCGGCATGATGAAGCGCGCCGGAAACTGCAGGTAGGAACGCGAGAAAGCATATTTCGACCGCGACTCCGGCGTGGCGGCAATGCCGGCAATGATCGCTTCGCCTTCGCCCTTTTGCAGCGCCCCTTCGAGCTCGGCCCAAGGCAGCGCCTGGATCTGGCATTTTTCGGCGATGCCGAGTTCGGCGCAGATCGCGCGCGCCAGATCGACGTGGAAGCCGGACAAGCGGCCCGCCCCGTCGAGGAAGTTGAACGGCGGGAAATCGGTGGTGGTCAGGAATCTCAGACGTGGCAGCGCGGACAGGTCAGGCTTGGGCAGCCGCTCCTTGGCATCCCACAGCACCGGCACTTGCGGCTCCGCGGCGCGTGCTCCCGTGAGCCACGCTGCCCCCGTCATTGCCAGCATCAAGACGATGGTCATCCACCGAATCGCCACGATCGAGCTCCGCCCTGTCCTGTCCAGTGTGGCTTTTGGTACGAAAATGCCACAGGCACAACGGTTTTTGATTTCATCACGCCGATTTAGGGCTATGCTTCAGCGAGCTTGCAAACATGTGTGGCGGTCGGCTGGAGGGTAGCCGCAAGCCGCTGCAAACTGAGGGGAGCAGGTTTGTAATCCGGGGTCGAGGGCAAAGTGCGGGTCAAGCACTGGGCCGTTGATCTCAACGCGGGAAGGCAACATGGGGTAGATGTTGCAATGGGCCACTTCGATCGTACACTGGAATTCATAGATCAGCTGCAGCACGCCGATACGGCGGCCGCGGTCTGCGAAAAGCTGCTTGGCATAACCTCGGAGTTCGGCCTGACGGCGCTGATGGCCGGAACGGTTCCGCAACCGGGCACGCCAAGAGGTCAGCAAAAGGACCATGTGCTGCTTTGCGAGTGGCCGGGAGAATGGCTGGAGCGCTATGTGGCGCGCAACTATGTCGACCATGACCCGGTCGTCAGCCATATGAAGCAGCTGCAGGCGCCGTTCCAGTGGCGGGAAGCGTCCCAGAGCATCCGCATCGACAAGAGCAGCGGCGAAGTGATGGGCGACGCCGGCGAATTCAAGCTGCGCGACGGGTTGGCCTTCCCGCTGATCACGCTCGATGGCCAGATCGTCATGGTGTCGCTGGGCGGCGAGGCCGTCGAATTGTCGGGCGCCGATTTTGGGCTGGTGTCGCTGGTGGCGACCTACGCGATTGGCCGCGCCATGCAGATCCACACGATGGCGGCCAAGACCCTCGACCACCACGTCGAACTGACGCCGCGTGAGCGCGAATGCATGCAATGGGCCGCCGTCGGCAAGTCCGAATGGGAGATTTCACAGATTCTCGGCATTTCGGAACACACATCAGAGAAACACCTTCTTAACGCCAAAAGCAAACTCGGTGCCGTCAACCGGGTGCAGGCGGTCGCGGAAGCGATAAGGCGCGGCTATATTAGCTAGCTCGGCCGTGCCGGCCTAGAAATTCTTGCCTACGCGATCGCGTAATTTCCTCGGGACAGCCCGGCCGTATCTTCCTATTGAACCTAGGAGACGGCAGATGCTTTTTTCCCTTACAACACAGGAACTTATGGAACGTCCCGACCTTTGGGAGGCCGTTCATCGCTTACGCTACAAGATTTTTGTCGAGGAGATGGGGTGGACCGATCTGCAGCGCCCCGACGGCCTTGAGATCGATCAGTTCGATCATGACGAGGCGGTGCATCAACTCGTCATCCGCAATGGCGAACTCGCCGGTTATCAGCGGATGTTGCCGACAACGCGTGCGCATCTTCTGACCGAGGTGCTGGCGGACCTCTTTGAAGGGACGCCGCCATCCGGGCCGAACGTGTGGGAACTGACCCGCTATGCGGTCGCGCCGGGCTTTCGTGACGGCAAGCGCGGGGTCTCGACGGTCGGCACCGAGCTCATTGCCGGCTTCGTCGAGTGGGGGCTGAAGCGGAATATCAACCAGGTGATCATCGAGTTCGAGCCGATGTGGGTTCTGCGGGCGCTGCAGTTGCACTTCCTGGCGAAGCCGCTTGGCTACCAGCGCACCTATGGCAACCAGCAGGTCGTCGCCACACTGCTCACCTTCAACGAGCACACGCTTGAGGTGGTGCGGTCGCGTCGCAGTCATTTCGCGCCGGTCCTGGCCAGGGGATATCCCGACAGGCTCGGAATGAGGCAGGCCTCGTGAGAATTGGAGACAGCCATGAACATCCACCCGCAAACAGAGTTCCGCAATCATTCGTTGATCGTCACAGTGTCGTCGGATGACGGCCGGCCGGTGCTGGACGGGCGAGCCTATGAAAGCCTGGCCAGGATCTTCCACGAAGCTGCAATCGACGATGATGTGCGCGTCGTGGTGCTGCGCGGCCTCGCCGGCTGCTTCTGCCTCGGCGGCGATTTCTCCGAGTTCCTCGACGCCACCAAGCATCAACGGTTGATCGCTGCCGTCACCGACATGTTCCGCACGTTGGCGACGTTCCCCAAACCGGTCCTTGCCTGTGTCGACGGCGACGCCGTCGGTGTCGGCTGCACCATCCTGTTCCATTGCGACATGGTGATCGCATCTGACGAAAGCACGTTCCGGGTGCCGTTCGTCGATTTCGGCCTCGTGCCGGACGCGGCGACCAGCATCCTGGCGCCGCAGAAACTCGGTTATGCCGGCGCTTTCCGCTTCTTCTGCCTGGGCGACACGCTCAGTGCCGCGGACGCCAGGATGCTGGGCCTGGTCACGGAGATCGTGGTGGGCAATGTCGAGGAAGCCGCACTTGGCAGAGCCAGGCAACTCGCCAAGAAGCCGGTTGCCGCACTGCTGCAGACGCGCGACCTGCTCAAGGGCGACACAGGCGCGCTCTGCGATCGCATCGACCAAGAGATTTCGCTGTTTCAGCAGGCTTTGCAGGATGATACCACGCTGCGGCGGCTGCAGCGGATTGCCCGGCTGGCGGCATGAGACGTCATTCGGCAGAATGACGGGAACATCCGGAATCGTGCCGCGTGCCCTTGGGGGCGCGCGGCAGCGCTTCAGGCTTGTGTTCCCAGGAACGAAGGCCCTTCCCCGATGATTTTCTTGTCTTCCTTGCCGATGGGGTCGAGATCGCGGCCGTCATAGGGAAGCGACAACAGGATGCGCCGGATGATGGCAAGTCGCGCGCGCCGCTTGTCGTTGGCCTGTATGATGATCCAGGGCGCGAATTCCTTATGGGTGCGTTCGAACATGAGATCGCGCGCTTGGGTGTAGTCGTCCCATTTGGAGATGCCGGCAATGTCGATCGGCGAGAATTTCCAGTTCTTCAAAGGACTCCAGCGGCGATCGTGAAACCGCTCGAGCTGTGTTTCCCGACCGATGTTCAGCCAGAATTTGAAGAAATGGATGCCCTCGTTGCAGATCATCCGTTCAAAATACGGCGTCTCGTCCAGGAATTTCTGATGCTGCTCCGGCGTGCAGAAGCCCATGACCGGCTCAACGCCGGCACGATTGTACCAGGAGCGGTCGAAGGTGACGAACTCGCCGGATGTCGGAAAGTGCGCGACATAACGCTGGAAATACCATTGCCCGAGTTCGGTTGGGCTAGGCTTGGTCAGCGCCACGTTGCGCGCTGTCCTGGGGTTCATGTACTGGCGCAGCGCGAAGATCGTGCCGCCCTTGCCGGCGGCATCGCGTCCTTCGAACAGCGACATCACCCGCTTGCCTGTCGATTGCAGCCATGCCTGCGCCTTGACCAGTTCGATCTGCAGCCGCTCGAGCGTCTCGTCATACTCGTCGCTTTTCATTTTCTTGTCGTAGGGGTAGCCGCCGGCGGTCAGCTTGTTGTCCTCGATCCAGTCAGGAAGCTTGGGATCCTCGATGTCGAACTCGAACTCCTTGCCGCCGATCCGGATCTTTTGCGGACCTGGAACAGGCGCGGCGGCATCTTCCTTGGGGTTTTTCATCGAGACGAACCTTTCCAGCTTCCGGACTCATGCTATTGGGAGCCTTACTGCATCGGCCCGAAAATCGGAATCGATTTCGAAAGGAACGATGCAGCAGATTAGGGATAGCGCCGGTCAGCGGGAAGTTTCCAACCTGCCTGTCGGGGTGGGGACGGAGGCACAGTGCGCGCGAATGGCTGACAGTAGCTGACAATGGCTGATATGGGCGGCGCAGAACAGCGAACCACGGCGCAAGCCGTCGCCACCCGGTTGTGGAACAGCCGCTGGCTGCTAGCGACCGGCATCGTCGCGGTTTTGACGGTCTATGGTTTCGCAAACATGTCCTTCTATGTTGTGCTGCTGGCATGTGCTGTGCTGCTGCTCGCCGCCGCGATGCTGCCGGCCGGCGTAGCGCGCCAATCCGCGGAGGATGCCGCGGCGATCGAGGCAGGCGGGCTACAACAGCTGTCGGGAGAATATCTGGCAGCTGCCGTTGCCGATCCGCTGATCATCTTCGATCGCACCGCGACGATTGTCCATGCCAACGCCGCCGCCTTCGCCGCCTTCGGCGGAATCGCACCGGGCATGTCGCTGTCGCTGAAATTCCGCGCGCCCGAGATGCAGGCCTTGCTGGACAGTATCTTGTCGGGCGCCGCCGCTTCGGACGTCGTCGAATATACCGAAAAGCTGCCGGTCGAACGGGCCTATCGCGTGAGTGCATCTTCGGTCGGCCACGGCACCGACCTCTATGTGCTGGTCTTCAAGGACCAGAGCGAGGCGCGCCGCATCGACCGGATGCGAGCCGACTTCATCGCCAATGCCAGCCATGAGCTGCGAACTCCGCTCGCCTCGATCTCCGGTTTCATCGAGACGCTGCGCGGCCCGGCCCGCAACGACCCGGCGGCGCGCGAGCAGTTCCTGCAGATCATGCACAACCAGACCGGCCGCATGGCGCGCCTGATCGACGACCTGCTGTCGCTTTCACGGCTGGAGATGAAACCCTATCTGAAGCCGGGAACCGAGGTCGATCTCCGCCAGACCCTCGACAGCGTCATCGATTCGCTGGGTCCGCTTGCCCGGGAAAACGGCGTTGCCATCGAGCGGGATTTCGCGAAAGGACCACTCAATGTGCCGGGGGATCGCGATGAACTTTTCCAGGTTTTCGAAAATCTGCTGGAAAACGCCTGCAAATACGGACAGTCGGGTGGACGTGTCGTGGTGACGATTGCCCACAGCGATGACGGTCCCGAACCGGGCATCGACGTCACCATCCGGGACTTCGGCCCCGGCATTCCCGAGGAGCACATCCCGCGCATCACCGAACGTTTCTACCGCGTCGACGTCGAAAACAGCCGGACCCAGAAGGGCACCGGCCTTGGCCTGTCCATCGTCAAGCATATCCTGACGCGCCACAACGCCAGGCTGTCGATCAAGTCGGAGGTCGGCAACGGCGCAGCTTTCACGGTGCATTTGCCGGTGCACTGACACCTCACTATCTAAGCACGCGCCGGCCCCAGTACCGGAAGACTTTAGGACCACCGGATGCGTGGAACAGGACTTTAGAGCCTACTCTGTGGCCTAGTGGACGCACGTCGCTCTAACGCTTTCTTTTTTCTGTCATCCGGCTAGCGTATCAGCGGGGATTCGAGGAACGACTCGGACCAGAAGACCCGGGAAGGCATCTCCATGCAGTCCGTGCACATCGTCAGCGCCTATGACGAGGAGCTGAAATATCTGTCGAAGCGCATTGCCGCGATGGGCGGGCATGCCGAACGCATGGTCGAACAGGCGATTGCGGCCCTGGTCAACGCCGACCCTGGCCTTGCCCAGAAGGTCATCCGCGACGATGCCGTTCTGGACCAGGGGCAGCGCGAGATCGACGACAAGGCGATTATCATCATCGCCAAGCGCCAGCCGATGGCGACGGATTTGCGCGAGATCGTCGGCGCGATCCGCATCTCGGCGGATCTCGAGCGGGTCGGCGACCTCGGCAAGAATGTCGCCAAGCGCGTGGTTGCCGTCATAGAAGGGCGCCAGCCGACCAGCCTGTTCCGCGGCATCGCGGCCTTAGCAGACCTGGCGTTGACGCAGCTCAAGGAAGTGCTCGACGTCTATGCGTCGCGCTCGGTGGAAAAGATCGGCTTCGTGCGTGACCGCGACGATCAGATCGACGCCGTGTACACCTCGCTGTTTCGCGAGTTGCTGACCTACATGATGGAAGATCCGCGCAACATCACGCCCTGCACGCACCTGCTGTTCTGCGCCAAGAACATCGAGCGGATCGGCGACCACGCCACCAATATCGCCGAGACGATCTACTACATCGTCACCGGCGACCAGATGCCGGCCGAGCGGCCGAAGGGCGACAAGACAGACAAGATTGTGCTTCCCGCAACGCTACCGGCGAAGTGAACGGCTGCCTCTCGAACCCATTGCTGATTTAGGCTAAGCTTTACCGAACGTTCCTGATCCTGACCCGCGGCCATGCCTCCAGGAGGTAGCGATGGAAACCGTTCGGAACCTGACGCCGGCCCCGCCGACATCGGCCATCGTCGCTTCCAGCGTCTATACCGCCGGCCGGCGTGTCGCCGACATTCCGATCGAGGAAGCCGGCGAATGGGCCAAGAAGCCAGGTCATGTCGTCTGGATCGGCCTGCTGGAGCCGGACCGCGACCTGTTGCTTCGTGTCCAGGCGCAATTCCACCTGCACGATCTGGCGATCGAAGACGCCGAGCATCCGCATCAGCGGCCGAAGATCGAGCAATATGGCGATGCGTTGTTCATCGTTGCCCGCACGGCTCAACTGATCGACAGGCGCGTCACCTTCGGCGAGACGCATCTGTTCGTCGGCGCTGGCTACATCGTCAGCGTCAGGCACGGTCCGTCGACTTCTTATGCCGTCGTTCGCCAGCATTGGGAAAGCTGCCCGCATTCGCTAGCCAAAGGCGAGGATTTCGTCCTCTATGCCATTCTCGATTTCATCGTCGACAACTACATGCCGGTGCTCGAGCAGATCGAGGACGAGGTCGAGGCGATCGAGGACAGGGTTCTGCTGAAGCCGATGACCGGCTCCGACATAGAGCGGCTCTACATGCTGCGCCGCGATCTCTTGCGCCTGCGCAACGCCGCGCTGCCGCTGGTGGAAGTCTGCCGCCGGTTGACCAGCGCCGACCTGCCGCAGATCCATGCGGCCATGCACCCGCTGTTCCGCGACGTCACCGACCACATCCGCACCGTCCAGGAGAAGATCGACAGCTTGCGGGAGGTGCTCGCATTTGCCTTCGAGGCGAGCCTCCTGGTTGGCCAGAGCCAGGAAACGGCGATCACCAAGAAGCTCGCCTCATGGGCTGCAATCCTGGCGGTGCCGACGGCGCTCGCAGGCATCTACGGCATGAACTTCAACGACATGCCGGAACTTAGGATGGAATATGGCTACCCTGTCGTTTTGGGAGCGATTATTTTGGTCTGCTCGGTTCTCTACTGGCGCTTCCGCAAGAGCGGCTGGCTGTGAAGAGTAGGGCAGTAGGGCAGTAGGGCAGTAGGGCAGTAGGGCAGTAGGGCAGTAGGGCAGTAGGGCAGTAGGGCAGTAGGTAAAGATGGCGCCTCACGAGCGCCGTCTTTTGCAGTTCACCACATACTGCCTTACTCCCCTATCCCCTACCTACTGCGCCGCCGCTCCGAAGCGGGCTGAAACGCAACGCGGGCGTGATACTTGCAATAGGGTCCGGTTTCGGCCGCGTCGTTGCCGCAGAAATGGAACTCCTCCGAAAGCGGATCGCCATTCGGCCATTTGCATGTCCGCTCGGTCAATTCGACGAGCTGCAGATGCCGCGAGATCGGCACGACGACGTTCTCGACCGGACGGACATAATGACGCGTCACCGGTACGGCGTCGAATTGCGCCTGCAGCGCGGTCGCGCCGATCGACGTGGTGATATGCCGCGCAGTGCTCGCCGCCCGCGACACCGATTTCTGCACGGTCGATCCCTGCACGCTTTTCTTCTGGCGTGCCGGCGTGGCAGTCGTGCGTCCGCGGCCCGACAGTTTCAGCCGATGCACCTTGCCGATGACGGCATTGCGGCTGACACCCCCAAGCTGTGCGGCGATCTGGCTGGCGCTCAGCCCCTCCGACCACAATTTTCTAAGAAGTTCGACCCGCTCGTCAGTCCAATTCATGAGACCGCGCTCCTGCTGAAATGTGCGGCGATCGGAATCCTTCCACGATCCGGCTTCCGCCGGGCAGACACCACATATATCGGGTGATTAGGTCCGCCGCACGAAATCTAGTTATTTCTCGACCTATAATTACCTTATGCGCTGACTCGGTGACAAGAGTCCGAGGGCCAACACGAATCGGTTTTTTCGGTTTTCCCCAACTTGCCCGGTCGCTGATGAGCCGGCGTCTCGCTGGAAAGCTTGCCGCGCGTCCTCGCGCGACGTTTTCGTTGACTTCATGGCCGAAAAACACGATAAGCCGCACAGGCCGCCGCTTTGGCGGCTTTTTGATTTTCCGGTTCCGGAGACGCATATAATGAGCGGTTCGGCGCTTTTCGAGACCTTTACCCGCGCACCTCTGGCCTTCGACCATGGGGAAGGCACTTGGCTGGTCACCGACAAGGGCGAGCGATATCTCGATTTTGGCGGCGGCGTTGCCGTGAATTCGCTGGGCCACAGCCATCCGCATCTGGTCTCGGCACTCACCGAGCAGGCGGCCAAGCTCTGGCATGTCTCCAACCTGTACGAGATTCCGGGGCAGAGCCGTCTGGGCGAGCGGCTGGCCGACGCAACCTTCGCCGACAAGGTGTTCTTCACCAATTCCGGCGCCGAGGCGCTGGAATGCGCCATCAAGACGGCGCGGCGCTACCATTTCGTCAGGGGCCATCCCGAGCGCTTTCGCATTATCACCTTCGAAGGCGCTTTTCATGGCCGCACGCTGGCGACCATCGCCGCCGGCGGCCAGTATAAATACCTGGAAGGTTTCGGCCCCAAGGTCGAAGGTTTCGACCAGGTCGGCTTCGACGACATCGACGCCGCCGAAAAGGCGATCACATCAGAGACCGCCGCGATCCTGATCGAGCCGGTGCAGGGCGAGGGCGGTATCCGCCCGGTGCCGACGCAGTCGCTTAAGCGGCTGAGGCAGCTCTGCGAACAGCATGATCTGCTGCTGATCTTCGACGAGGTCCAGTGCGGCATCGGCCGCACCGGAAAACTGTTCGCGCATGAATGGGCTGGCGTCACGCCCGACATCATGGCGGTCGCCAAGGGCATCGGCGGCGGCTTCCCGGTGGGCGCCTGCCTCGCCACCGACGAGGCCGCCGTCGGCATGACCGCCGGCGTGCACGGCACCACTTTCGGCGGCAATCCGCTGGCGATGGCGGTCGGCAACGCCGTGCTCGACGTCGTGCTGGAAGACGGTTTTCTGGAGGATGTGCAGCGCAAGGCGTTGCTGCTGAAGCAGGGGCTGGCGGGTGTCGCCGACGAATTTCCCGATGTCATTGAAGACATCAGAGGCAGCGGCCTGATGCTTGGCCTGAAATGCGCCGCGCCCAACACCAAGGTGAACATGGCGTTGCGCGACCAGCATCTGCTGGCGGTTCCGGCCGGCGACAACGTTCTTCGCCTGCTGCCGCCGCTCACCGTCACCGACGCCGAGATCCATGAGGCGCTCGACCGCATCCGCGCCGGCGCCCGGGGCCTGTCGGACGCCATCGCCGCGGCTGCGGCGAAATAACAGTCGGAAGACCCACATGAGCCTTCGCCATTTCACCGATCTTTCCGCCGTTTCCGAGGGCGATCTGCGCCTTATGCTGGACGATGCCGTCGTGCGAAAGGCAAGGCTCAAGGCTGGCGAGCGGACAAAACCGCTTGAAGGCAAGGTGCTGGCGATGATCTTCGACAAACCGTCGACGCGCACGCGCGTGTCCTTCGACGTCGGCATGCGCCAGCTCGGCGGCGAGACCATCATGCTGACCGGCGCCGAGATGCAGCTCGGCCGCTCCGAAACCATCGCCGACACGGCCAAGGTGCTGTCGCGCTATGTCGATGCGATCATGATCCGCACCACATCGCATGACCGGCTGCTGGAGCTGACCGAGAACGCCACCGTCCCCGTCATCAATGGGCTGACCGACGATACCCATCCCTGCCAGCTGATGGCCGACATCATGACCTTCGAGGAGCATCGCGGCCCAGTCGCCGGCAAGACCATCGCCTGGACCGGCGACGGAAACAACGTGCTGCATTCACTGCTGGAGGCCTCGGCGCGGTTCCGCTTCAACCTCAACGTCGCCGTGCCGGAAGGCAGCGAGCCGGCGCAGAAGCATGTCGACTGGTCGAGGGCGCATGGCGGCAAGTTGAACTTCACCCGATCGCCCGAGGAGGCCGTCCACGAGGCCGACTGTGTCGTTACCGATTGCTGGGTGTCGATGGGCCAAGAGCACCGTGCTCGCGGCCACAATGTCTTCTCACCCTATCAGGTCAATGCGGCACTGATGGCGAAGGCAAGGCCCGACGCGTTGTTCATGCACTGCCTGCCGGCGCATCGCGGCGAGGAGGTCACCGACGAAGTCATCGACGGGCCACATTCGGTGGTGTTCGACGAAGCCGAGAACCGGCTCCACGCCCAGAAGGCGGTTTTGGCTTGGTGCCTCGGCGCTTGATCCGGGCCGCCTTGATCCGGCAGTGCGTGATGCCTATCTCAGGCGCATCACGCAAATCGAGCGCGTTTCGACGCATGCGCCCCGGAGGGCGGCATCGCCGCGCCCCGGAGCTTTGTCATGTTGGAAACCCGTCAATTGGCTGAACATCAACCCAAACTCGGCGAATTCGGCTACGCCGGCGACGATCATGTCGTGCCCTTCGAGGTCGGCCCGCTCGACGTGCGCGGCCGCACCGTCCAGCTCGGGCCGATGCTCGACGCGATCCTCAGCCGTCATGACTATCCCGAGCCGGTCGCCCGCCTGCTGGCGGAAGCCTGCGTGCTGACGGTGCTGCTTGGCACCTCGCTCAAGTTTGATGGCAAATTCATCCTGCAGACCCGCACCGACGGGCCGGTCGATATGCTGGTGGCGGATTTTTCCACGCCGCATGCGCTGCGCGCCTATGCCCGCTTCGACGCCGACCGGCTGGAGGCGCTGACGTCTGCCGGCGAGACCTCGCAGCGGACGCTGCTCGGCAGCGGTGTCCTGGCGCTGACTATCGACCAGGGCGCCCACACGCAGCGCTATCAGGGCATCGTCCAGCTCGACGGCGAGACGCTGGAGGAGGCCGCGCGCACCTATTTCCGGCAGTCAGAGCAGATCCCGACCGATCTCAGGCTTTCGGTGGCCAAGCTGTTGACGCCCGGCATCGGCGGTGCCCGCGAGCAATGGCGCGCCGGTGGCATCCTGGCGCAGTTCCTGCCGCAATCGCCTGAACGCATGCGCGTGCCCGACCTTCCGGGTGGCGACGGCGATCCGCGCGAGGAGATCCATGATGCGGCCGACAATTCCTGGCAGGAACTGCTCGCGTTGCTTGGCACCATCGAGCCGACGGAACTGATCGACCCGACGATCGGCGCCGAGCGGTTGCTTTACCGGCTGTTCCACGAGCACGGCGTGCGAGTCTTCGGCGGCGTGCCGGTAGCCGACCAGTGCTCATGCTCCAGGGAGAAGATCCGCGGCATTCTCGAAGGCTTCTCCGCCGACGAGATCAGGGACAGCACCGAGGATGGCGGCATTCACGTCGCCTGCGAATTCTGCTCGAAGCAATATGACTTCGACCCGGCGGAATTTGCTGCGGCTCAATAGCCGGCGTCAGTGCTGCCTCGGTGCCTTCGCAGAGCTTGGTTTCTCGCCCCTCGCAATGGGCGAGAAGCCCAAGTGAGCCTCAGTTGACGGTGCGCCGCGTGCCCGGCAGGTCGAGCGAAAAGGCGGGGATGGCGACGTCGAACGTTTCGCCCCGCTTGTTGCGCATCGTGTAGTGGCCGACCATGATGCCGGATGGCGTCGAGAGTGGGCAGCCAGACGTATACTGATAACTGTCGCCTGGATTGAGTTCAGGCTGGTCGCCGACAACGCCGGCGCCGCGCACCTCCTCGACCCGGCCGGTGCCGTCGGTGATCTGCCAGTAGCGCGACAGAAGCTGCACGAATTCATCCGACTGGTTGTCGATGGTCACCTGGTAGCCCCAGACATAGCGGTTCTCCGAAGGGTCGGAGCGATCTTCCAGATAGAACGGCCTGACCTGCACTTCGATGTCGCGCGTGACGGCGCTGTACATAAATCACTCCACACTATGCAGACGGAACATTCGACCCTCTCCGCAGTTCGGTCAACGGGGTGCGTCGCCTCGGTGTCTGCCATCGTTGCCCGAATTTGTTAAGCGCAGGTGCCGATCAACAATGTCATTTAAGTGACACGTGACAATGATGGTGTGCAGGGCCGGGCGACTCAGCATTCTGTCGAACTGTTGAAAACGGCTTCATGCGGCCGGTTTTTTCTGGAGCGACCAGATATTGATGGAATTGACAGTCACAGCCGCCTTGCTTTCCATAGCTCTGCTTGTTGTCAATCTCGCCAGCATCCTGCTCGCTTCGTTGAAGCTGAAGCGGCCTGGCAGGATCACGCCGCCAGCCGCCAAGGCGCCGCCGGTGTCGATCGTCGTGCCGTCGCGCGGCGTCGAGCCGTTTACCGGGGAGACGCTCGAGCGCGCCTTCTCGCTCGACTGGCCGCACTATGAGCTCATCTTCTGCGTCGCCCATGCCGACGACCCGGTGGTCGGGCGGATCACCGATGCGATCGCCCGCTTTCCGGCCGTGCCGGCCCGGCTGCTGGTCGGCGACGACCGCATCAGCGGCAATCCGAAACTCAACAATTGCGTGAAGGGCTGGGAGGCCGCGCGCCACCACTGGGTCGTCCTTGCCGATTCCAACGTCCTGATGCCGAGGGACTATGTCCAGCATCTGATGACGGCATGGCGGCAGGACACCGGCCTCGTCTGCTCGACGCCGATCGGCTCGCGGCCGGACGGGATCTGGGCGGAGGTCGAATGCGCTTTCCTCAATACGCTGCAGGCGCGCTGGCAATATACCGGCGAGGCGCTCGGCCTCGGTTTTGCCCAGGGCAAGAGCATGCTGTGGAACAAGCCATTGCTCGACGCCAATGGCGGCGTCCGTGCGCTTGCTGCGGAGATTGCCGAGGATGCCGCTGCGACCAAGCTTGTCAACGGGCTCGGACTGCGCGTCAATCTCGTTGCCTCGCCCTTCGAGCAGCCGCTCGGCTTGCGCACATTTGGCGAAATCTGGTCGCGCCAGGCCCGCTGGGCACGCCTGCGTCGCGTCACATTCCCACTGTTCTTCGCGCCCGAGATCCTGATCGGAGCGGCGCCGCCGCTGGTGCTGGCGCTGGTTGCGGCAGCAGGCGCCGGTTTCAGCCTGCCGGCTACCGCCGTCGCCGTGCTGATAGTCGCCTATCTGCCGGAATGCGCTCTCGCCTCGGCCAAGGGCTGGCACCTGTCGCTGCGCATGATCCCGGCGATGGTTGCGCGGGACGTGATGCTTCCCGCCATCTGGGTGCGCGGCTGGCTCAGCGGTGCCGTCGACTGGCGCGGCAACACGATGACCATCCAAACCAGCGCCGTTGCGGAATTGGAAGAGTCGCCGTCGGGCGCCTGACCGCGCCTGCTTTGCAGATCAGAGCGCAGCAGTTCGGCGCGTATCCTATCTGGCGGCTAAGGCCTGCTCGATGTCTTCGAGCAGGTCGTCAGTGTCCTCCAGTCCGACGGACAGCCTGAGCGTGCCTGGCCCGATGCCAAGTTCGGCCCGCGCCTCGTCGCTCAGATTCTTGTGTGTCGTCGTCGCCGGATGGGTGATCAGGCTCTTGGCGTCACCGAGATTGTTGGAGATCAGCACGACATCGAGCGCGTTCTGGAAGGCGAAGGCCGCCTGCTTGCCCCCCTTGACGTCGAGGCAGATCAGCGTCGAGCCGCCCGACATCTGCTTCTTGACGATCGCCGCCTGCGGGTGATCGGCGCGGCCGGGATAGATGACGCGGACAATTTCCGATCGCTCGGCGAGGAAGTCAGCGATCCGGCCGGCACTTTCTGTCTGCTGGCGAACGCGCAGCGGCAGCGTCTCCAGCCCCTTCAGCAGCGTCCAGGCATTGAAGGGTGAGAGGCTGGGACCGGTGTGGCGGAAGTAGTCGTGCAAATTCTCGTCGATCCACTTCTTGTCCGACAGGATGATGCCGCCGAGGCAGCGTCCCTGGCCGTCGATGTGCTTGGTCGCCGAATAGACGACGATATGGGCGCCGAGCTGCAACGGCTTCTGCTGCAAGGGCGTGGCAAAGACGTTGTCGACGATCAGCCGCGCGCCGATCGAATCGGCAAGCGAGGCTACCGCTGCGATGTCGACGACCTCCAGCGTTGGATTGGTCGGGCTTTCAAGGAAGAACAACTTGGTGTTGGGCTTGACCGCCTTTTCCCAATTGGCGATGTCGGTGCCGTCGACCAGCGTCGCCTCGATGCCGTATTTCGGCGCCAGCGTCTCGACCACCCAGCGGCAGGAGCCGAACAGCGCGCGCGCTGCCACGATGTGGTCGCCCGCCCGGGCACTGCACAGCAACGCCGCCGTCACCGCCGCCATGCCGGACGCGGTGGCGCGGGCATCTTCGGCACCTTCCAGCGCACACATGCGCTTCTCGAACATGTCGACCGTCGGATTGGCATAGCGCGAATAGATGAAGCCCGGTTCCTCGCCCTTGAAGCGGGCTTCCGCCGCCTGCGCCGTGTCGTAGACATAGCCTTGCGTGAGATACATCGCCTCGGAGGTTTCGCCGAAGCCGGAACGCAGCGTTCCTGCATGCACGAGGGCGGTCTGAGGCTTCCAGTTGCGCGTTTTGCTCGTCATCACCTTGTTCCAAACACAAAAAATGGTCCAAACACAAAAAAACCGGCCGCGAAAGTCGCAACCGGTCGTACGGCCTTTCGGCCCGACGGTCCTTTAGCGACTTGTTTAACGTGGCTGCAAGCCGACCGGCCAAATCACCACGGGATAACGAACCTTTAGACCTGCGCCGCGCTTGCGTCAATTGCCGGCATGATTAAGAGGTTTGTACCAGCGGGTTCCACGGCAAGAACCTGCGACAAGACGAGACCACGCCCGGCCTTCGAGCGGAGCCAGACTTTGCGGCAGACAGGCATTCTTCCGGATCAGGATATTTCCGCGCTGTACCAGTCGGGCGCGCTGAAGTCGCCGCGCGCGCTCGACGCCGACCAGGTCCAGCCGGCCAGCCTGGACCTCAGGCTTGGCGACAAGGCCTGGCGGGTGCGCGCCTCCTTCCTGCCCGGCCCCAACCACAGGGTTGCTGAAAAACTCGACCGCCTGAAGCTGCACGAAATCAATCTCACCGATGGTGCGGTGCTGGAGACGGGCTGCGTCTATATCGTGCCGCTGCTCGAGAGCCTGGCGCTTCCGGCAAACATTTCCGCCTCGGCCAACCCAAAAAGCTCGACCGGGCGGCTCGACATCTTCACCCGCGTGATGACCGATCGCGGCCACGAGTTCGACAAGATCGCTGCCGGCTACAACGGCCCGCTCTATCTCGAAGTCAGCCCGCGCACCTTTCCGATCGTCGTCCGCGCCGGCTCGCGGCTGTCGCAGATCCGGTTCCGCACCGGCAATGCGCTTTTGTCGGAAAGCGAGCTGCACGAATTGCACCGTGCCGAGACGCTCGTCGCCACCGAGCCGCCGAACATTTCCGGCGGCGGCATCGCACTGTCGATCGACCTCGATGGCGACAAGGACGGGCTGGTCGGCTACCGCGGCAAGCACCACACCGGCCTGGTCGATGTCGACAAGCGCGCCGCGCAGGATGTCGTCGATTTCTGGGACCCGCTCTACAAGAGCGGCGCCGGCGAACTGGTGCTCGATCCGGACGAATTTTATATCCTCGTCAGCCAGGAAGCGGTGCATGTGCCGCCGCTCTATGCCGCCGAGATGACGCCCTTCGATCCGCTGGTCGGCGAATTCCGCGTCCACTATGCCGGTTTCTTCGATCCGGGTTTCGGCCATTCGGCCTCGGGCGGCACCGGCAGCCGGGCCGTGCTCGAAGTGCGCAGCCACGAAGTGCCGTTCATCCTCGACCACGGCCAGATCGTCGGACGGCTGGTCTACGAGCACATGCTGAAGCGGCCGCAGGCGCTCTACGGCACAGATCTCGGCTCGAACTATCAGGCGCAGGGCCTGAAACTGTCCAAGCATTTTCGCGCCGCGCGCTGATCGCCCACTATGATCAGACCATGCTTGCCTGACCTTACGGGTCGTGCTTGGCTGTCTTAGCCGTCAATACGGTTGGAACAAGGGGAACAAAAAATGCAGATTTCAAGATGGATCGCATCGGCAGCAACAGCCGTCATGCTGGCGATGTCAGTCGGGTCCCTGTCGGCGCAAGCACAGGAAAAGTTGAAGATCGCCACTGAAGGAGCCTATCCGCCGTTCAACACCATCACCGCGGATGGCAAGCTCGTCGGCTTCGACATCGACATCGCCAATGCGCTTTGCGCTCAGATGAAGGTCGAATGCGAACTTGTCACGCAGGACTGGGACGGCATGATCCCGGCGCTCCAGGCCAAAAAGTTCGACGCCATCATCGCGTCCATGAGCATTACCGAGGAGCGCAAGAAGCAGGTCTCCTTCACCAACAAATACTATACGACGCCGCTTTCGCTGGTGGCCTTGAAGGACAGCGATATTGCCTCGACCGAACCGGCGGCACTCGCCGGCAAGACAGTCGGCGCCCAGGCTTCGACCACCCAGGCCGACTATGCCCAGGATGTCTATGGCAAGGCCGGCGCCGAGGCGAAGCTCTATCCAACCCAGGAGGAGGCGGTCGCCGACCTGATGAACGGCCGTCTCGATGCCGTCCTTTCAGACAAATTCGTGCTGATGGACTGGATGAAGAAGTCGAGCGACGACTGCTGCAAGATGGTCGGCGACGTCAAGGGCACGGAGACCGAAGCCGGTATCGCCGTGCGCCAGGAAGACACTCCGCTGCGCGAAAAGCTCAACGCCGCAATCGACGCGATCGTCGCCGACGGCACCTACAAGAAGATCCAGGCCAAATATTTCGACTTCGATATTTATTGAGAGGTCGAAGCTGCGCGTTTCTTCCTTCTCCCACAACAAGGGGAGAAGGAGAAGGTTGGCGCCTAAAGCGCCTTCACCGCCACCTTCACCGGCTGCTCGATTTCAAGCGGGTTGCGCAGCGGTAGGCCGAAATCCTTGGCCTCGATTTCGAAGACATCGCCGGCCTCGGTCCTGACGCCGTCGGCGAAGGACAGTGTTGCGGTGCCGAACATGTGCACATGCACGTCGCCCGGCTGGCGGAAGGCCGAATATTTGAAGTGGTGATGTTCGAGATTGGCGATGGTGTGTGACATGTTCGCCTCGCCCGACAGGAAAGGCTTTTCCCACAGCAGCTGGCCGTCGCGGAGGATGCGCGAGGAACCCCTGACGTCGGACGGCAGCTCGCCGATCAGGATCTCCGGTCCGAACGAAGCGTTGCGCAGCTTGGAATGCGCGAGGAAAAGATAGTTCACGCGCTCGGTGACGTGATCGGAAAACTCGTTTGACAGCGTGAAGCCGACGCGGAACGGGACGCCGTCGTCGCCGATGACATAGATGCCGGCGACTTCCGGCTCCTCGCCGGCATCCTCGGCGAAGGCGGGCGACAGAAGTGCCGCACCGGGCGCCACTGCCATGGTGCCGTTGCCCTTGTAGAACCATTCCGGCTGCACGCCGGTCTGGCCCTTGGCCGGCTTGCCGCCCTCCAGCCCCATGCGGAACATCTTCATGGAATCGGTGAGCTGCTCCTCGCCGTCGCTGCTGAGCTTCTTGTGCATGGAATCGCGGGTCGCGGCGGAGCCGAGATGTGTCAGCCCGGTGCCGGTGAGGTGGAGATGCGCCGGGTCGGGATGGTTGATCGGCGACAACAGCCGCCCCTTCTTGTAGGCGGCATCGAGGTCGACCGCTTCACCAAAACCCTTGCGCTCGATGAGGGCGACAAGCCCGGTGCCGGTGCGCGCGGCCTCCATCGCCAGCGAATAGACGCTGCGGGCGCCGTTGATGATTCTGGTCTTGCCGCCGTTGCGGGCGACGACGCGGATGGTCTCCGCCTCGTCGAGGATCTGGGAAATCAGCATGACGTACCCTCTCTCAATTGCCTTGGCCGGCCTGCCGGTCTGGCCAGCTTTTCCTGGCGCAGCTCGGACGGTGTCCGCGCCACGGGTGAAATTCTTCGTCCGGATTGCGCTCGCGGGCCCGGTCCCCTAGGGGGACTTCCTTGCGTCGCCCGGCAGCGCCGCGATGTGACCCGTGCCTCCTAAAAGCGCGCCGCGTTTGAAAACGGGCCCGCTTTGATCCTTGCTTTCATGCGTGCCGTTGTCCCAACACGCTGCACACGTTTGGCGACATGCATGAGTTCCCTCGCCCTCAAGCCTTGTTCTTGTTGTAGACGTCGAAGACCACGGCGCCGAGCAGCACCAGGCCTTTGACCACCTGTTGCCAATCGACATTGACGCCCATGATCGACATGCCGTTGTTCATGACGCCCATGATGAAACCGCCGACCACCGCGCCAACAACCTGACCGACGCCGCCCATCGCCGAAGCGCCGCCGATGAACACAGCGGCGATGACGTCGAGCTCGCTGCCGAGGCCGGCCGCCGGCACCGCCTGGCCAAGGCGCGCCGCAATAATCAGCCCGCCGAGCGCCGAGAGCACGCCCATATTGATGAACACCATCAGGGTCAGCCGCTCGGTCTTGATACCCGATAGCTGCGCCGCCTTGGCATTGCCGCCCATTGCGTAGATGCGGCGGCCGACCGTCATGCGTTTGGTGACGAAGACGAACAGCGCGATCAGCACGCCCATCACCACGAGAACGATTGGCAGGCCCCTGTAGGTGGCGAATTGGTAGACCAGGAATAGCGCCAGGGCGCTGGTCACCAGGGTCTTGACGACGAACAGCGAGAAGGGCTCGGCTTCGTAGCCATGCCGCTCGCGGCTGCGCCGTGCCCTGAGCCCGAAATAAGCATAGGCGACCACGGCGACGATGCCGAGCACGATCGTCGTCATGTGCAGCGTCAGGCCGCTGCCGACGATTGTCTTGCCGGCGGCGTTCACCACCGGCGGTATCAGCGTCAATGAGCCGATCACGTCGGGAATGAAGCCGGAACTGAGCGCCTTGAAGCCGACCGGAAGCGGCCCCACGGAAGACCCCCCACCCAGCAGCGCCTGGCAGATGCCGCGGAAGATCAGCATCCCCGCCAGCGTGACGATGAAGCTCGGTATTCGGTGATAGGCAATCCAGTAGCCTTGTGCCGCGCCGATTGCACCCCCGACGATCAGGCAGAGGATCGACACCACCAGCGGATTGCTGAAAGGGCCGAGAGGCCAGATGACCATCATCATCGCCGCCAGCGCGCCGATGAAACCGGCGACGGAGCCGACGCTGAGATCGATATGGCCGGAGACGATCACCAGAAGCATGCCCAGCGCCATCACGATGATGAAGCTGTTCTGCTGCACCAGGTTGCTCAAGTTCACCGGCTTGAACAGCGTTCCGGACGTCGTGTACTGGAAGAACACCATGATGGCGATAAGCGCCAGGATCAGGCCGTATTCGCGCAGGTTGGTGACCAGCGCCGAGACAGCGATGCGCGGCCCTTGCTGCACATCTTCGGCGACGCCGCTTTTCGGGACGGGACCGCTTTCGGTGCTCATGATGCTTTTCCTTCTCCGCGAACGATGGCGCGCATGATCTTTTCCTGGCTGGCATCACTCGCCGCCATTTCGCCGACGATACGTCCTTCGTTCATGACATAGATACGGTCGGTGATGCCGAGCAGTTCGGGCATCTCGGACGAGATGACGATGATCGCCTTACCCTCCGAGGCGAGCCGCGCGATGATCGTGTAGATTTCATACTTGGCGCCAACGTCGATGCCGCGCGTCGGCTCGTCGAGGATCAGCACCTCCGGATTGGCGAACAGCCATTTCGACAGCACCACCTTCTGTTGATTGCCGCCCGATAGATTGCCGGTCATCTGATAAACGCTGGACGAGCGGATGTTGGTCTTGGCCTTGTAGTCGTTGGCGACGGCGAGCTCGCGCATGTCGTCGATCACGCTGTGGCGCGACACGCCGGGAAGATTGGCCAGCGTGATGTTGTGCTTGATATGATCGATCAGATTGAGACCGTAGGTCTTGCGGTCTTCGGTGACGTAAGCAATGCCGTGTTCGACTGCCTTGCTGACAGAGGAGACATCGATGGGCTTGCCCTTGAGCAGCACCTCGCCGGTGATGCCGCGGCCGTAGGAGCGGCCGAACAGGCTCATCGCGAATTCGGTGCGTCCGGCGCCCATCAGCCCGGCGATGCCCACCACCTCGCCCTTGCGGACGTCGATATCGATACCCTTGATCACTTGCCGCTCGGCATGGATCGGATGATAGACCGACCAGTTCTTCACCTGGAGCACGATCTCGCCGATGTCAGGCTCGCGCGACGGATAACGGTCGTCCAGCGAGCGGCCGACCATCGAGGTGATGATGCGGTCTTCCGAGATGTCCTTCTTCGCCAGCGTCTCGATCGTCCGCCCGTCGCGGATGATCGTGACCTTGTCGGCGACCCGGTTGATTTCGTTGAGCTTGTGCGAGATCAGGATCGAGGTGATGCCCTGGCGCTTGAATTCGAGCAGCAGGTCGAGCAGCGCCTGGCTGTCCTTTTCGGACAGGCTCGCCGTCGGCTCGTCGAGGATCAGCAACTGCACTTCCTTGCTGAGCGCCTTGGCGATCTCGACCAGTTGCTGCTTGCCGACGCCGATATTGGTAATCAGCGTCTTGGGGTCTTCCTTGAGGCCCACCTTCTTGAGCAGAGCGCTGGTGCGCGTCTCGTTGGCGTTCCAGTCGATGATGCCGTAGCTGGCGTGTTCGTTGCCCAGGAAGATGTTTTCGGCGATCGACAGCATCGGCACCAGCGCGAGTTCCTGGTGGATGATGACGATGCCGCGGCGCTCGCTGTCGTGGATGCCTTTGAAATGGCACTCATCGCCGCGATAGACGATTTCGCCGTCATAGGTGCCGGCTGGATATACGCCCGACAGCACCTTCATCAGTGTCGACTTGCCGGCGCCGTTCTCGCCGACCACGGCGTGGATCTCGCCTTCCTCGACGCTGAGGTTGACGTTCGAAAGCGCCTTGACGCCGGGAAACGTCTTGGTGATGTCACGCATCTCCAAAATCGTCGAGGCCATCGTGAATACCACTCCTGCGAGGTCCGGAAACACACCGGGGTCGTTCACTGACGAAGCGGGGCCCTGCGTTGCGCAGGACCCCGGGGTTTTACGTCTGCGGTTACTTCAGCTCTTCGGCCTTGATGTAGCCGGAATCGACCACCAGGGCCTGGTAGTTTGACTTGTCGACATCATGCGGCGTCAGCAGGATCGAAGGGACGACCTTGACGTCGTTGTTGTAGGTCTTGGTGTCGAGGCCTTCCGGCTTGCCGCCCGAGAGCACCTTGTCGACGAGCTCGACCGTCGCCTTGGCGAGTTCGCGGGTGTCCTTGAACACGGTCGAGTACTGCTCGCCGGCGATGATCGCCTTGACCGAAGCGGTTTCGGCGTCCTGGCCGGTGACGATTGGCCATGGCTGATCGGCCGTGCCGTAACCAACGGCGCGCAGCGAGGCGATGATGCCGCGCGACAGGCCGTCATATGGCGAGAGCACGCCATCGACGCGGCTGCCATCCGAGTAGTGGGCGGAGAGCAGATTGTCCATGCGGGCCTGGGCGGTGGCTGCCAGCCAGCGGAGCGTGCCGACCTTGTCCATGCCCATCTGGCCGGACTTCACGACCAGGGTCTTGTCGTCGATCAGCGGCTGCAGAACGGACATGGCGCCGTCGTAGAAGAAGAAGGCGTTGTTGTCGTCGGGCGAGCCGCCGAAAAGTTCGACGTTGAACGGACCCTTGTTGTCGGGATAGCCGAGGCCCTTGAGCAGCGATTTCGCCTGGATGACGCCGACGCCGAAATTGTCGAACGTGGTGTAGTAGTCGACATTCGGGGTTTTCTTGATCAGCCGGTCATAGGCGACGACGACGACGCCGGCGTCAGCCGCCTTCTGCAGCGCGTCCGACAAGGTGGTGCCGTCGATCGAGGCGATGATCAGTGCCTTTGGGCCCTTGGTGATTTCGTTTTCGAGCTGGCTGAGCTGATTGGGGATATCGTCCTGCGCATATTGCAGGTCGACAGTGTAGCCCAGAGCCTCGAGCTGGGACTTGACGGCATCGCCGTCGTTGATCCAGCGCTGCGAGGTCTTGGTCGGCATCAGAACGCCGATGAGGCCTTCGCCTGCCTGCGCCGGGACCGTCATGGCCGCGATGCTAAGGGCCGCGACGGCGGCCAGTGTCTTGATGATCTTCACATTAACTCTCCCTGGTTGATGGACGCGCACCCTGGGTTTCGTGGGCCGCGCGATCGTGCAGGAGCGCCAAACGCGCCGCTGCCGCCATTTCGATCTCCGGTATCCTCCCAATCGGCCCTGAGACTCTGGTTCCGGTCGATGCGATTTTTCTCGCTGGCGACGGTCAGGTTTCAGGACGCGCAAAGGTGTGGCGCTTTGCCATAACTGTCAAATGCGATCTTTGGTAGTTGCTATACCCAAACTGGTATACTGAAAGTGGCCAAAGTACCTGGCCGGGATTGCCGGCCGGCCACCAGCGAGGGGCAAACGGACATCATGGCGGCGCTACGGGATTCTGGCGGACTTTCAGAGGGTTATGGGGAACGTCCCGGCAGGAGTGAGACCTTGCTGCGCAGCGGCCTCAGTCTGCGCCACATGCGCATGATCGCAGCCCTCGACGACCATGGCCGGGTCAGCGCGGCAGCCCAGGTCATGAACATCTCCCAGCCCGCCGCCTCGCGCATGATCGCCGAGATGGAGGCGGTGCTCGACGTCAAGCTGTGCGAGAGGCTGCCGCGTGGCATCACGCTGACGCCCTATGGCAAGGCGTTGGCGAGGCGCGCGCGTTCGATCCTGCTCGAGATGCGTGAAGTCGACCGCGAGATATCCGAGCTCAAGGCGGGCAAGGGCGGCTCGGTGTTCCTGGGCGCGGTGACGGCCCCTGCAATCGAGCTCGCCGTGCCGGCGATCCGCGAGATCCGGCGGATCTATCCTCGTATCGAGATCACCATGCAGGTCGAGACCTCCAATGTGCTGGCGCGCGAACTGATCGCCACACGTCACGATTTCATCATCGCGCGCATCCCCGAGGACCTCAATCCGCGGCTGTTCGAGGCCCGCGTCATCGGCGTCGAAAAAGCCTGCCTCATCGTGCGCCGCGGCCACCCGCTGGCTAAGGGCAAGGCGGTGCGGCTGGAGGAGACCGCCGCCTATGACTGGGTTTTCCAGTCGGGCGGCTCGCCGCTGCGCCAGGCGATGGAGAGCAATTTCTTGAACCGCAACATCGCGCTGCCGGACCGCATCCTCAACACCAGCTCGCTGCTGCTCACCCTGGTCATGGTCGCGCAGTCGGACGCCATCGCGCCGGTGTCGATCCAGGTGGCGAAATTCATCCAGAACCCCGAGGGGCTGGCCGGCGCCATCGACGTCGTCCAGACCGAATTCGACATCGAGGTCAGACCTTACAGCCTGATCACCGTAAAAAATCGCGTGCTGTCGCCGGCGGCCAAGATGCTGCACGACTTCATTTTGAGAGAGGTCGGCTGACAGCGTTTAATCAAGCAATCCATTGCCTGGCTATCGCAGCTACGGCTCTTCGGCCATGTCGCTTCAATCAGAATATCGCTCGAGCGAAGGAACCACACCGGGCTGTGCCGCGTCATAGAAGCGGGCTCCTGTTGCAGGGCCCAGGAAGGCTATCGATGATCAGGCTTCTCCTCGTCTTCGCCGTGATGCTTGCCTTCGCATGCGGCGGGGCGCGTTCGGCCAAGCTGGACTTAGCGACCGTCAATCAGGCCCAATTCACCGCCGGCGAACCGAAGGATGTCGATCCGACGCTGCTCAAGGCGCAGATTCTATTGGATCGCGCCCGCTTCTCGCCGGGGCTGATCGACGGTCGCCTCTCAGAGAACTTCGCCAAGGCAGTCGGCGCCTTTCAGCAGGCGAACGGACTCCGATCCGATGGCAAGCTCACTGCGGAGACCTGGAGCAAGCTCACGGCGACCTCCGCCGACCCGGTTCTGGTCACCTATGAGGTGACGCGCAAGGACGTGCGCGGACCTTTCACCAGGCGGATTCCGGCTCGCATGGAGAGGATGGCCCGCCCGCGGTGGCTCGCCTATCGCCAACGCGGTGGAGAAGCTGGCGGAGCGCTTCCATGTCAGCGAAAAGTTGCTCAGGATGCTCAATCCGGGCGTCGGCTTCAGGAGGCCCGGCAAGACCTTGATCGTGCCTGATGTTGGCCGCGGCGATCCTCCCGCGGGCGTAGCCCGCATCGAGGTCGACAAGGACGCTCGCCTGGTGCGCGTGCTCGACCCTTCCGGCAAATGGCTCGCAGTCTACCCCGCCTCGATCGGCAGCGATGAAAACCCGGCGCCAAGCGGCACGGCGGAGGTCAAGCGCGTGGTGCGCAATCCGACCTATCACTACGATCCGGATTTTGCCTTCAAGGGAGTCAAGACCAAGCGTCCCTTCACCATCGCTGCCGGGCCGAACAATCCCGTGGGATCGGTGTGGATCGATCTCTCCATCGAAAGCTACGGCATCCACGGCTCGCCCGAACCTGGCAAGATCGGCACGACCTTCTCGCATGGCTGCATCCGATTGACCAATTGGGATGTCGAAGATCTCGGCTCCATCGTGCAGCCGGGC
The DNA here is from genome assembly GCF_055811415.1 of Mesorhizobium sp. WSM4846. Lineage (NCBI taxonomy): Bacteria > Pseudomonadati > Pseudomonadota > Alphaproteobacteria > Hyphomicrobiales > Phyllobacteriaceae > Mesorhizobium > Mesorhizobium sp. WSM4846. The sequence continues at coordinate 53,201 of NZ_JBVVPZ010000011.1, forward strand.
ACGAAGGTCGAGTTCAAGGACGAGCCCGCCCGCGCCGTCGACGAGCTTGCCCCGTAGCAAAGCGGACTGGCCCGCCACCTGCCCTCGCAAGGCCCGGGCGCGCGCCGGAGACGATGCCGGATGACGTCCTATGGACCTGGCCTTCAGGCCGGTGGCGAGCTACGAGGTGGCTGAAGACCCGTCCGACGACCCCAGCAAACGATCGCGAATGGCTTCCTCAGTTCTGTTTGCGGTCGATTCCACAACTTTGCCGACCTTGCCTGCTAGGGTGCCTGCATCTCCACCCGAGCCTTGCCGCTCGGCCTCTTCCTTGACCGTTTCGTAGGCCTCGGAAGGCTCATGGTCGGACTGCATAATGACGCGCCACGCCTAGCTCTCATTAAGGTCAAAGCTCACCGGAAGGTTGTAGTCTATTGCACGATTGGCAATCATGTTCGCCAGGTCGGAATCTGAGACCGAACATGCCGGTACGATCTGTTTGAGCGCCTTAACGGCGAGCCCCGTCGATATGAAACTATGGCGCCGCCTCCGACTATTTACATACTGTTCGATGAGATTTTCGAGCTCACGCATGTGCAATCCTTCTTGACGTCAACTGTGCCAATTGAACCAAGCCGTAATCGATCCGGAGCGAGGGCTCATTCACATTGTTTATTTGACGAGAAATCTTGATGCCGAGGCGTCTTGGCCGAGGGCGGTCACCGTGGCTCATGGAAGAGATTTAGGTAAGTCGTATCAAAGTCGGCCAGCAAGGCCAATCGCTGGAAATCAAGGATAACAATCCTCCGGTCTTTCCAGATAACCAGGTCCTTCGCTCGAAGCTCCTGCAGTGTCCGATTCACGTGAACTACAGATAGACCAAGCACGTCCCCCATTGCCGCTTGCGTCAGTGGAATAGCGAACTTCTGGTCAGAGGCCAATCCGACTATCTCTAATCGGACATACAACTCGCAAATTATATGTGCGAGATGTTGTTTGGCGGAGCGACGCCCGAGGCAGGTTATCCAAGTCCTTTGGATCGAGGCGTCGATAGTCGTCGAAAGCCAGAGCATCCGGGTGAGATGTGGACTTCCACCCATTGCTGTAAGCAGGTCTTTGTGTCGAATGAAAACTACATCGCACGAACCCAGCGCGCTCACGCTGTGGTCCATCACTTTTAGCAGTAAACTATGCAGATCGACAAAGTCTCCCGGCACGTGAATTGCCGTTATTTGACGCTTTCCTTCCCGAATAGCCTGGTTTCGAACTGCGAACCCATTCGCGACAAGGCAGCTTTCGGTGGGGCGGGATCCCTCCCTGACGATCTCCTCATCGGGTCCGAACGTTACCGGCCGAACCGGAAGAGCCTCAATGAGCGCGATCTCGTCTGGCGGCAGGGTGTCGCGGCGGTCGAGCATGTGAACCAGGAGGTCTTTGCCGAACATCGCGGTGCCTTTTGAGCAGATCAGGCATCAAGTTCCAGCGGCTCGTGCCAATTGACATGCCGCAGGTCCCGAGCATCTACGATTTGGCCGCCTGTCAGACACAGATAGAAATGGTCGCTCTCATGTTCGACTTCTTGGCTATGTCTCTTGCCGATCATAGGCGGCCCTGGTGGTGAAAGGTTCGGTCGTCGTTCGAGATCCGTTCTTGTGTGGTCACGGCGTTTCCGAGCTTCCGAGCCTCCCGATACAGGGTCTCGCGATCAGTGCCGTGTTTGCCAAAAAGCTCGCGGATCTGCGGTATTGAGAGGCCGAACTTGGTAGCGAAATAGCGGAACTCATAATCTTGGTCGCGCGCGACGCGGTTTCCGTCGCCAGGACCTCTATTGCTCTTGTCGTTGGCCATTTCGGTTCCTCCCTGGCTGGCCTTCAGATCAAACGCAACGCGGATCGGCATCTTTTGTTGCCGCCACTTATTAGAATCACGTTATGTTCTATCCGGCTGATATAGGCCACTCACCTGGACCTCATCATGTGGTCCTGTGAGGTGCGGCGCCGGCCGGCCCGACTGCGCAAGCTGGAGCGGGTAGCGGGAATCGAACCCGCGCGTTCAGCTTGGGAAGCTGACAGGCTACCATTACATCATACCCGCGCAGCAGCCTCGTTACCACGCAAGCCGGCCTTCGGGCAATCGTTATGCGTGCACTCGTGTGCACTCGTGCCTTGCCAGCCGCCCGACTGTTACTCCGTCGTGGCAAGGGTATCGTCTGCGGCAAAGGCCGGCCAGTATTTCGAAATGGCAAGCGTGGCCCCGATGGTAGAAAAATGGCCGTAGTCGAAATAGAGGAACTGGCCTGCGTCGGCGTAGGAGCAGCGTCCGGCGCTACAGAGAAAATTCAGCGGATCGATGAAGGTGGCGCCTTTGGTAAATGCGCGCACACGGTTGTTGATGTCGGGATCCATGGCCATTGGCCAGGACGTATCATCGAGATTTTCGCGCTTTGCGAAGAACGCGATTTTCCGAACATCGGTTATGAACTGCGGGGATTGGCCGATGACAAACACACGCACACCCAGACCACGAACGGTATCGATCGTTTGCTGGAGACCGTCGAAACTTCTGGCCTCATAATCGGTCCACCGACCGCTGAGCACGACCGTCTTGATGCCAGCGTCCTGGATAATCTTCAGGGCTTGCTGATTGAACCGCATGCAATCCGGGCGTCCATAGGAGAAGTAGGAGAGAATCGGGGGACAGCCCGCGTAGGTGTATTCCACGATATTGGCCCGGAGTTGATTTATGTTGGCGTCCAGGCCTGGAACATAGTGGGCGGCGAACGAGTCACCCCACAACAAAACGGTTGTAGGGAAGCCGCGTGTGCGCGTGCAATCCTCGATATTCCAGTTTTCGATCCGGCTGAAGCCCTCGTTGAAACAGGTGCCATTGCCCCAGTCCCCGACAGGAATCCGCTGTTGGACATAGTCTGGAAAGCGTTGCGGAAAGCCGTTGCCGAGCGCCCCCGCCGCCCCGCCAAGGCAAAGAACAGCGATTGCGCCCGCTGAAAAGGCGAAGATGGGCGCCGGGGCGGTGAAGCTCCTTTTCTGCCGAAACGGCTGCTCGACGTACTTCCAGGAAAACGCAGCCAGCGCGAGGCTTGCTACCGTCAACGCAACGGTCATCGACGGGTCGAATTCTTCTAGTGAGAGATAGTGCGCGAACGCATTGATCGGCCAGTGAACAAGATACAGTGAATAGGAGATGAGGCCGATCCAGACCAGCGGCCGGACTTCTAGTATGCGGCTGGCGATCGTCGAGGGGCTGTTTTGGCCAACATAGATGAGCAGGACCGTTCCGACGCAGGGATACAAGGCGTTGTAGCCCGGGAACGGATCGCTCTCCGAGATCGCAAAGAACCCGATGGCGAGAAGGCCAAATCCGGCCAACCCGAGCAGTTCCATAAGAAACCGGCTGCTCAGGGGCGGGGGGCGTTTCAGCATGAGCACGGCGCCCAGCATGAGCTCCCAGATCCGTGTCGGCAGCAGGTAGAATCCCGCGTTTGGCGCCAGCCACGTCGCCATGACCGCCAGCACGAAACTGCCGAGGATGATCGGCAGGAGTATCGTCAGCCAGCGTTTGGCAAAAAAGCGGTAGATCAGGAACATCAGGATCGGGGCAAAGATATAGTACTGTTCCTCGACCGAAAGCGACCACGTGTGCAACAGCGGTCGGAGCTCGGCATCGATCGAGAAGTAATTTGACGTTTTCCAGAAATAGATGTTCGACCAGAAAGTCGAAGCAGCTATGACGCTGAGACTGAATTCATGCAGATCCGACGGCAGAAGAATGAACAGGGCCGCAATACAGGTGAGAAGCGTGACAAAGATCAGCGCCGGCAGAATGCGCCGGGCGCGGCGCCAGTAGAAGCTGACGATCGAAAACTGGCCGCGTTCAAGGTCGTCCAGAAGGCTTCCGGTGATCAGGTAACCAGATATGACGAAGAAGATATCGACGCCGGTAAAGCCGCCTGGAATTGCCGAGATGCCGAAATGGAAGAGTACGACCGGCAGTACCGCAACGGCCCGAAGACCATCGATATCGCGCCTGTACTTCATTCAAGAAGCCCTGTGTTCGCAAGTCACGGTGAGGCAGCGCAGTCCGTCCATCACCGGGCGATGAGTCTGGCAGTTCGATATCAACTGGTTACCCTCTGTCGCCCAATTTTGCTGCACTGCAACATAAGTGTCAAGAGCACAATTCGGCAAAGCGCCGACCGCAGCAACTGAGCGATCGCCTTGATGCCGGGCGGCCAAGTGCGTATTTTTGGAGCTGTGCCCGAATCGGGGCAACCGAATCTGGAGACACGCCTTGCCCGCACTGACGCGCTTTCTCGGCGACACGCCGCTCCGGGTGCTCCTGAAGCTGCTGGTGCTGTCGTTCCTCGTCGGCCTTGTCATGAACGCTTTCGGCTGGTCGCCGATGGATGTGCTCTACGGCATCCGCAATGTCTTCGTCGATCTCTGGAACCTGGGCTTCCGCGCTATTGACCGTTTCCTCGGCTACATCCTGCTGGGTGCGGCGATCGTCATTCCAGCCTTCATCCTGCTCAGGATCGCCAACTACCGGAAATAGAGCAGACGCCGAACCGAAGGCCGTCAGGCGAAGCCTGAGGCCGTTTCGAACAGGATGGCGTGGCGCGCGGCCAGAGCCGCCACGTCAGTCGAATAGCCGCCGCCGATAACGCCGCAGACCGGGATGCCGAGCGCGCGGAAATGACGGATCACCATGTCGTCGCGCGCACGCAGCCCGTCGTTCGACAGCGACAACCTGCCGAGCCGGTCCTCGGCATGAACGTCGACCCCGGCATTGTAGAAAACAATGTCCCAGCGCGCCCTGGCGGTGAGTTCCGGCAGGATGCCGCCCAGCCTTTCGAGATAGGCCGCATCGCCGATGCCGTCGGGCAGAGCGATATCGAGGTCGGAAGCGATCTTGCGCGTCGGATAGTTACGATCGCCATGCATGGAAAAGGTGAAAACGCGCCGTTCAGCGCCCAAAATGTCGGCCGTGCCGTCACCCTGATGCACGTCGAGATCGACGATCAGGATATTGCCGGCGACGGCTTCGGCAAGCAGCACCAGTGAAGCCACCGCAACATCGTTGAAGGTGCAGAAGCCGGCGCCTTGCGCGCGCCGCGCATGATGGCTGCCGCCGGCGGTATTGCAGGCGATACCGTTCAGCAACGCCAGCCGCGCCGCCAGCACTGTGCCACCCGTTGCGAGCTGCGCCCTGAGCGAGACGCGTGGGCCTACCGGAAAGCCGATCTCGCGTTCGATTTTTTCTGGCACTTCGCAGGCCAGCACCTGGTCGACATAGCCGGCGGCATGGGCAAGCTCCAGCCATGATGCCGGCGCCGGTTCGGGCACATTGAGCGCGGCGGGGCTGGCCAGTCCGCGCGCGCCCAAGGCTTCCATCAGCAGCTTGTATTTGCTCATCGGGAAGCGATGGTTGACGGCAAAACCGGCGTCGTAGTCGGGATGATGAACGATCTGCAGGGGCATGAGCGGCAGCTGCGCCAGGCGGGTTTCGATTGGCCGTGGTTGGATGAGTGGTGCGAGGCGTCCGGAAACTGGGCCACATCGGCTGTTGGATCAAGCGCAATGGGGGAGCGGATCCTGGATCAGGTGTCGGAACGACCAACGGCAGGTCCTTCGTCGGGTTAGAGCGGCTTGGACGCCCATCGCTCGAGGCAGGTATCGCGCAACTCGCGCAGTGATTTGAGCCGTTGCATGTCCGCGAACCGGGCCATACCGGCAAGAATGCGGCCCGGCAGTGCCGGCCCGGCATAGATCATGCCGGTATAGAGCTGGACGAGATCGGCGCCGGCGCGGATCTTTTCAAGTGCCGTCTCGGCGGAATCGACGCCGCCGACGCCGATGATGGCCGGGTCCGGGCCAAGCAGTTTGCGCATCTTTGCCAGCACGATGGTCGAGCGCTCGAATAGCGGTTTTCCCGAAAGCCCGCCGGTCTCGCCGGCAAGGCCGGCGCTGCGCAGCCGCGGCCGCGCGATGGTGGTGTTGGAGACGATGACGCCGTCTATTGCTTTCTCGGTGACCTCGGCGGCGATGTCCTCCAGCTCGGCCTCGACCAGGTCCGGCGCGATCTTCAGAAAGATGGGCGGCTGCGCGGCCGCTGCCGCACGTGCGGCCATGACGCGCGACAGCAGCTCGCCAAGCTGTTCACGCGCCTGCATGTTGCGCAGGCCCGGCGTGTTCGGCGAGGAGATGTTGACCGTCAGATAGCTGGCGTGTGGCGCAAACCTGGCAACGCCGCGTTCATAGTCACCGACGCGGTCGGTGCTGTCCTTGTTGGCGCCGACATTGACGCCGACGATGCCGGCGCGACCCTTGCGGGCGGCAAGCCGTTGTTCGGCGGCCGCGTGACCCCCGTTGTTGAAGCCCAGCCGGTTGATCACCGCTTCGTCGGATGTCAGCCGGAAAATGCGCGGCTTCGGGTTGCCGGCCTGCGGCAGCGGCGTGATCGTGCCGACCTCGGCAAAGCCGAAGCCAAGGCCAAGCAGCGCATCGGGAACCTCGGCGTTCTTGTCGTAGCCGGCGGCCATGCCGAGCGGATTGGGGAAATCGATGTCGCAGACGCTGACTTTCAGCCTGTCGTCGCGCACGGGTCTCCCGCCTATCGGCAGCCCGCATTTCAGAGCCGCGATCGACAGGCCGTGGGCGGCTTCCGGATCGAATGCGAACAGGAACCTCTGGCCGAGCCGGTCGAGCACGCTCATTCGGCCTCCAGCGTCGGGAATTGGTGCCGGCCATCGGTGCCGAGCGGCAATGGTTGCACCCAGACGACGGCGTTGAGGTCGAGCGGGCCGTAAAGATGCGGGAACAGCGCACCACCGCGCGAGACCTCGTATTTCAGCGCATCACCCAGTCTGGCGCCATCGACGGCGACCAGCAGCAGCCCGGTCTGGCCGGCAAAGTGTTTTGCCGCGGTTTCCTTGGCCTGGCCGGCGGTGGAAAAATGAATGAAGCCGTCGGCGACATCGATCGGCGCGCCGGTGAAGCGGCGATTTCTTTTGGCCTCGCGCCACAGCGGTTCAGGCACTATCTTGTAGATAAGCTGAGACATGGTTGCGCTATAGTCCGAACCAATCGTACGGGGAAGAGGCAAGCAGGTTCCGGAAAAGTGTCACACGGTTTTCCGACAGGAACCTGCGTCAAGGTAAAGGCTAGGGTTCTTCCCCATTTCCGGCGCAAACATGCGATAAGATTGCGCTTACTGGCCTATGGAGGACAAACAATATGCGTCCGCAGCACGTCTTGATCCCTGCAGCCCTCGTCTCGCTCGTCGCGGCATCGGCCTTTTCCGAGGAAGCCGACCGCTACCGGTTGGAAAAGTCGGCTACCGGCTATGTCCGCATGGACACGCAGACCGGTGCGATGTCGATCTGCGAGGAGCGTTCCGGCCAGCTCGTCTGCAAGATGGCGGCCGATGAACGCGCCGCCTTCCAGGACGAGATCGACCGGCTGCAAAATTCGGTGAAGGCGCTCGACCAGCGCGTCGTCAAGCTCGAGAACTCGCTTGCCGCCCGCTTTGAGTCGACATTGCCCAGCGAGGAGGATTTCAACAAGACGATGAGCTACATGGAGCGCTTCCTGCGCGGCTTCATGGGCATCGTCAAGGACATGGAAAAGGACAGCGGCGAGGATGGCGCCAAGCCCAATTCGCAAAAAACCTGAGCACCGTTCACCGGGGAAGGCCCGGCGCACCGGCTTGCCGCTTGAAAACGGCTGATATCGCCGCATAATCGTTCGACTGATCCCGCAAGAAGCAGACAATCATCAATGGGATTCGGGGAGGGCCATGTGCCGTCAGGCTATACTTTCGTCATCGCTGACGATCATCCGCTTTTTCGCGGTGCGCTGAGAGAGGCGCTTGCCGGCATCGGCGACGTCGCCGGCATTCACGAGGCCGGCGATTTCGAAAGCGCCAAGGCGCTGGTCGTGGCCAATGAGGACGTCGATCTGGTGCTGCTCGACCTGTCCATGCCAGGCGCTAGCGGCCTTTCCGGTCTGATCTCGCTGCGCGGCATCCATCCGACGGTGCCGCTGGTAGTGGTGTCGGCACATGACGACCCGGTGACCATCCGGCGCGCGCTCGACCTTGGCGCTTCGGGTTTCATCTCCAAATCGGCCAGCATGGAGGAGATCCGCAGCGCTGTGCAGTCGGTGCTTGCCGGCGACATCGCTGCGCCCACCGGCATCGATCTCGGCGTCGAGCGCGATCCCGAGATATCCGATCTGATCAAGCGGCTGCAGACGCTGACGCCGCAGCAGACGCGCGTGCTCGGCATGCTGGCGGAAGGTCTGCTCAACAAGCAGATCGCCTACGAGCTCGGTGTCTCCGAAGCGACGATCAAGGCGCATGTCTCGGCCATTCTGCAGAAGCTTGGCGTCGACAGCCGCACCCAGGCGGTGATCCTGCTGTCCAAGATCGGCAGCGACCCGCTGGCGGCGGCCGGCTGACCCTCCGGCTTTACTCGGCCGCCGACGCCAGCGGCCTGACCCTCGCCATCATCGAGCGCAGCACCGCTGGTTTGAGCGGCTTGTTGATCACCGGCACGTCGAGCCTGCCGGCGCTGGCGCGCACCTCGCTCGAGCGGTCGGCGGTGACCAGCACCGCCGGCATGTCATGGCCATGGATAGCGCGCAGTTTGGCGATGGCGTCAAGGCCGGTCTCGCCGTCGAGATGATAGTCGGCAAGCACGATGTCGGGCCGACGCATGCCGGACCCCTCGAGATCCCTCGAGCCGGCAAACGTGTCGACGCTGCAGCCCCAGCCTTCGAGCAGCAGCCGCATGCCGTCGAGGATGCGGGCGTCGTTGTCGATGCAGAGCACGCGGAGCCCGGCAAGCGAAGCAGCCGTGCGGACCGGCGCCTTGGCCTCGATCTCGCGCCGCGGCTCCTGCACTGCCGCGACCGGCAGGACGACGGAAAAGCGTGTGCCCTTGCTCGGGCTTGAAAATATCTGGAGTTCGAGGCGCAAGACGCGAGCGATGCGGTCGACGATCGAAAGGCCGAGCCCCAGGCCTTCGGCTTCGCGGGCGCCCTCATCGAGCCGGGTGAATTCGTGAAAGACCGTGTTCAGCTTGTCGGCGGCAATGCCGATGCCGGTGTCGATCACCTGTATCTCGGCCAGTTCGCCGCGCCGCCGCACGCCGACCAGGATGCGGCCATGGCGGGTGTATTTGATGGCATTGGATACGAGGTTCTGGATCAGGCGGCGCAACAGATTGCGGTCAGTCGTCACGCTGAGCGACGATGGCATGATCGTCAGGCTGAGTTTCTTCTCGGCGGCAAGCGGCTGAAAGTCGTTGCCGATCTGGCGCAGCAGTCCGTCCAGGCTGAAGGCCGTGTCGTCCGGTTTCATCGCGCCGGCGTCGAGACGGGAAATGTCGAGGACTGCGCCGAGAATGGTCTCGACCGATTCCAGCGAGGATTCGATGTTGATCGCGGCCTTGCCCGCAGGTCCCTTGCCGGCCTTTTCGATCAGCGACGAGCAATAGAGACGAGCAGCGTTCAGCGGTTGCAGGATGTCATGGCCGGCGGCAGCGAGGAAGCGGGTCTTGCCGAGATTGGCCTCCTCCGCCAGCATCTGCGCCTGTGCCAGCTCCTCGTTGACGCGGGTCAGTTCGACGGTGCGGTTCTTGACGCGCTGTTCGAGCGTTTCATTGGCGCGCTTCAGCGCCAGGTCCTGCTCAACGCGCCCGGAAATGTCGGCATAGGTGGCAACGATGCCGCCATCCGGCATCGGGTTGGAGCGCAATTCCAGGATGCGGCCGCTGGTCTTCAGCTCCATCTGCCAGGGGCTGACGAAGCTGGTGAGGCGGTTGAGCATCGCCACCCGTTGGTCGGCCGGAATGTCGCCGCGCTCGGCAAGGTGGCGCAGGATGCGGTCGAGCGAGACGCCGACCTGGCCCATCTCGTCGGGCAGGTCGAACAGCGCCCGATATTGGCGGTTCCAGCAGATCAGCCGGAAATCCCTGTCGAAGACGGTGATGCCCTGTTCCATCTGGTCGAGCGCGATCTGCAGCAGGTCGCGGTTGTGCTGCAACGCTTCGGTGGCGTCGTCGAGCAGGCGAAAGGCGTCCTTCGCCTCTCGATCATTGCGGCGCAGCAGCAGCGACAGGATGAGCCGCGCCGAAGAGGAGCCGACGGCACTTGCCAGAAGCTGCTCGGAGAAACGGATGACGTCCATGCTGGCCTGCTCGTTGCCGTGCAGCGAAGCGCCGTTGCTCTTTTCGAACGACTGAAACGACCGTTCAGTGCGTTCGACGCCGAGATAGCGCGCGATGGTGTCCTTGAGGTCGTTGACGGTGACGGTGGTGCGGAAGCGGCGCAGGCTCGGCATCGGGCTCGCCTCGCGCGGCACGAAAATCGACGCCTGGATGCGCTCCAGCGGCACCGACGCGCGCGACAGCGAGCCTAGCACGAAGAACAGCGTGTTGACCGACAGGCTCCACAGGACACCGTGGTTCAGCGGCTCGGCGACGGTGCCGAACAGCGCTTGCGGCCGCAACGCTTCGAAACCGAACAGGCCGTGGACGACGATGCCGGTATCGGACGCGGCGAGCGAAGGAAGCAGCAGCGTATAGCTCCAGACGACGATGCCGGCGACCATGCCGAGCGCCGCCCCCCTACCGTTGGCGCCGCGCCAGATCAGCCCGCCGATCAAGGCCGGCGCGAACTGCGCGATCGCGGCGAACGACATCAGGCCGATCGAGGAGAGCCGCGCGCTGTTGGTGCTCTCGCGATAGTAGAGGAAGGCGACGAACAGCATGATGAAGATCGCCGCCCGTCGCACGTTGAGGATGAGCGCTGACCAGTCCTCGTTCTCCGATGTCGTGGTCTTGAGCAGGCGACGCACGAACAGTGGAATGACGAGATCGTTGGAGATCATGATCGACAGCGCGACGCTTTCGACGATCACCATCGCGGTGGCCGCTGACAGGCCGCCGATGAAGGCGGCCATGGCCAACACATCGTGACCGCTGAGCAGCGGCAGCGACAGGACATAGAGGTCGCTGCTGGTCCTGGTGCCGACCAGCGCCAGGCCGGCGAGCGCGATCGGCAGCACGAAAAGGTTGATCGCCACCAGATAGAGCGGAAACACCCATGTCGCGGTGCGCAGTTCGGCCTCGCTGCGGTTCTCGACGATGGTGACATAGAACTGGCGCGGCAGCATGATGATGGCGAAACCGCTCAAACACGTCAGCACCAGCCAGGTTGCGAGCGAGGTGCTGTAGCTCATCGCTTGCTGAACTTGCGAATTCTCGGCGAGCTTGTCGACCATATCGCCCGGGCCGCCGAAGATCAGGAACGTCACCATCAGGCCGATCGCTAGGAAGGCCGCGAGCTTGACGACCGTTTCCACCGCGACGGCCAGCACCAGCCCGTCCTGGTGCTCGGTGGCGTCGGCGTGGCGCGTGCCGAACAGCACCGCAAACAGCGCGAGCAGCATGGCGACGACCAGTGAGATGTCGCTGACGAACGGATCGAACGAAGGCGGCGAGCCGGTATAATGCTCGACCATCAGGCTGACCGAGCCGGAAATCGCCTTTAACTGCAGCGCCATGTAAGGCACCGCGCCGACCGTCGCGATCAGCGTGGCAATCGCTGCTACGGCGAAACTCTTGCCGTAGCGGGCGCCGAGGAAGTCGGCGATCGAGGTGATCTTCTCTGTCTTGGCCAGCCTGACGATGCGCCGAAGCAGCGGAAAGCCGAACACGAACACCAGCACCGGGCCGATATAGATGCCGAGGAATTCAAGGCCGCGCTCGGAGGAAAGGCCGACCGAACCGAAGAACGTCCAGGAGGTGCAGTAGATCGCCAGGCTGAGCGCATAGATGAAGGGCCGGGCCCGGTCAGACCCGGATGTCGTTGAGCGCCGGTCGCCGAGGCTGGCGATGGCGAACAGCAACGTCACATAGGCAATCGCAATGATGACGACGAACCAGCCCTGCACGGCCTGACAATCCTCCCTTGCCGGTTTTGCATCCGGCCTGCTGAGACGCAATCACAGCTTGGCGATCAAGTCCATCGCGGCTTTCGGCGCAGATGGCTGCGGCTTCGGAATCTTGGCCGGCGGAAACGGTCTTTTGTCCATGCTGCAACTGCAGGCTTTTGCTATTGTGCCAGTGAAGCCAACGATCGGGCGAGGGCGGCGGCCTGGCCCGTCAGAACAAGGAGGGTCGAATGCTGAAAGAATTCCAGGAATTCATTTCCCGGGGTAACGTCATGGACCTGGCCGTCGCCGTCATTATCGGCGCTGCCTTCAGCAAGATCGTCGATTCACTGGTCAATGACATCATCATGCCGATAATCGGGGCGATTTTCGGCGGACTCGACTTCAACAATTATTTCCTGCCCTTGTCCTCAGCCGTCAACGCCACATCGCTGGCGGATGCCAAGAAGCAGGGCGCAGTCTTCGCCTATGGCAGTTTCATCACCGCCGCGCTGAATTTCATTATCCTCGCTTTCATCATCTTCCTGATGGTCAAGGCCGTGAACAATCTGCGCAAGCGTCTGGAGCGTGAGAAGCCAGCTGCGCCTGCGGCCGCTCCGCCGGCCGATGTTGCGCTGCTCACTGAAATTCGCGATCTCCTCGCCAGGAAATAGCCCGAAGACAGATTCCCTGGACCAAAACCCCGGCCGTTTGCGGCCGGGGTTTTCTGTTTTCGCCTGTCGCGAAACGCGCTAGCAGTCCAGAAGACGAAAACGGATCTATCCATGACCCTGATCGAGAATTTGCGCGCCGAGGCCCGGGCCGCGCCGGAAAGCGGCATTGTCGCCGTCATGAACCGCGGCCGCGACCGCGATGGCATGATCCCGCTCTGGGCCGGCGAGGGCGACCTGCCGACGCCCGCCTTCATCACCGATGCCGCTGCCCGGGCGGTAGCCGGCGGCGAGACCTTCTATACCTGGCAGAAAGGCATCCCCGAGCTGAGGCAGGCGCTCGCCCGCTATTACGTCAGGCATTTCGGCAAGCGCTTCGCCGAGGAAGAATTTATCGTCACCGGCTCGGGCATGCATGCCATCCAGCTGGCGATCGATGCCGTCGCAGGGAAGGGGGACGAACTCGTCTATCTGTCGCCGGCCTGGCCGAATTTCGCCGCAGCCGCCGGTGTGGCGGGCGCTATTCCGGTCGCTGTCACGCTCGACCAGTCCGGCAATGGCTGGTCCTGCGACGTCGGCAAGATCGAGGCGGCGATCACGCCAAGGACAAAGGCGCTGTTCGTCAACACACCCTCCAACCCGACCGGCTGGACCGCCGACAGGGAGACGCTGCAGGCGATCCTCGATCTTGCCCGTGGAAGGGGCCTGTGGATCATCGCCGACGAGATCTATTCGCTGTTCCACTACGGCGATGGTCGCGCGCCGTCCTTTATCGATATCATGGCCGACGAGGATCGCATCCTGTTCGTCAACAGTTTTTCCAAGAACTGGGCGATGACCGGCTGGCGGGTCGGCTGGATCAAGACCCATCCTTCGCTGCAGCAGGTGTTCGAGAACCTGGTCCAGTATTCGACCTCCGGCGTTGCCCAGTTCATGCAGCGCGGCGCGGTCGTCGCCCTCGATGAGGGCGATGCCTTCATCGTCGAGCAGGTGGAGCGGGCAAGGGCGGCGCGTGACCTGGTCTGCGGCATCCTGGCTGCGACCGGCAGGGCACGCTTCACCGTGCCGCAGGGAGCGTTCTATCTGTTCTTCGCGGTCGACGGCGTTACCGATTCACGCGCCGCCGCCTTCGACATCGTCGACCGCGCCAATGTCGGCCTGGCGCCCGGAACCGCCTTCGGCCCCGGCGGCGAAGCCTTTCTCAGGCTATGCTTCCACCGCCGCCTCGACCAGCTCGAGGAAGCCGCACACCGGCTGGCGAAGTGGATGAAGAGTGTGTGAGAGTCAGATCCGCCCGAGTGTGCGCAAGCGAAGCGACGTCGCGTAGGCCCTAGGAACCATACCGTGACCTTCGAATGCCGCGGCGTGGAAGAACAACGCGGCACCAAGAGCGGAGACCGCCATCATGCCCTCGGCTGAAGATCACCCGCCGGACTTCGGCACCAGCAGCGGAATGACGCGGTCGCTTTCCCTCACGGCCGGCCGGCCCGCAGAACCGTAAGAGATACCCAAAGCATCCCAAGTCTCGACCAGAGCGTCCTGCAGTCCCGCGATCAGTTGATCCGAATGGAACGGCGTCGGCGTGATCCGCAGCCGTTCGGTGCCGCGCGGCACGGTCGGGTAGTTGATCGGCTGGATATAGATACCGTGGACGCCGAGCAGGCGGTCGCTGGCCATCTTGCACAGCTCGGGATCGCCGACGAGCAGCGGCACGATGTGGGTAGCGGACTCCATCACCGGCAGGCCGGCGGCGGTAAGGACCTGCTTGGTCCGCGTCGCCTGGCGCTGCTGCGCGGCTCGTTCGGCCTGTGAGCGCTTGAGATGGCGGATCGACGTGGTCGCCGCGGCGGCAATGGCCGGCGGCAGCGCCGTGGTGAAGATGAAGCCCGGCGCATAGGAGCGCACGGCATCGATCACCGCACTTGTGCCGGTGATATAGCCGCCGAGCGTGCCGAACGCCTTGGCCAGCGTGCCTTCGATGATGTCGATACGGTCGGCCAGCCCTTCGCGCTCGGTGATGCCGCCGCCGCGCGGTCCGTACATGCCGACGGCATGCACCTCGTCGATATAGGTCATGGCGTTGTAGCGCTCGGCAAGTTCGACGATCTGTTTGATCGGCGCGATATCGCCATCCATCGAATAGACGCTCTCGAAGACGATCAACTTGGCGCGCTCGCGGCCCGCCGCCTGTAGCAGGCTTTCGAGATGCGCAACGTCGTTGTGGCGGAAGATCTTCTTCTCGGCGCCCGAACGCCGCACGCCCTCGATCATCGAGGCGTGGTTCAACTCGTCCGAGACGATCAGGCAGTTGGGCAGCAGCCGCGCAATGGTCGAGATCGAAGCTTCGTTGGAGACGAAGCCGGAGGTAAAGACCAGCGCGGCTTCCTTGTCGTGCAGGTCGGCCAGTTCCAGTTCGAGCTCGACCAGCGGATTGCTGGTGCCGGAGATGTTGCGGGTGCCACCGGCGCCAGATCCCATCTTGCCGGCGGCGTTCTGCATCGCGGCGATGACGTCGGGATGCTGGCCCATGCCGAGATAGTCGTTGGAGCACCAGACGGTGATTTCCTGGGCGCGGCCGTTGGCGCGCCAGATGGCGCGTGGGAAGTTCCCCACGATGCGCTCGAGGTCGGCGAAGATGCGATAGCGACGCTCGGCGTGAAGCTGGTCGATCGCGTCTTCGAAGAACCGCTGATAGTTCATTTCGGCTTCCCAATTTTTGCGTGGGATCATAATCATTGCCCTATTCGCCGTCTACTTGGCCTTTTTGGTCAAAATGCCACGCCCCAAGCCTGTTCCTAACGGCCACGGATCATGGCCTATTCCCTTGATGTGGATCAATTTTGTTTCAGGACGATGCCATGCGCCGATGAGACTGGTTACCGCAGGCACTGATGGAAATGGACTAATGGCCCAGTGGCAGGCTTTCCAGTAAGGCGGGTGTGGAGACAGCTTCCGATTAATCTTGAGCAGCGAGGACACGGATGACGGTTTTGGTGACAGGCGGCGCTGGCTATATCGGCAGCCATATGGTCTGGGAACTGCTGGACGCGGCCGAGAGCGTTGTCGTCCTCGACCGGCTTTCGACCGGCTTCGAATGGGCGGTGGCGCCGGAGGCAAAGCTTGTCGTCGGCGATGTCGCCGACAAGGAGCTGGTCGGCGGGGTCATCCGCGACAATCATGTCGATGCGATCATCCATTTTGCCGGCTCCATCGTGGTTCCCGAATCGGTCGCCGACCCGCTCGGCTATTACGAGAACAACACCTGCAAGACGCGCACGCTGATCGAGACCGCGGTGCGCGAAGGCGTGCCCAATTTCATCTTTTCCTCGACCGCCGCCGTCTATGGCGGCGCCGGGCTGGAGCCGGTGCGCGAGGATGCGCGCCTTGCACCGGAATCGCCCTATGGCCTGTCCAAGCTGATGAGCGAATGGATGCTGCGCGACGCCGCAATCGCCCACGGCTTGCGCTATACGGCGTTGCGCTACTTCAACGTCGCCGGCGCCGATCCGAGGGGCCGCACCGGCCAGTCGACGCCGGGCGCCACGCATCTGATCAAGGTCGCCTGCGAGACGGCGCTCGGCAAGCGGCCCTTCATGGAGGTGTTCGGCACCGACTATCCGACGCCCGACGGCACTTGCATGCGCGACTACATCCATGTCAGCGATCTGGCGGCGGCGCATCGGCTGGCGCTGGAACGGCTGCGCGCCGGGGGACCAAGCCTCGTCGCCAATTGCGGCTACAGCCACGGCTATTCGGTGCTCGAAGTTATCGACAGCGTGCGCCGCGTCTTTGGCCATGATTTCGACGTGCGGATCGGCGAGCGCCGTGCGGGCGACGCGGCGGCGGTGGTCGCCAATTCGGAGCTGGCGCGCCGCGAGCTCGGTTGGACCCCGCAACGCGATGACCTCGACCGGATCGTCGCCGACGCGCTGGCTTGGGAGCGTATCCTGACCGGCAAGAATTCGGCGCGGAGCTGAAGTCCCGGTTTTTCCTCCGTGGGCTCGTAGATCGAGCGTGGAAGCGCTATTGAAGGAGCTGCGCGGCTGAAACGTGGAGGCGTTTCGGCCGCGTCTGATCCTTTGGGGGCGGCATGAAGATATTGGTCCTTGGCGCTGGCGTCGTCGGCACGGCGGCGGCCTACTATCTGGCGAGCGACGGCCACGAGGTGACCGTGATCGAACGCCATCCGATGGCGGCGCGAGGCACCAGCCAATCGAATGCGGGCCTGGTGTCGCCCGGCGACGCCACCGCCTGGGCCTCGCCCGCTGCGCTGAGGACGTTTTTGCGCGCGCTCTACAACCACGATCTCGGCATCAAGGTGCGGCTGCGCTTCGATCCTTATTTCTTCGCCTGGAGTCTGCGCTTCCTGCGCCAATGCACGCATGCGCGACTGCGCGCCAACACCGACATCAAGCTGCGCCTGGCGCTTTATTCGCGCGACTGCATCAATGCCATCTCGGCCGACATCGGCATTCACTATGACGAGCGCAAGAAGGGCATTCTCTATTTCTTCCGCTCGCAGCAGAGTTTTGATACCGGCACCGACAATTACCGCTATCTCGCCGAGCACGGTCTGCCGATCGAGATCGTCGGCCGCGACCGGCTGGTCGAGATCGAGCCCGGCCTTGCCGGGGCCAGGGACAGAATAGCCGGCGGCGTCTATTCGCCGATGGACCAGACCGGCGACTCCAGCCAGTTCACCCGAAACCTCGCTGCCTATGCCGCCGAGAGACTCGGCGTCCAATTCCTCTACGCCACGACGGTCGAAGGCCTCGACGTCGAAGGTGATCGGGTGCGCGCGGTGATGACCTCGGCCGGCCCGATAACAGGCGACGCCGTGGTCATCTCGATGGGGCCGGAGAGCGGGCTGCTCGGCCGCCGCTACGGCGTCGACCTGCCGGTGTATCCGGTCAAGGGCTATACCGCGACCGTGCCGCTGGAGGACGAGAGCAAGGGCCCGACCATGGGCGGCGCCGACGAGGATCAGCTTATCGGCTATTCCAGGCTCGGCAACCGGCTGCGGCTTGCTTCGACCGCCGAGTTCACCGGCTTCGACCGCAGCCACAAGCCGAGCGATTTCGCCGCCATGTTCAGGACCGGCAAGGAGCTTTTCCCGGGCGCCTTCGACGAGAACAAGGCCGAGCTCTGGGCCGGTCTGCGGCCGATGATGCCGAACTCGGTCCCGGTCATCGGCCGGGCGCGCTACAGCAATCTCTATCTCGACACCGGCCACGGCCATGTCGGCTGGACCATGGCCTGCGGCTCGGGAAAATTCCTTGCCGATGTGGTCGCGGGCCGCAAGCCGGAGATCGACCCGCAAGGGCTGGTCTATGTCAATTGAGGGAGAATTAATCGTCGTGTCGGCACCGGGAAGATGCGTCTAATACCGTGCACAAATTCTGAGTAGAAAAATGTCGGGACCGCAAGTCGCCATCGATCTTGGCCGCATCGAGCGCAACGCGCGCAACATAGTCGACCGCTGCGCCCTGTCCGGCATCAAGGTATTCGGCGTCACCAAGGGCACTTGCGGCATGCCGCAGGTGGCGCGTGCCATGCTGCGCGGCGGCGTCGCCGGCATCGCCGAATCGCGGTTCGAAAACATCCGCCGGCTGCGCGACAGCGGCATCACCGCCCCGATCATGCTGCTGCGCAGTCCGCCGATGGCACGCATCGAGGAGGTGGTGCGCACAGTCGACATCAGCCTGCAATCCGAGCTCGCCACCATCCGCGAAATATCGCGCATCGCCGAGCGCATGGGCCGCGTCCACGACATCATGCTGATGATCGATCTTGGCGACCTCAGGGAAGGCATCTGGCCGAACGACCTCATCCCGACGATCGAGCAGATACTGGCGCTCAGCGGCGTGCGCATCGCCGGAATCGGCACCAATCTCGGCTGCTTCGGCGCCATCATGCCGACGCAGGAAAATCTCGGGCAGCTCGTCGCCCACGCCTACAAGACCGAGCGCCTGTCCGGCGCAACGCTCGACTGGATCTCTGGCGGCGCGTCATCGTCGCTGACGCTGCTGCTCGAAGGCAGGCTGCCCGCCGGCATCAACAATCTGCGGGTTGGCGAGGCGATCCTGCAGGGTGGCGTCGAAACTTTTCGCGAGACGCCGTGGCCCGAGCTCGAACCCGATGCCTGCCGGCTGACCAGCGACATCATCGAGGTCAAGCTGAAGCCTTCGCGGCCGATCGGCCAATCCGGCTACGACGCTTTCGGCAACCAGCCGGTGTTTGCCGACGATGGCGACAGGTTGCGCGCCATCGCCAATATCGGCCGCGAGGATGTGTTGATCGAAGGTTTGACGCCGATTGCCAAGGGGGTGCGGGTGCTCGGCGCCTCCAGCGACCATCTGCTTCTCGACGTGACCGATGCCGAGCCGCCACCCGCCGTCGGCGATCGTGTCGCCTTCCGCATGAGCTATGGCGCCATGCTGCTGGCGATGACCTCGGAATATGTCGAAAAGGCGCCAATGCACGATGTCGAGGATTTCTCCGGCCGCAAGATGGTGTCGATATCTGCCGAACCGGCGGCGGCCGGCATCCTGGCCAGGGAGGCGACCGGCGCCCGGCTGGAGGCGATGAATTTCGATGTCGTCGAATTGGCCGATATCGAGCGGCCGCCGTCCGGCCTGGTCCGGCTCACCGCCGGCAGCGACCGGCGCATCGCCCACAAGGCGCTGACGGGGACAGCGCGGGCGACGCACTCGTTTGGCCTGATCTGGATCGATTCCATCGCCGCGCTGATGCCCGAGGACGAGGACGGCATCGACCTGCCGGAACGTTCGGTGCTGGCGCGGGCGCTGGGTCTCGATCACAAGCCCGGCGCGCTGCAGCCACAACTGTCGCCGGAAAACGTCGTCATTGTCGGTTTGCGCCATGCCGATCCGGCCGAGGCCCGGGTGCTGAAGGATTCGCGCGTCTGCGCCTTCACCATGACCGACATCGACGCCATGGGCATGCGCGATGTGATGCACGAGGCGATCCGCATCGCCACCTCCGGCACGCAAGGCTTCCATGTCAGCTATTCGCCTGATGTGACCGAATTCGCCGGCTGGGCGGCGGGCTCCGGCGGCATCACGGTGCGCGAAACGCATCAGGCTATGGAGGCGATCGCGCTGTCCGGCGGGCTGTTGTCGATGGACGTTTCCGGCCTGACATCAGGGTTGGAACCGCGGATTGCGACAGACACCGTCAACTTCGTCATGTCGGCCTTTGGCAAGCGGATTTTGTGATCAGCCCTGTGCGTCGACCGCCGCGCGCCATGAACGTGCATAATCCGCCCAGGCTGGGTCGGCCGGCGGTTCGATCTTTTCGCCCCCGCCCTGGGCCGTTCCATGATCGGACGCCAGCAGGGCGGCGCCGATGCTGGTGCCGGTTGCGGCTTCCGACGCGATGACGGCACGTGCGGTGGCTGCAGCGAGCATGCGCGTGAAAAGCCGGTTGCGGGCGAACGGGCCCTCGACGATCGTCGGGCCGTCGGCGTCGATCAGGTCGAGGCAGGTCGCGGTCATCAGCGCCAGGTAGAAAGAGATGGCGGCAAAGCGCTGGCCGCCGTTGATGCCGTCGGCGTCGAGCCATGCTGCTCTGTGGTGCGGGAACGGCCCCGAACCCTGTTGGGTCGAAGGCAGCAGGGACGTCTTCCGCGCGAGCACTGTGGCTATGTCCGCTTCGGTCCAGTCATCCGATTGGCCTTCCGTCAGCAGCGAAAACTCACGGCCGCCCATGAAACGCGCCGACGGCACCGGATTACTGAGCGCGTTGACGTTGACGAGCGTGTCGCGGGCCGGGTCGAGCGCGATCTTGTTGCCGCCAACCGCCATCGTCACCACCCAGGTGCCGGTCGAGACGACCGAGAACGGCGGCGTATCGGACAGGAGATGCGGCAGCAGCGAGGCGTTGGAATCGTGCAAGCCGCAAAACACCGGCGTTTGCGGATCAAGCCCGGTCCGTATCGCAAGCGCGGGCAGGATCGGGCCAAGGCGATCTTTCGCCGGCCGCACCGGCGCCATCAGATGACGCCATTGCATCTTGTCGACCAGCGACGAAAAATCGGCCTTCCACGGGTTCCACAGATCGGTGTGGCAGCCAAGCGAAGTCACTTCGTTGGCGGCGACGCCGGTCAGGCGCAAGGCCCAGTATTGCGGGTACATCAGTATCGCGGCGGCCTTGGCGAACTCCGCCGGAAAGCGCTTCTGCTGCCAGAACAGCTGCGCGCCGAGATTGAGGCCGACCGGCAGGCGCGGCGTGCCCGTCTCGGCGAAGGCCGGACGGTTCGTGCCATAGTCCTCGGCAAGGGTGTCGGGCCCGGCAAATTCATAGTCGAGCACCGGCAGCGCCAACTCGCCGGCAGTGTCCACCAGCGCGCCCGTCGCGCCATGGGTGGTGATCGATATCGCGTCGATGCGCTGTTCGCGATTGATCTCGGCGAGGCTGTCGAGGATGAACGACCACAGAAGCTCGACATCGTGGTGCGGGTAGGGACCGTCAAGGACAGGCGCGTTCGCCATGCGGCGCAGCGCAACTTCGCGCAGATCGGCGAGATCGACCAGCGCCACCTTGGCGTTGGTCTTGCCGATATCGATGACGGCGACGTGGCGGGTCATTCCATATGGAACATTGTTTCCAGCGGCACCGCCACCGGCTCGTTATCAGGCCTGGTCTCCATGATGTTGGCCATTTCAGCCCACCAGCGCTGCATCACCTTGTGGCTTCGGCAGGTCGTCCATGCCGTGGCCGTCGCGCCGCCACAGCACGCCGAACAAGGTGTTGGTCTCATCGTCGAGATGGATCGAATAGTCGGAAACGCCGGCCTGCTTCAGCAGTGCGACCAGCGACGGCCAGATGTCGTCATGACGCCTTTTGTATTCGGCCTTCATGCCGGGATTGAGCTTCATCTTGAACGCGTATTTCTCGGCCATCAGGTAAAACGCTCCCGCCGCACCCGGCGCCAGACGATGGGCAGCGCGATGACGATGATCAGCAGCAGGCCGATGAAGATCGACATGACGATACCGGGCACATTGAGCAGCCCCAGGCCGAAAGTCACCAGCCCCATGATGAAGGCAGCGAGCACCACGCCCAAAATGCTGCCGGCGCCGCCCAGGATGCTGACGCCACCCAGCACCACCATGGTGATGATTTCCAATTCATAGCCTTGCGCGATCGATGGCCGGGTCGAGCCGAGCCGCGAGGTGATCAGCACCGAGGTGATGCCCGCCATCAGCCCGGTCAGGCAGAACAGGATGAACTTGATGCGGCCGACACGCACGCCGGAAAACTGTGCCGCGACCGGGTTGTTGCCGATGGCGAAGACGCGGCGGCCGAAGCTGGTCCGGTGCAGAAGGAACCAGTAGATGACCGCCGCGACGAGGAACAGCGTCAGCTCGAACGACACCACCCACCAGACATAACCCTGGCCGAAGAAGGCGAAGCTGGAGGGATAGCCTTTGTAGGCCTGGTCGCCGAGGACGATGAAGGCGATGCCGCGAAACAGGCTCATCGTGCCGATGGTGACGACGATCGACGGCAGGCCGAGCCTGGTGACGAGCAGCCCGTTGAAGGCGCCGCAGCCGAGCCCGACCAGGATGCCGATCGCCACCAGCACCGGCGTGCCGGCGCCGGCCTGCACCGCCATGCCCATCATCGTCGAGGCCAGCGCAATGATGGCGGCGACCGACAGGTCGATCTCTCCGGAAATGATCAGCAGCGCCATGGCGAGCGCGATCAGCGCCTTCTCGGTGAAGTTGAAGGTCAGGTCCGACAGCGACCACGCGTCGAGGAAATAGGGCGAGGCGAAGCTGTTGACGGCAAAGATGGCGACCGCCACCGCGACCAGCAGGGCCTCCCACGAGAAGATCGCCGAGTTGAGCGGCGTGTCGAGCCGGTCGGGAATGTGGCGCGGGGCTGGGGTGTCGGTCATGCCGCTTCCGCCTTCTTGAGAATAATGCGGCCTTGCCGGCGTTCGCCGCGCGCGTTGAGCACCACGGCCAGGATGATGGCGCTGCCCGAAATCGCCATCTGCCAGAACGGCGAGATGTTGATGACCGGCAGCGCGTTGGAGATGATGCCGAGGAACAGCGCACCAAGCACTGCGCCGCCGACCGAGCCGATGCCGCCGGCGATCGAGATGCCGCCGATGACGCAGGCGGCGATGATGTTGAGCTCGTAGCCATTGGCGACCTCGACCGAGGCGATGACATAGCGTGAGATCCAGAGATAGCCGCACAGACCGGCGGCCATCCCCGAGATGCAGAAGACAATGAACTTGGTGCGGCCGACATCGATGCCGGCGTAGATCGATGCTGTCGGATTGACGCCGATGGCATAGATCGAGCGGCCGAGCGCGGTGCGCGTCATCAACAGGAAGAACAAGGCGATGACCAGTATGGCGATCCACGACAGCACTGGAATGCCGAGAAAGGCCGCGCGCTGCAGGCCGATGAAATCAGGGCTCATCTGATCGGCATTGACCCAGGCGCCGCCTGAAATGACGAAGGTAGCGCCGCGATAGATGGTGAGCGTGCCGAGCGTCACCACGATCGAGGGAATGTTCAGCCGCCATACCAGCAGGCCGTTGATCGCGCCGAGCACCAGGCCGACCAGAAGTGCGATGACGATCAGCAGCGGGATCGGGATTGCCGGATGCGCGGCGTTCAGCATCGCCACCACCATGCCGGTGAAGCACAGGTTCGACGCCATCGACAGGTCGATCGAGCGGGTCAGGATCACCACCATCTGCCCCAGCGCCAGGATCATCAGGATCGAGGTGTCGTTGAACACCTGGCGCAGATTGCCGAAGGCAGCAAAGCCCGGAAAGCGCATCGAGATCAGCCCGATCAGCACGACGATTGCCGCGAGCAGCCAGACTTCGCGATATTTGAGCAAAACCTTCATGCCACAATCCCTGCTGCCGTCTTGACCAGCGTTTCGGCGTCGAGCCCCTTGTTGTCATAGATCGAGGCGATGCGGCCCTCGCGCATGACGATGACCCGGTCGGACATGCCGAGGATCTCGGGCAGTTCGGACGACACCATGATCACCGACAACCCTTGAGCGACCAGCTCGGCCATGAAGCCGTGCACGGCGGCTTTCGAGCCGATGTCGATGCCTTTGGTCGGCTCGTCGAGGATGATCACCTTGGGCGCGGTCGCCAGCCATTTGGCGATGACGATCTTCTGCTGGTTGCCGCCCGACAAAGTGCCGACGTCCTGGCTGAGCGAGGCGGCGCGCAGATCGAGCCGCTCGGTATAGGAACGGGCTAGCGCGAACTCTTCGGCCAGCTGCAACACACCTGACTTGGATGTGCGCTTGAGCGAGGGCAGCGAGAGATTCTGGAAGATCGGCAGGCCGATCACCACGCCTTGCTTGCCGCGTTCTTCCGGCACGTAGACGATGCCGGCGTCGATCGAATCCGCCGCCGATTTCGGCATGATCGCCTTGCCTTCCAGCGTGATGGTGCCGCTGCTGGTGCGGGTGATGCCTGATATCGCCTGCATCACCTCGCTGCGGCCGGCGCCGACAAGGCCGTAGAAGCCGAGGATCTCGCCTCTGTGCAGCTCGAAGCCGATGTCGTCGAACTCGGTCGGGTGCGACAGGCCGGAGACGGCAAGCACCGGCGCGCCGATCTCGGCCTTGCGTTGCGGAAAGATGTGATCGACGGCGCGGCCGACCATCATGCGCACGATCTGGCTCTGTCCGGCATCCCTGATCAGGCCTTCGCCGACCATCTCGCCGTCGCGGAACACCGTGTAACGGTCGGCGATGCGATAGATCTCGTCGAACTTGTGGCTGATGAACAGGATCGCCTTGCCTTCGCTCTTCAGGAACTCGACCAGCAAAAACAGCTCCTCGATCTCCTTCAGCGACAGCGCTGCGGTCGGCTCGTCCATAATGACGATCTGGGCGTCGATCGACATGGCGCGGGCGACTGCGACGAGGTGCTTGTTGGCGATGCCGAGATCCTTCAGCCGCGCATCGGCGTCGATGTGGCCGGCACCCATGGTGTTCAGTACTTCACGGGCATTCTTGCGCATGGTGCGCCAGTCGATGGTGCCGAGGCGCGATCGCGGCGCATGGCCGAGAAAGATGTTCTCGGCCACCGTCAGGTCGTCGAACAGCACGGTTTCTTGGTGGATGGCGGTGATGCCGTGCCCGAAGGCGGCATGCGCGCTGGGCAAGGTCACGGCCTGGCCATCGATGCTGATCGTGCCTGTATCAGGCTGATAGATGCCTGTCATGATCTTGACCAGCGTCGACTTGCCGGCGCCGTTCTCGCCGATCAGCGCGGTCACCTGGCCTGGGTAGAGCGACAGGCTGACATCATGCAGCGCGCGCACGCCGGGAAAACTCTTCGAGATGCCGGCCAGGGTCAGGCGCGGAGCCGCATCCAAAGGCTGCTCAGTGGTCGGGTCGAGTTGGGCTGTCGTGTCCATAGTCGTATCAAGCCCTTAAGCAGGTCCGTTTGAGGACGCGGCGGAACTTGAGCTCCGCCGCGCCGGCTTGAAGGGCTCCAGGATCAATAGATCTTGGAGAACTCTTCGATGTTCGACTTGTCGAACTTGAAGGGCGGAGCCATCGCGGCCGAGTTGGTGTCGTCGAGGGTGACCTTGCCGACACGGCCGATCGACAGCGTCGCACCCGGCTTGGCTTCTTCCTTCTTCACCGCCAGATCATGGGCGAGGTAGACGGCCGAGTAGCCGAGATCGATCGGGTTCCACAGTGCGACAGCCTGGCTGGCGCCGTTGTCGATGAACTTCTTGAACTCCGACGGCAGCGCCAGGCCGGTGACATTGACCTTGCCGATCAGGCCCTGGTCGGTCACCACCTGGGCGGCGGCCACGACGCCGACCGTGGTCGGTGCGATGATCGCCTTGAGGTTCGGATAGGATTTCAGCAGGCCCTTGGCCTCGTCCGTGCTCTTGGCCGAGTCGTCGTCGCCATAGACGGTGGCGACGAGATTGATCTTGGGGAATTTCTCCGGCAGCACCTTCTTGGCCGCTTCGATCCAGGCGTTCTGGTTGGTCGCGGTCGACGAAGCCGACAGTATGGCGACATCGCCGCCTTCCGGCAGATAGTCGGCGGCAAGCTTGATGATGGTCTCGCCGATCAGGTTGGTGTCCGAGGGGTTGAGGTGGAGCTGGCGGCCTTCCGGAGCGACGCCGGAATCCCACGAGATGACGGTGATGCCGCGATCCATCGCCTTCTTCAGCGCCGGCACCAGCGCGTCGGCGTCATTGGCCGAAATGGCGATCGCGTTGACCTTTTGGGCGATCAACGAATTGATCACCTCGATCTGCGCTTCGGCGGTCGCCTTGGTCGGGCCGGTGTAGATGATATCGACGTCGCCGAGTTCCTTGGCCGCCTCTTCGGCGCCCTTGTTGGCTGCATCGAAGAAGCCGTTGCCGAGCGACTTCACCACCAGCGCGATCTTGACGTTCTCGGCATAGGCCGCATTCACGAAGATGGCGGCGGAGAACGCCGCCGTAACCATCAATTTCTTCAGAAAGCTCATCGAATATCCTCCCTTGAGCGTTGCATTCCATCGCCGCTGCGAACCCTCAGGCCTGCAGCGAAGATTCTTCCCTATTGCCTGCCGTTGTGCGGGCGACGACCAGCGTCACACCGGCGGCCTCCAACATCTTGGCCTCGCGATCCTCGATGCCGTCGTCGGTGATGACCGTGGCAATGCGCGACAGGCCGCACAGGATCAGGCTCGAGCGTTTGCGGAATTTTGACGAGTCGACCAGCACCACCAGTTCGTCGGCCTGATCGATCAGTTTCTGCTCGGCCTGGATCAGCAGTGGATCGCCTTCCATCAGGCCGAGTGGCCCGAGCCCTTGCGCGCCCATGAACATGCGGCGCGCATAGAAATTGCGCGTCACGTCATTGTCGAAGGGCGACAGGATGATGTTCTGCTCGCGGTAGATGGTGCCGCCCGACAGCATCACCGTGTTCTTGGAGTGCTTGAGCAGGTGCTCGGCGATCGGAAAGGAATTGGTGAAGATCGGCATGCGGCGGCCGGTCAGGAAATGCACCATCTGGAAGGTGGTGGTGCCGCCATTGATGATGATCGGCTCGCCGTCATTGCACAGTTCCACGGCGTCCCGCGCGATCGCCCGCTTCTGCACAGCGTTGATCGTCTCGTTGACGGAAAAAGGCCGGCCGGCAAGGCCGATGAATTGCGGCGGGGTGATCGCCTCGGCGCCGCCACGCACCCGGCGCAGGCGCTTTTGCACATGCAGTGCGGCGATGTCGCGCCGGATCGTCGCCTCGGACGAGTCTGTCAGGTCGACCATCTCCTGCACCGTCACCACAGGCTTTTCCTGGACGGCGGACAAAATGATCCTGTGGCGCTCTTTCTCGTGCATGGTTCCTCCCTGCCTCAGCATCTAGGCACCCAAAACGCGCAGTGTCAATCATTTCCGATCATATAATTCCATTGTGCAGTGCAGTATGATCAATCTTGATCGTTTGTGATTGACAATGCCGCTCCTTCCGTGGACATTCGACCGAAGCTGACCCGCTATGCGGTCGCAATTGACCGCACCGTTTGCGCGTCTCACGTCACGGGAGGATTACCTATGCTTGACAAGCGCTCCGGCACGCGCCTCACCAATCTTTGGGATGAGGCGACAGCCCGGGGAATGAGCGAGCCGGAACGTCTCGTCTATCGCTCGAATGTTCTTGGCTTCGACAAGCGCGTCACCAACTATGGCGGCGGCAACACCTCTTCCAAGGTATGGCAAAAGGATCCACTCACCGGCGAAAGCGTGGAAGTGCTGTGGGTGAAGGGCTCGGGCGGCGACAGCGCCTCGATCAAGCTCGACGGTTTCGCCACCCTCTACATGGACAAGTTGCGCGCGCTTAAGGGTCTCTATCGCGGCCTCGAGCATGAGGACGAGATGGTCGCCTATCTGCCCCATTGCACCTTCAATCTTAACCCACGCGCGGCCTCGATCGACACGCCGCTGCACGCCTTCGTGCCGAAGCCGCATGTCGACCACATGCATCCCGACGCCATCATCGCGATTGCCGCCGCCAAGGATTCGCAGGCGCTGACCAGGGAGATCTTCGGCGACGCGATCGGCTGGCTGCCATGGAAGCGTCCGGGCTTCGAGCTCGGCCTGTGGCTGGAAAAATTCTGCTCCGAAAACCCTGAGGCCAAGGGCGTTGTGCTGGCAAGCCATGGCCTGTTCACCTGGGGCGACACCCCAAAGGAATGCTACGAGACGACGATCTCGGTGATCAACCAGGCGATCGACTGGTTCGAGCGCAAGTCTGAAGGCAAGCCGATCTTCGGCGGCGAAGTCGTCAAATCGCTCGACGCGCCGGCGCGTCGCGCCGTGGCCGCAAGGCTGATGCCGAGGATCCGCGGCCTGATTTCGGAGAATAGTCACAAGCTCGGCCATTTCGACGATTCGCCGGCCGTGCTCGAATTCGTCAATTCGAAGGATTTGCGCCCGCTGGCGGCGCTCGGCACCTCCTGCCCGGATCATTTCCTGCGCACCAAGATCCGGCCGCTGGTCATCGAATTCGATCCCAAAAATCCCGATGTCGACGCCGTCATCGCCCGTCTCGCCGACGATTTGGCGGAGTATCGCGTTGGCTACCAGGCCTATTATGACAGGTGCAAGCATGCGGATTCGCCGCCGGTGCGTGATCCGAACGCCGTGGTCTATCTGATGCCCGGCGTCGGCATGTTCACCTTCGCCGGCGACAAGGCGACGGCGCGCATTTCGGGCGAATTCTACGTCAATGCCATCAATGTCATGCGCGGTGCCTCGACAGTGTCGACCTATGTCGGCCTGCCCGAGCAGGAAGCCTTCGACATCGAATACTGGCTGCTCGAAGAGGCGAAGCTGCAGCGCCTGCCCAAGCCGAAAGCGCTTGCCGGCCAGATCGCGCTGGTCACCGGCGGCGCCGGCGGCATCGGCCGGGCGACGGCCAACCGGCTGCTGCGCGAGGGCGCCTGCGTCGTGCTGGCCGACATCGACGAGACCGCCCTTGCCAGCGCCAGTGACGAATTGGCCAAGGCCTATGGCAAGGATTTCGTGCGGCCGGTGGTGATCGACGTCACGTCAGAGGACCAGGTGATCTCCGGTTTCGCCGAGACGGCGGTCGAGTTCGGCGGCATCGACATCCTGGTGTCGAATGCCGGCCTGGCAACCTCGGCGCCGATCGAGGAGACGACGCTGGCGCTGTGGAACAAGAACATGGACATCTTGTCGACCGGCTATTTCCTCGCGTCGCGCGAAGCATTCCGGCTGTTTCGGGCGCAGAAGATCGGCGGCAATGTCGTCTTCGTTGCCTCCAAGAACGGGCTTGCCGCATCGCCCAATGCCGCCGCCTATTGCACGGCCAAGGCCGCCGAAATCCATCTGGCGCGCTGCCTGGCCCTGGAAGGCGCGGAGGCCCAGATCAGGGTCAATGTCGTCAATCCCGACGCCGTGCTGCGCGGCTCGAAGATCTGGACCGGCGAGTGGAAGGAACAGCGCGCCGCCGCCTACAAGATGTCGACTGACGACCTTGAGGAACACTACCGCTCACGCTCGATGCTGAAGCGTTCGGTGTTCCCCGAAGACATCGCCGAGGCGATCTATTTCTTCGCCTCCGACATGTCGGCCAAGTCGACCGGCAATATCGTCAATGTCGACGCCGGCAACGCCCAGAGTTTTACGCGCTAGGCGATCATTTTTTGAGGGTGGCGCTGCCCCTCACCCTCACCCTCTCCCCGCGAACAACGGGGAGAGGGGGTCGCCAATGCCGGACACGCTTGTCCTTCTCCCCGTCGCTATACGGGGAGAAGGTGCCGGCAGGCGGATGAGGGGCAGCGCCAACCGAACGCATTTGGGAGGAAGCACCATGTCCGAAACCATCATCTCAGCCGACATCGTCGACAAGGACAATCTCGCGCGCGCGGCCGAGCTCAAGCGCGATTACGATGCGCTCGGCGAACGCCTCGACCGCCGCGGCATCGCCGTCGACGCCATCCGCGACAAGGTCGAAAAATTCGCCGTGGCGATCCCGTCCTGGGGCGTCGGCACCGGTGGCACCCGCTTTGCCCGCTTTCCCGGCGCCGGCGAGCCGCGCGATATCTTCGACAAGATCGAGGACTGCGCCGTCATCCGGCAGTTGACGCAGGCGACACCCACGGTCTCGCTGCACATTCCGTGGGACACGGCCGACCCGAACCGGCTGAAACAGGCGGCCTCGCGCTTCGGCCTCGGCTTCGACGCCATGAACTCCAACACGTTCTCCGACGCCAGTGACCAAAAACTGTCCTACAAGTTCGGTTCGCTGTCGCATGCCGACGCCGGCACCCGCCGGCAGGCGGTCGAGCACAATCTCGAATGCATCGAGATCGGCAAGACGCTGGGCTCGAAGGCACTGACGGTGTGGATCGGCGACGGCTCGAATTTCCCCGGCCAGGTCAATTTCGCAAAGGCGTTCGAGCGCTATCTCGACGCAATGAAGGAGATCTACGCCAAGCTGCCGGACGACTGGAAGCTGTTCACCGAGCACAAGATGTACGAGCCGGCCTTCTATTCGACGGTCGTGCAGGATTGGGGCACCAACTACATCATCGCCAAAGAGCTCGGCGACAAGGCCTTCTGCCTGGTCGACCTCGGGCATCATGCGCCCAACGTCAACATCGAGATAATCGTGTCGCGGCTGATCCAGTTCAAGAAACTCGGCGGCTTCCATTTCAACGATTCGAAATATGGCGATGACGATCTCGATGCCGGCTCGATCGATCCCTACCGGCTGTTCCTCGTCTTTAACGAGCTGGTCGATGCCGAGCTTGCCGGTGCCGAAGGTTTTGATCCGGCTCACATGCTCGACCAGAGCCACAATGTCACCGACCCGATCGAAAGCCTGATGTTGTCGGCGGTCGAGGTGCAGCGCGCCTATGCGCAGGCGCTGCTGGTCGATCGCCAGGCGCTGGAAGGCTATCAGGATGCCAACGACGCGCTGATGGCGACGCAGACGCTGAAAGCCGCCTATCGCACCGATGTCGAGCCGATCCTCGCCATGGCGCGGCTGAACACGGGCGGCGCCATCGATCCGGTCGCCACCTATCGCGCCGCCGGCTACCGAGCCAAAATCGCGGCGGAACGGCCGCCGATTGCGGGTGGCAGCGGCGGGATTGTTTGATACCGGCCTGAAACGAAAAAACCCGCCTGAGGCGGGTCGCGGTGCGATGCGAGAGAGGCGTCGGCTAATTTCGACAGCCTTCGCTTGTCATCAGCCTACCTACGCTGCGACGCAACTGCCAAATCTCCGCCATCTGCGATTAGCTACAAGCCAACACGCCTTCGTCATCCTAGGGCGGAGCAGGAGCGAAGCGACGTTGCGGAGACCTTAGGATCCATGCCGTTACACCAGCCGAAGATCGCAACGGTGGTTACGAACCGAACCGGCGTAGGCGCGCAAGCCCGGCGAAATCTTCTTGATTGTCAGTAGACTCGCCCGCTCCAAACGGCTTTTCTAGGCGCATCCCACGCCTCGGAGAACGGCCATGCACCGCCGCACCCTAATCGCACTCAGTCTTTCCCTCACCTTGACCTTTGCGCCGCTGGCGGCCGCATTAGCCGCCTCGCCGCAGCCGGCGAAGGGCGAGCATGGCATGGTGGTGACCGCCCAGCATCTGGCGTCTGAAGTCGGCGTCGAGGTGCTGAAGAAGGGCGGCAACGCCGTCGATGCCGCAGTCGCCGTCGGCTACGCACTGGCTGTGGTCTATCCAAACGCCGGCAATATCGGCGGTGGCGGCTTCATGACCATCCGCTTCAAGGACGGCCGCTCGACGTTCCTCGATTTCCGCGAGCGCGCGCCGCTCGCCTCGACGAAAACCATGTATCTCGACAAGGACGGCAAGCCGGTGAAAGGCGCCAGCCTCGACGGTTACCTCGCTGTCGGCGTGCCGGGCTCGGTGGCAGGCTTCGAGACCGCACGGGAAAAATACGGCACGCTGACGCGGCAGGACTTGATGGCGCCGGCCATCCGCTATGCCAGGGATGGTTTTGTGCTGGAGCAGGGCGATGTCGCCTCGCTCGAAGGCGGCGCCGCGCGGCTGGCCAAGGACCCGGCCGCGGCCGCCATCTTCCTGAAGCCTGACGGCAAGCCCTATGCCGTCGGCGAGCGCCTTGTCCAGGCCGATCTCGCCGCCTCGCTCTCGGCCATCTCGGAACGAGGTCGTGATGCCTTCTACAAAGGACCGATCGCCGACGGCATCGTCAAGGCGAGCGCGCAGAAGGGCGGCATTCTGGCCAAGGCGGATTTCGAGACCTACGCGGTCCGCGAGCTCGAGCCGGTGACCTGCAATTACCGAGGCTATGAGATCACCTCCTCGCCGCCGCCGAGCTCGGGCGGCGTCATCATTTGCGAGATACTCAACGTGCTGGAATTCTACCCGCTGTCCTATCTCGGCGCGGGTTCTGCCGAAACCGTCAAAGTCATGGTCGAGGCGATGCGTCACGCCTATGTCGACCGCAATTCGGCGCTCGGCGATCCCGACTTCGTCGACAATCCGGTCGAAAAGCTGCTCGACAAGAACTATGCGAAGGAAATCCGCGAAAAGATCGATCCGTTCCGGGCCGGCGTGTCGCAGGATCTGATGCCGAAGGGTTTTGGCGAGAGCCAGGAGACGACGCATTATTCGATCGTCGACAATGACGGCAACGCCGTCGCGGTGACCTATACGCTGAACGGCTCGTTCGGCGCCGCTGTCGTCGCCGACGGCACCGGCATCCTGCTCAACAACGAGATGGACGATTTCACCCAGAAACCGGGCGTGCCCAATCTCTACGGCCTCGTTCAGGGCGAGGCCAATGCGATCGCCCCGAGGAAGACGCCGCTGTCGTCGATGAGCCCGACCATCGTCGCCAAGGACGGCAAGCCGTTCATGGTCATCGGCAGCCCCGGCGGCTCGCGCATCATCACCATCACGCTGGCAGCGATCGTCAATGTCGTCGATCACGGCATGAACATCCAGGAGGCGATCGACGCGCCGCGCATCCACCACCAATGGCTGCCCGACACGGTCTATGTCGAACCGTTCGGCCTGTCGCCCGATACCGAAAAACTGCTTGCCGGGAAGGGCTACCGCCTCGACGTCACCGATGCGACCTGGGGTCAGGCGGCCGGTATCCTGGTCGGCGGCAAGAGCCTGACCGAGATCGAAAAGGGCGGCGGCGCCCGCTACAATGGCGCCATCGACAGCCGCACCGCGTCCGGCGAGGCGATCGGATATTAATTTCTTTCGGTCAGATGACCAGCGTTATGGTGGACGCAATCAGCATCACCGCCGCGATGCCTACGAACAAGGCATAAATACGCGGCCGATCGAGCAGCAGCGCATTTCCCGATATCCACGCCGCGGTGGCGCCGCCAAGCGCGTACAGGAAGCCGTTACGGTGCCCCAGGGCAAGGTTTGCGGCCATCAAGCCGCCAATGATGAGGGCGCCGAACACGATGATCACGGCGACCGCGTATTTCTCGAAATCGTTGCTGGCCACACCCGGACCCATCACGTTCAACGTCGTCAGGTCGTCCGGGTCGAAGGGGCTGGCCGACCCATATTCGTCTTGACCGGCAGGCTCGTGCATCATTCATTCTCCTTGAAGCGGCAACAAATCATCAAGCCTTGCCGAGTGCAACCGGATCGCGACGCGTTCAATGCCATCGGCACGGTCTTGAACACTTTCTGGCCGCAGCTTGCTACCGTCTTTTTGGATTTAATGCATGTCGCGCAAAAGTGTGCAGCGGTTTTGCGGTAACGACATGCAAAAAAACAACAACCTGAAGCGCGTCGCCGGTCAAACGCGACGCGCTTCAGGTCGGATCGTGCTGCCGTTCCAGGCTATCTGTCGCACTGGAATCGCCAGTCAGGGCGTTTTGTCATGAAGGGCCACCGCTCTGGAAGCGGATTAAGAACCGCTGTCCTGGCTTCGGCCTGACTGCGCCTGAAGTTGCCGGTGGCCAAGATTGGGCCGGCGGCGAAGATTGGGTTGGTGGTGAAGAGTGGCCGGCGCCACTTTGGGGGGCGTTGGGGTAGATTGCCTGATGGGCGCCGGCCAAGCGGAAATCAGGTCCGCCGCGAGCAAACATAGCAAGGAATGGCGCGGTATGGCAGTGGTGTGATCGCGGAAGATGGTTCGCGCTTTCCCGGTGCGGTGTCCCATTATCGGTCAACCCGTCTGGCACCTGAATTGCACAGTAAGCAATGCCGGGGCAACGGCCCGGAAGTCGTTCCCGAATATCGAGCCTCGCCGCTTCGCAAATGGAGCGGCGGGCCTTTTTGGCTAGAGCATCGGCCCCGAACGTGGCTACCGGTTGCGGCAGCGTTTCGCAGCCCGCCGAGATTTGTCAGGCGGCGGGAGCCGGCGGCAGTTCGAACAGATGGGCGCCATTCTTCTGGCCCCGCTCGACATAGCCGATTATCCGGAACCATTTTGCGACGTCCGGTCTCTGGAGCCAGCTGCGCGAGTGAATGGGGAGGTTGCCTGCAAGCGCCTGGATATGGCGAATGTGCCGCTTGCAGAAGCGAACGGTCGCGGCGCTGAAGAAATCTTCCTGCGCGGCGAACAGCGTATCGGCAGCGTCGCTATTCTCGTGCCAGGCGATGAGCGCTACGGTTTTTTCGCCCTGCACGAGCGCATGAGCACGGCCTTCCTTCAAGTTCATCATCAGATTGTCGTAGGCGATCTTGCTGTCCTTGCCGGCCGCGACGTACTCGTCCGATATCCGCTTGGACAGATCACGGAAAACACTTTCCAGATCTCCAACCGTTGCTGCGCGTGCTCTCATTTCGCCTCCTGGAGCCCCAACGGGCAGTTTGCCCTAAGGATAGGGGATCACCAAGCAAATCAAATCCGTCATTCGCCCAATGCGAGCAAACAGTTTCGCCAGTGCCGGCCCTGTCGGGGCGCCGGAAAAAATGATTTGAGGTCGCCGAGAACCGCTACGCAACCTCCCGCAACACGGCGACCTGAATTTCCCCAACCGATTTCAGTCAAGCGGGCGTCATGCGCAACTTGCTGAAATTGCATTGGAAAAATGGTGCCCAGAGGCGGAGTCCAAGCGATGGAAAACTCGCTCTGTTTCCAAATGGTTAGAGGTCCGCTATAGCAGGACTAGCCAACAAAAATACCAACAAAATATTTCTGTGGATTGGTTCGGTTCCAGCTATCGCTCTATTCGCTCAATGCCATCGCGTCCCAACCTTATCTCAAAAGCCCATGCTGTCGCTACTCGAGTTTGGTCCAGATAGGACCTCTCGATCGCATTGCATGGTGCGTGAGCTAATCGCAGTTCCGCTCCCTCCGATTCCCGACCTCTGATCGCTCGACCATTGAAGATGGCGGAGAGATCGTCTTTCGATTCCCTTCCCATCCCATTGGAAATAACTGCATCCTGCTCGCAAAACTACAGTCAGTATGCGATGTGCCCGTTTCCTCAGCGAGCCGAGATCGGGCAGCAGGTGCTCGTGGAAATGCTTCACATTCCATCCAAGGTAGCGATAGCGATAAAGTTCCAGCATCTCTTCAATCGCTTCGGCAGGCACCCGACGGGTCGAAATCTTGCCCAAACGCCGCTCGAGCAACCCAACTTCCTCAGCCTCTTGTAACGGTCGCGGGCGAAATTGCCGCCCCGACATGCCAAGCAACTCGCCTGCCTCCATCATCGAAAGATCGCCGCCATTCCAGCGGCTCAAAACCTCTACAAACTCCTGCATTCTCCGGTCATTTAGCCATGCTGTCCGTTTCATCCCCACCTCCGTGCGCTGGCGAAAACCGGACGACTCACGTGCGACCTAATCTGGACAAGTACGCACGCGCTGATGCGCTGCCTTCGCCAGTTCCTTCGATCGTTTCTTGAGCAGCGAATTCGCCTCCTCTCGGAAGTCATCCCCTAGACGGTCGAGCAAAGCATGGATCGAACGCGGATCCTTGAGGTCTGCGAGGTGGGCTGGGTCGCCGCGCCGAATTAGGGCGTGTAGCCAAGCCCATTGCCTCGGCCTCGGTTGGTCAAACAAAGTGGCAATCAGTTCCGCGGGCTCGGCATCGGCCTGTCGCTGTCGCAAGGCGACGAGCGCCGCCTTCTCGACCGCTTCTGAGTCGTCGCCGGCCAAGGTTCCAGAAACTCCACCGACTCCTCGATAGGCAGCCATCCCGCAAGTTCAGCGGCGATGAGGCGGCCCGTACTGTCTGTGCTCTCGCTCATGCTGGTGAGCGTTTCGATCAGGCGTTGCCGCGGTGCGGCACGGCGCAGTAAGCGGCCAATTTGATGGCGAACGGGGACCGGCGCTGCGGCATAGTCTGCGAGCAAGACGTCCGCTCCCCCTTCGGCGTTGATCGCGCGCCGGTTGTTGGTCCTTCCCTATCCCTCTCCACCCGTTGGCCGGCGGATCGATCGAGCCATATACCGGCGATGACCGCGATCAGGCCGAAGGCGCCATTTCGTGCAATGCGGCGCCGGCTTGAAGGGTCCGCCCGTCCCAATTTCAACGCGGAAGCCAATACTATCGCTTCTGATAGAGCGGCTGACGAACACTTTGATCTCCGCGCGCTTTCTCATAGCTGTCCAGCAATGCCTGCGATCCCGCAGTAGCACTGATTGCGTGATTAATGAGCAGCAATCGATATTCAAGATTCGGGTGAGACTGCCCATGATCCCAGAATATTCGGGGATCTCCAAGGGACCGGCATCCGAAACAGCCGAGCGTTGCCTCGCTTGAGACCACGAAGGAGAGGCTGCTCAGGAACATAATCGCCTCGGTAGTGCCGAAATAGAGGTCGTAGTTATCGATCGGCGAGTCGCCATTTCCGAGTCGGCCAAATTCCCGTTTCAGGATTGTCGCAACGTAGTCGTCGGCTTGGCGCTCCCGCGCTTTCGCCTCGGTCTCGTCGTTGTTTGGCACGGCATCGGCTGTGGCCGGAAGGAACGCACCGTAGTGCTTGTTCGCGATATGCCCCAGCTCATGCAGGAGCAGGAACACGAGCATCGAAATCTGCTTGTCCTGCATGAGCCCATTGTCTTTCGACAGCACCGCGAAGTTCCGTTCGAAATGAACGCCGCTGATCACAATCGCCCTGCAGCCTTCGGGTACTTCCGCGACGACTGGCCTGGCTTGGTCCGGCCTGATGTGATGGACGGGGATGCCATCGCTATCCGCGTTATCTTCCGTCGTGTTTGAGAAAAAGAGCTCTAGTTGTGGATCGCGCACGGCCGCGTTGACAATGTCGATCGCCCGTTCGATTTGGGCATCTGTCAGCTTCGTGCTCCGCAGGGCAAAATCACAGGCGGCGACGGCGTTGCCGAGGCTCAGAATTAGCCCCAACGACGCGAATGACAGCAGTCGTATGGGCATTTCATGCCTTGCACCGGTTCGCGAACCGAAGAAGGTCATCAAGGTATTGGCGCGCCGCCTGCGCGTCGGTTTCATCTCTGACCGAACTGAGCGTTTTCGCGGCCTCTTGTTCAATGTTGTCTACGCAGGCGAAACGGCTGTCGGCGACGCCATTCAGATAAGTTGCACCAGATGTCGAGACGGCAGCACCTGCGCCGTGCAAACCGATAGCAAGGGTCAGGAGGGTGCTGGCCCTGGGTCCCCATTGGATTGCCTTCTGCAGGCCAGCGAGAACGGTGGTTCCGGCTCCGAATACGACGACCAGCATCAACAACCATTGTGCCCAGGATTTGGTCGCAATAGTCGCCTCGTTAATGCTGGTCGCGATGGCATTGGCTTCGCTGATAGCCTTGTTGATTTCATCCGGTGGCAGCGGGAGAGCGCCGTCGAAGCCCGATCCAATTCGCGTGAAATCGCCGACGATACGAAGGGCCTCCGGCGTCAGGGCGAAGGTGACAAGGAGGCCTATAGCGAGAATGGCGATGCCTATCGCAATGAGTGTCTGCCCCATGCCCCCTCCACGTCGATCAACCAACATACACCGCTTGCCCTCAGGCGATGAGAGCCGAATTCTTCACGACTGCGTTCCGCTCACAGCAGCCGCAACTTCGGAGCCGCCAAAATCATCGTCTCGACGCACCACGATCGAGGTTTTCACCAAATAGTGGTCGGAAAGATACTTATCATGCGCCAAGGGGCTTGCCGATCTCAGAATATACTGGCGACTAAACCGGAATGTCTTCCTCTCGACTCCGCGCGGGATAAAGATGCGGTCGAACGGCGCATCATTGCCGATCGCGTACGTCGGGATGTCGTCTTCGTTTAGGTCTTCATAGCCGTTGTCGATAAATGCCTGGATCGCCCTTTCGTCACGCCTCTTGCAGTTCGTGTCACCGAGGACGATGATATCGCGCTCGGCGAACGCCTCGCTAATAGCGCCGAGCTGAGCCATCAATTCGCGCGCCTCATGGTATCGTGTCTGCATCACGACGTGGCGTTGCCCGACGTTCGACTTCATGTGAAGCGGGATCACCACAAAGTCCGTCAGCTGTATGGCTGCGTCTTCACCCGGTCGCGCCGCAAACTTCATCGCATGCGGATGCCTGTCCCAAAGGGAGAACCTGTCTCCGTTGTCGTCCATTGCCTGGTTCGACACGTTGACTCGCAGCGTCTCGCCGACTTTTGTCACTCGGGAGGTGTTCCAAGCGATGCCGCAAAGCTGGCTTCGATCGCTCGGATCACGATTCGGGAAGATTTCGTACTCCCAATGATTGCCGGTGTGCTCCTCAACGAGATCCAAGGACGATCTAAGAAACTTGTTTCCAAGGTGGCCGCCCGGTGCAAAGTCATCTGTGATATAGAGTTCCTGCAGCGCTAGAATGCTGACGCCGGAGAGTTCGATGTGCTCGGCGATGGCGTACTGGTTGTTAGGTGAATCGTCCACTCGTCCGAAATGTTCGATGTTCCAGCTGCCGATGTGTATGTACCTTGGTTTCATGCGACCCTCCCTTTGCCAAACGATGGTTCATGTCATGCGGGAATTGCCAAAGCACTGTTGCTGCGGCGCCGCGCGTATCGAAATCGATGATCGAGCGCTCACGCCGCGTCGATCTCGACGTCCACATACGTCTTGCCGCTGAGAATGCACTCGAGGTCCGTTCGAAGCGGCTGCGGCTCCAGGAGCCATCGCTCCTCCCGTTCTGCGTAATGCGGCAGGTTGGCGGCGTCGGCCGCGCCAAGGCTATCCAGGTACCTTCGAGCGTTGCCGACGCGCTTGCCCAACTCGAGGAGAAGCTCACAGCGCGGGATGCTTGGATACGAATTCCCTCGTGCCGTTGATACAAGCGCTTTCGCCGTTGGCTGCTCTCCATCGGCGGGAAGGGG
Organism: Mesorhizobium sp. WSM4846; assembly: GCF_055811415.1. NCBI lineage: Bacteria > Pseudomonadati > Pseudomonadota > Alphaproteobacteria > Hyphomicrobiales > Phyllobacteriaceae > Mesorhizobium > Mesorhizobium sp. WSM4846. The sequence continues at coordinate 92,102 of NZ_JBVVPZ010000011.1, forward strand.
AAGGATCGCATTCAGAATCCTGGCAGGTTCGCTTTCGTCATTTCCGCGGCTGGACCAGGGCGTAGCGTTCTCACTGCCATGATGGCCGATTTTGAGAAAATCGATCGGCGCGGCCAGAAGTTCGGACCGCTTGTTCCACATTGTGTTCCAGGAGCCGTTCGCCTGCGTGGCGCTGAACCTATTGGTCCATTCTGCATCGCCGACGAACAGGAGGCGCCGTCCCTTCCATTCGATCAGCAGAACGACACTGGTGTTGTTGATGACTTTGTCGTTCTCCTGCGTGAACGCGAACAGGCCCGACATCATCCGCGATCGCAGACGCCGGAAATCGGAACCGCTTATGCTGTCCGGCCGAGCCCGGGGCTCATCACTGAGCGGTCGCAGAGCCCCGGTCGTCTCATTGAAGGCGTGAACGATCTCCGTCCCCTCATCACCGAGATAGTAGCGGTCGATATTCTCTTCGGGACCGAGAACCTTGAGAGTGGCGCCCTGCAGGGTCTCGATCGCCAACTCATCTTCGGTCATGTCGGCATGGACGTATTTGGGCTCGATCGCGTTTCGGGTTGGAAGCGTGGTTCGCAACGCCTCCATCGCGCTGTCATTGCCGAGCTCATAGAGGGCAACGAGGCCCTGGAGCTCAGGGCTCAGGGACAGATTTCTTGCCGCAAGATTGCGCATGGCCCGCGTCGCAAGTCGGTTGAGGGCAAAGGCGTGTTCGGCTTGAGGATGCTGCGCGTTCATCGCCGCGCTCATCCAGATGTTTTCGACTCTGATGCCGTCGAAATCCTCGGGGTTGAATCCCTTGATGTGGTCGGCATGTTCATGTGTCACGACCAGGAGGTCAAGGCGGACCTGGCCACCGCCGGCATCTGGCAGGACCTCTTTCAGGTCTGCGATCGCATGCTTGAGCAGCGCCGCCCGGCCCTTTGAGCCGCAGTCTATGAGGATGTGGAAATCGTCGACCGCGCCGTCCTTCTGACGCGCCTTGGGAATGCGGCAATAGATGCAATCGCCGAGCTCGACATCGTAGGCGCGGATTAGGAGCTTATCTGCCACTGCACATCTCCCATTTCATCGTCACGATCGTCGTGAAGGCCGATATGCGGGGCCAGATGGAAACGCACCGTGCCGTCGATCACGCGCGAGCTGAGAGGGGCTATGCTCTTCTTAAGCAGCCCAGCCTCGCCGCCAATCGGATTGTTGATTCTGCCCGCCGCAATCCGGCGCGCCAACGCCGAGAGGAAGGCCGCTCTGCGTTCTCGTCCTTCCTCAAGCTCATCATCGGCATCCTGGCCTGTACCAAGCTGTGGACCTGTGCCTGGCTTCCGGGCCCAGTGCAGGACGTTACCGTTTTCATCAAGCGCAATCGTGCCGCCACACAGCAGACTTGTGGTCTGGCCCTCATAGGCGCCGAATTCAGCATCGTTTAGCTCGACATCCTCGCGCCAGACATATTGGACGAGGACCTGCTTCGGCTGTCGGCGCCCGTCGATGGTGAACTTCTGCGCGGTCGTGACCTCAGGAAGAACAATGTCTGCCGTGTACGGAATGAGCAGCGACTTACGGTTGTCGTCGAGAAAGCGATAGGCGTACGCCCGCGAGTTCGCGATGGTTTCGACATCGTGAAATATCTCGACGGGGAGACGCCGGAACGTGACCCTGGCTCGGCTTAGTCCTTCCCGCTCCGCCTCCTCGATCAACCCTCGCTTTATGAACGCGTCGAGCATCATCGCTCGTTGGCAGTCCGGATCGCTCGGATTGGCTATCTCCTCAGCTCGAAGGACGGCGAGCGCATAATCCCTGAAAGTGACGTCCACGGGCGGCAGAAGATCGAGCGGTTGTACCGCAACATTCTGCATCCGCCGCACGGTGTATGAAAACGCCTCAGCGACCGTGAATTTCTTTTCATCGATATAATATCGCGACAGCCGTCGAAGAATGTCGAATATGGTTCCGGTCAGCACTTCCGACATGAAGTGTTGCGACTGGCTGTCTTTCACCGAAGCGAAGGTCTGCGTATTCAGAGCGCTACGCAGGTAAGGCCGGTCCTGCACTTGTTTGCCGAATTCGTCGGCGATGCTGGACAACGCGCTCTCGCTGTCGAGGTCGCCTTCTGTTTTGGCGACGAGCTGGGCTCGGAACGCGTTATTGCGGAAGGCGATCAAGATTGCGGCCATGTCGCCCATGAACTCGTGAAATCCCGCGGTCTCGGGCAGCACGGACTCGTTATAGTAGGGACGTAGACCATCGAGCACAGCATGGCCGAACTCGTGGTTGATGATGTCAGCCGAAAGGCAGGTAAAAACGCGGCCGGCAGGTCGATCAAAGTAGTAGAACTGGAGCGACTTGCTCTCCCGATCGTAGTAGGCGTTTTCGCCGTATCCGGCGTGGGGAACAACGATCAGCCGGTTGCCCTCGAAACCCCAGCGGATTGGCCGTCCCAATCCAAACCCATTCTCAAAGAAATCGAGTCCGTTCTGCAATGTCGCCCAGACGTTGACTTGGTGAAACTGAGGTGTGTTCCGCTTGTTGCGGTTCACCTGATCGCCATCCTGGTCGAGAAAAACGCTTCGTCGAGGATCCCATTTCGCCGGCACGGCAAGGGACTCGGTGCCGCCGTCATAATCGACCACCACAAATCGAGCACTGGTTGGACCATCGCCGAGCCCCGGCTCCCAAGGCACCAGAAATCCATCCGCGAAATCGAAGCTTTGGTCGGACGCGGTGATGGCCGGATCCTGAAAATAGACATCGAACGGGATGCGTAGGTTCAGTTCTGCTTGGACATCCCGCTGCAGGTATCGTCGTGCCGCGTACAGCTGCCTTCGAGCCGCCGGCGAAATGGATAATTCTTGCGTCGCTGTTGGCATGTCCCCTCCCGCGCCGGAATTCTCCTGGCCAACTCACAAACGCTTTACAACGGCGTCTACTCAGTCACCCGGTAGGCAGCTGCTGGTCGAGAAAGCCCTGTTGAGAAGTTCCGCCAATCGAAGGCCCGCAGTTCCCAGCTGCTGGTCGATCAGAGGAAGATTCTCATTCCGATAAGCATCATCCAGCACGATGTTATTCGGCACGTTGGCGATCAGTCTGACTGCGATGCGGTGGCTCTCGTTGGCCCAGTCGGTCGTTCTACCGGCAGAAATAGCAGCGACGTCAGCCGTCCTGAGCCAACCGGTTTCGAGGCGCTCGACATAGCTACCCCATGACCAGGCGGTCTTGTCGATCAGAGCAGTGTCCCAAGCTGAGTGCACGTTTGTGTTGAACGGGAGATCTCCGTTCACCCCCTCCTGGGTGGTTATCGTTACATCGATGCCGTTTCCGCCGCGTTCGTCCTTGATGGCGTGCAAGGGTTGGTGGAGATCTCCGATGAGGTGAACCAAAAACTTCAGCGCCCGCTGCCGCTGTTCCATCGGCGCAGTGGCACAGCTCACGAGCGCGAGTTCCCGGTCGATCGCTGCGATGATGCAATCACCCAGCGCGGGATCGGGTGTGCAGTCGCGAGTCGCGTCATAGGCTGTGGCTCCGGATGATATTTCGACGAAATGCCACCGGGTCGTTTTACGATCTCGAGCGCGTTCGTCATCGGCCCAACTACCGATGGATGCGAGTGAAGTACCCGGCCCCAGGATGGATTCGACGCCGACGGCGGCCGCGTCGTTCAAGCGATGCTGCGCGATCTCCGCAACAATGGAATGACCAGACGTGCCCCAAGCATACGCACTATGAGTTACCGCAAGCACACCCAATGCTGTCAGCATAAATGTCCGCATTATGCGCGTCCCCTCAACATCTACATTACGACATCCTTTTTGTGACAGATGCAAGACGACGGCATGGGGACGACGGACGAGGTGAAGGAATCTTAAGATTGGTTGCTGAAGCTGCGATCCAGCCATGGCGCAATAGCGAGCTAGACCCGTGCCGATGATAGTGGCTCATGGCAGACTTACCTAAATTCACACTCTCCTACGATCGCAAGAAGCAGGATCGGGCCCTGAAACAGGATGGCTCAGACCGCGCCAAGAGGCGCTTTGAGGTACAACGGAGACATGAAGAACACGTACCGGTGACGCCCTGGCCGCCGCGCGAGCTTTGCGAGGTCTGCTTCAATCTTCCCGTTGTTGCGCGGCGTCACCGCGGCGAAAGTCTCTGCGCCAACATCACCCGGCTTCACGTTCATGATATCGCGGTCGAGCGTTGTATGGGCACCGGGCGCGAGGCACAAGCCCCGATATTTGGGTGCAGCTTCAGCAACTGCCTCGCGGCGGAAATCGCGACTGCGAATGTCCAGGTTTGATTGATCTGCTCAATGAAATTGAGCGCGCGATCCTCGATCGGATGAAAGGCGATAGGCTCGAACTTGATCCGCCGCGGCATGTCGAGCGGGTCTCCGGTTTGAGCGGATATGCAGTCGCGCGTTCGCGCGGCCGACGCACGCATGAGCGACATCAGTTCGTCCGCTTCTTCTGGGCAGCTGACGGTCAACGCAGTCGCCATGGCGATCCGACGAACTTCCAATCTCAATTCCCCATCATGCGTCCGCACCAGAACCGATAGCTGCTGGTGCGCCGGTCGTCGACGACGTGCCCGTGGATCCCCCGAGCTTCCACGGCAGCGAGAGTGTCACCGATCCCCACGATCCTTTCCCGGCTCTCGACCGTCGTGGCCAGGGCGGCTCTCAGGCCTTCAAACGCCAGGATCTCGTCATGGAAATTGTGGGCCGATCCGTGATGGGGCAGGGTCAATACACCGACGTTGGATGAGTACGGCTGATAGAAGTTCAGCCAAGGGTCGCGCCGTGGCTTCTGCTTCAATGCGGAATCCCCTGTTCCCAGCCAGCCCACCGGTTCAACGAAGCCGACGTATCGATGCGGATAGTCCTCATACGGCCATCCGTATCGATGCCAGCGACGATCGCCGCTACCCGAGCCAGGGCTTTGGCAGTATGGTCCGGAATAGAGCGACATCGACAGGCCGTTGTGACCGCGTCCGAAGTGCTCGCCGTAGAGATGGAGGAGCTCCTTGGTTTTCTGAGGCGAGCAAAGAAAATTCATCAGCTTCGCTGCGAGCTTTTCCTGGTTGCCGCCTCTGATCCTCAGTGCCTTTGTGACCACTCGCTGGAAGCGGGAACGAACGGCCTTGTCGACCGGATGCACATAGGGGAGCAGGATCCAGTCGCCGACCTGCCAATGTGCATATTCGTGATAGCGCCATTCCAGCCGTATGGATGAGCCCGCTCCCGCAAAAACGGCGCCTTCGCTGGCTTCCCGCCTCACTTCGTTCGCGGCTGTCAGACCTTCCGGGACTTGTCCTCTTGGCTTACGCAGGCGATGGGCAAGCCGGACGCCGGGGTTTTTCCTTTCCGGCAATGCCATCGGCTCCCGACGGTCGTCACCGCCGCCGTCGTCGATCGGACCATCGGGCTCCAACGGCGCACCCGGCCGCGGGGCATCACCATCATCAGCCTCGAGAAAGATGACGTACCTCGCACCGCGGTTCAGCCACCAGCCCGCCGGATTGGCGAAATACTCGCGCGCCGACGTTGAAACGGCGCCGGACTCCGTGTCCGCCAGAATGAAGATCAGACGCTCGATGACGTCGAGATACGGCACGACGACGGTCTCTGCTGGCGCGATGGCTTGCAAGCGTTCAATGCCATTGATGTGATCGGAGTGGAGGTGGGATACGAAGAGAATGTCCGTGCGTCCCTCGCAACTCAGGCGGTGCGCGTTCAATGCGCTCTTGAACGCATTGCCGTGCTCGGACCCGCAATCATAAACGTAGTGGAAGCTGTTGATCTCCGTGCAGCCGACCGGCTCTGCCCCAGTTCTTGGTGGCTCGAAGATCTGGATGCGTCCCGTGTGGAACCCACCATGTCCCACGGCATGTTGCACGCGACTCACGCAAGCTTGCAGCACGATGAAATTACCCCCCAAATAATTCCCTCACGAGGCTTATAGCAGCATTCCTCGCCATTTCTTCGCTAGCGATGCGAATAATGGCGCGAGTCCGGTCCAATCTGCATAGATTCTTCATGGTGAAAAGTCGCACATATAGGGGAAAATTGGGCAGAGTTCGCTCATGGGTTGAGTGCCAGGTGCGGAGCAGTGTCGTGCGCTTGCCAGGCAGTGCTGGTAGCCGGCGCTCCCAGCGGCGAATCTCATCAGAATCGGGATCAAAACTGGGAATAAGGGGTACTGGCGAGGATCCAGGATGCGCACCGGGTCCCCGCTATGACTTCTACCAAGAATATTGTGGAACGAGCCGAGGCTCCGGAAGCACCGCGGGACGGGCGGATGTATTATCGTTGATAGAGGAGCGGCTCATGATAAAAAACATTGTCATATTTTCTGACGGCACCGGTCAGGAGGGCGGCATCCGGGTCGAGCAGCGCTTGAGCAACATCTACAAGATGTATCGCATTTGCAGGGTCAGCCCAGAAACAACCATCGATCCTCGCGAGCAGGTTGCGTTCTATGATCCTGGACTCGGAACCGAGACAACAGCGACGGGCTTCACCAGCGTAGTGCGCTGGGTGCAAAAGACGTTGGCTTCTGTGTCCGGCCGCGGGATAACCACCAACATCGTCGATTGCTACGAATTTCTGATCAATCACTACGAACCTGGCGACAGGATTTTCTTGTTAGGCTTCAGCAGGGGAGCCTACACGGTACGGAGCGTGGCGAACCTGCTGATGCTTTGCGGGATTCCCAGGCGCGATGGGGATCAACCATTACGCCGCTTCAGGAAGGCCGTCCGTGATATCGCGAGCAGTGCAGTTCACAACGTACTGGAGCACGGGGCAGGGCACCCGCGCGCCAAGTTTGAGGACGAAAGGCTGGAGCTCGCACGCAGGTTTCGTGCTCGATACGGCACCGATCATGAATCCGGTGAAACCCACCGCTCAAATGTGTCGCCATACTTTATCGGCGTGTTTGACACCGTAGCGGCTCTTGGCGTCAAAGGTCCGATGGCGATCGGCATCAAGATATTCTTGGCTGCCGGCGCTGCTCTGCTCGCAGCGGCACTCGCGTTTGTGCCTGCGCTTGTGGTGGCCGGAGTTCTTTCCCTTTTCGGCTTCGCATTCTGGTGCTCGGTGCTGGCATTGGTCGGGCTGGCAGCGGTCGCTGGCAGTGTTCTGATTACTTGGCAACAGCGCAGATCGATCAGAAAAGTCATCCGCGACTTCCCGAAGCCCGGCGACAAATCCTCTCATCTTGCCGAGTGGAAAGGGGAACATTTCGACCGCCTGCTCAGCCGATTTGTGGCATATGCGCGTTCCGCGAACGCCATCGATGAAACGAGAGAAGACTTCGCTCGCGTGGGTTGGGGCCCAACAAGGGAGATGCCGGAAGAGCGGAACGGCGTCCCTACCTTCAAACAGTTGTGGTTCGCCGGCAATCACTCCGATATTGGCGGCAGTTACCCGGAAAGTGAATCGCGACTCGCGGACATTGCCTTGCAATGGATGATCGAAGAGGCGCTGGAAGTGCCCGGCGGTCTTAAGAGCGGACCAGTGATTGTCGACGGCAAACGTCTGCCGCAGACTTCAGAGAACGGGACGCCCCTCCACCTCTTCCCGAGAGCCGACGGCCTACAGCATTGCGAGGTCGCGGGCATGCAGGATGCCCTGGAGGCTCGCATTCCCCGCTGGCTGAGCCGGTTCACCAGCGGCCTTGGATGGAAGACCAAGATCAGGGAAATCAATCCCGAGGCTCCCGTCCATCCTACCGTAGAAGAGCGGTTCCAACTCATGCAAGTTCCGCAATGCGCTGGGTCCGGACCCTACCGCCCTGAGGCCTTGCGGAATCATGAGAAGTTTCGCGCCTACTATGAATAAAATATTCGAAGTGCATGAAAAATATTTCGCGTGCACGCCCACTGCGACAGCCACTTCTCGCGTCTAAAACGCTGTTGCAGGGCGTCGATCTTGACTGGACGAGACCACGGGATATCTTCTCCGCGCTTCTAGAAAAAGCGGCGCCGGGCACCCCGCTTAGCCGCATGATAACCGACGACAGGCTGGCCAAGTACGTCGAAGATAAAAAGAAACAGCACCAGCTCAACCTGGCGCTGCCGACATAGCTCCTCAAACAAGACACGGGCTGCCAACTACGATGGCATTCGGCCCTGGACACATGTGGAGAAGATCATGCGGTTTGCATTGATAGACAGCGTGCGGTCCGAAGCATCGCCAGGGTCAATTGGTTACCGTCCTGGATGCTCGGAGCCGATGATTGCGAAGTGTGGGAGGCGAAAGATCTGGCATTGGGCGAATCGCGGTAGGAGAACCTGCGATCCATGGTGGGAACCTGAGACCGTATGGCATCGTATGTGGAAGGGCCATTTTGCTTCGGGCTGGCAGGAAGCGATTCAGCGTGACGACGCAGGAGAGAAACATATAGCGGATGTGAGAACCGAGAGTGGCCTGGTCATCCAGCACTCACATCTCCCTGAAAGGAACGGTCGGCGCGCGAGGCCTTTTATCAGAATATGGTTGGGTTGTGGATGGACGCGCCTGAAAGAGATCACCCATGATTTCTGAAAGGACGGACACTTCTTAGACCGACGTGGTTGAGGGGCGTTTTTGTTGCTCAGTGTCCTCAGGAGTGCTTTCCGGCCGGGTGGCTTAACTGCACAATGCCGGTCTTCTTAGATTTTGAGGCTGTCGAGCAGTCGGGTACATAGCTCGCCACCCTTTGGTGCTTGCTCCCGGGGCGGGTCGAAGGACAGGCGGTCATCGCGGCAGTTTCGCAGCCCGCCTTTTTTCGGGCAGCCCGGGAGAGGCCCAAATCATTCCTAGCTGAACGATCGTGGAAACGATTGTACCGGCTTGAGGCGTTAACGAATGATCGCTGAACTAAACGCCAGAGGGCGGTTCTACGGACTTCCTCTAGGCCAGAATGGAGGGTCTCAACGCTTCCCGTCGCCGTCGGAGACCGAGGTATTAACCCGCAACTTTCGCACGGTCGTTGCTCAGGATTGCGTAGGAGGGAGTGTACCGCAGTGGTTGTGGTTCTGTTCGCCATGCGTTCGTCCATGTCCAGAAAGTCGCATAAAAGGGCAGTGCGGAACTCAATGGCGACCTGTGCCGGGATCGCTCCATCACAACGTCTGACCCTTTCACGACTCTTCTTTCACGGTCGCCCAACGGCAGACCGCGACTCTAGGCAGGTCTTGGCGCTACGCTCGGGGAATAGCAGCTTTGCGCAGCATTCCGGCCCTTTATCCAGGTTGCACGAGTTCTTAAAAGCGGACAGTCGGGTCAGTAGCCGAGACGTCAGCATTGGGTGCGGACGAGCGGACGCGGCTGCACCAACATCGCTCAAATGATAGCCTTCTTGCAATGGCTGAGCTCAGACCACAAAGTCGGTACGTATTATCTAGAGGTCTCTAATGAGTGCTCGCCTATCGACAGCCATCCGGATCGTCGAAGCCGCAAAGGCCATTTTACGAAAAACTCAGAGCTTTCCAACCAAGGGGTTCGGAGATCATGAAGACCTGAGCGAACGCGAACATATCGGTGTTGAGCCGATGCTCCTGGCACTTTCGATGGAGTTGGCACTCAAAGCGTGGTTCGTTTTCGACCACGACGATCCAAAAGCTACCAAATCGCACAACCTGATGAAGCTGTTTGACGACCTAAAGCCCGAAAGCCAGAAGAAACTTGACGCGGAGTTCAAGAGATCAGTGGCTCCCTACCATCCCAACGGTCTCTACATCGACTACAGCATCCGTCACATTCTGTATCAGCACAAAGATGCCTTCATCGACTGGCGGTATCTCCATGAGGCCAATAAATCGATGATGTTCGATCAGGGTGCTTTTGAGGCAACGCTTGAAATGGTGCTCCGGGAGTTCGAGAAGAGATATCGCATTGAGCAAGTTATGCCGGTGTCGATTTGAGCGGACCTCGCAACGCGATCGCCGCAATCGCCGTCATGGATACGAAAACGCGGGTCGATCTCTCCCGAGTTAAGATCAATCAGCGCCCTTTTTCTGATCTCAGAGCAGAATGCTCTGATTGTGTATTCGCCGTTGTTGGCGGGGCAGATTCCGGTATCGAGCGCGGGCCACGCCTTCAATTCTTTTCAGCGCCATGCACGGCTACGAGATCGTCCAGCTCTGTGCCCTTTGGGACAAACCGGATGGCAGCCTCCGCCCATAACAACCTCGGCGACTGATCAACGGTGCGGCGTAGATGCCAATAAGGATACCGATCATCATCCCGAGCAGGAGGCTTCGACCGCTCACGGATCAATAGCCGTTGTCTCGGAGAAACGGTCGATGGCTGCCTTTATGATCACCGTCCTCTTGATGTCGTTGTCGAAGGCGGCCTTTAGCAGTCGCAGCTTCGTGTCGTAGTCCAGCGGGCAATTGACGGCTTCTCGCGCGCGCGCGTTTGAGGTCACGCAAGCGATAGCGTCCCTCCTCCTGAGCCAGAGCACGTTCGATCGCCTTGCTATTGCGCTCTTCACCGCTCGGGTTTCGGCAGACTGCGCTGCGGCCGTTCTCTTGTCGCATCCGCTTCTGAAACCGGCGCCGCTGTTGGTTCCCTTGCAGCCGTCCCAGCCTCTGCCTTTTCCGACAAAGAGGCTGGTTTCATTGCGGCTTTGGATACCGTCTGCATTCGGGTCTGTACGGCCACGGTTGAACATCCTCCTTGGGTCGACATTGGCGCCTGAGACCCTGAGACGTCGCGCAGACCTTCGTCTAGGAACGATCGTATTGAGTCGGTATAGGTGGCGAACTGTCAGCGCACGTTCGAACCCATTGGCCCTTGAAGTTAATGGAATGGCACGCATGCTCCCGCCCTTACTTGACCTGGATGTCGCCGATGAAAGCACCATCCATGTCTAAACTGACCGGATACGACGAGGAGCGGCTGATCTTGTACATTCGGCTACTGGACGCCGCAGCAGAAGACGTGGATGGCGCGATGTGGCCGAAATCGCGCTCAAAATTGATCCCGAAAAAGAGCCCGAGCGCGCGTACGGAGCGTGGGAAAGCCATCTGGCGCGCGCCCTATGGATGACGACGAACGGCTACAAGTACCTTTTTGCAGGTGGCGCACCCCATTGAGTGGACCTGCGCTGCACGCCTGCGAGGAGTCCGGGTAAACTGTTTGCTGCGAAAAGGCGGAGTTCTTCCGCCTTTCAAACGCCGCGTGCCAAAACGAAGGTGCGGACAATCAGGCCGCGGCCTTTTTGCGGCTCCTTTTTGCAGGTGCAGGCTGTTCGGGTTCGTTAGGCTTTCTACCGAGGCCAATAGTCTTGGCCAAAGCCGAACGCGCGGCGGCATATCGGGGCGACCATCGGATAGTCTGCCGGCAGGCCCCACTTGGCGCGGTATTCGTCGGGCGTCAGACTATGGTGGGTAGAGAGATGCCGCTTCAGAGACTTGAACTTTTTTCCGTCCTCCAGGCTGATGATGTAGTCGGGCGTGACCGACTTCTTGATGGGAACTGCAGGCTTGAGGGCTTCAGGCTTCTCTGGGGAGCCGCCGACTGTGCCCTTCAGCGCGGCATGCACCTGCCCCGATCAGGGCCGGAAGCTCGCCTAGCGGGACTGGATTCTTCAAGACCTAGGCCGATACGATGTCAGCGGTGAGCTCGATGAGGGCATCAGTATTGTTCTCGGCTTCTTCCGTCACGGAATGCTCCTGATCGAATGAAAGCAGTGGGCGAAGTTCCGCTTCATAATAAAGGCAGTCCCGGAAAGCAATGAAAGTCACGGAAGTGCTCTCTCAACACCGCCTCAGACGTTCCGGCAGAACCATCGATTGGGCCGCTAACGCGGTCCGGCTAATAAATGAACAGCCATTTTTTAGCAGAAGGGTTTCGGTTTCGGCGCGGTAGGAGCATCGAAGAATAACTTCCGCTACGCACCTTTAATGCCCTGATCCTGCCACTCTCCATAGGCAAGTGCGCCAAGGAGAAAACTTCAACGCGACCTGTACACGAAAAGAGAGGCTCGGCCCAATGAGCAGGGTGGCGCGCGCGGACGCGGCTTCAGTTTCGTCGGCGACGTTTGCTCCACTGGAGAACCCGACCTTTCGCGCGATCTGGGTTGCCGCACAGGTGTCCAGCTTGGGCTGGCTGATGCAGACCATTGCGATCAGTTGGCTGATGGCAACCATCTCGACTTCGGACGTGATGGTCGCCCTGGTGCAGACTTCCACGACGTTGCCGGTATTCATTCTGTCGATCTTCGCCGGCGCCATTTGCCGACAATTTCAGCCGCCGGACTGTGATGGCGCTCGGCTGGTGCGTGATAGCGTTGTCGTCGACGATGCTGACTGCTTTAGTGGGGCTGGGATTTTACAATCCATAGACGATCCTCGCATTCAGCTGTTTGGCCGGCTGCGGCGCTGCGTTTACTGATCCGTACTCGGATTGGTGCGACCAGCAGAGAGTTCCCTGAGACTCTGGGCGTTGACGTCCAAGAACGCCGAGCTGCGTGAGACGTCGAAGCCCAGAGCTGCCCTATCAAGGCCGGCCGGGACGGAGACCAGCACCCGGCAGCCGGGCAGCGCGCCAAAAGGACCCCGCGCGTCATATGAACTGGATCCCTCATAGTGCGTCGCAACATTTTGATGCTGCACTGCGGAACTTTGCGGTAAAGCGGGAGTTCTCTGTGCATCTAGCAAGCGAGGGCTCGATGAGGCGCTACAAGATTCTGCCGTCGGAATCAGGGCTGTGGTCTGTGATCGATAGCCTGACAGGGCTTCCCGCCGAGAGATACGGTCGGCCGCTCACCGGGCTGACCCAGTACGAGGCCGAAGAGGCTGCCTTTAACCTTAGCGAGAGCACGCCGCCATGGATGGCCTTGGTCAGACGGCGCAGACGTTAATCAAGGCTGCCGATTTTACGGATGGTCGGACGCGATGCGCCTCGCACTCCATCACACCCGTTCGCGTAACCTCTCACCTCTTCCTTCTGGATGCGTGCGTCATGGCAGGGGGCGCATGTGCTCTCCAGTTCGCCGTACCATAAGAGCCGGACCGTCGCGGTGCGCCACCAGATGGTTGGCGACCGTGGCCGGAACCGTCGCCGGAACCGTCGCCCGTTCTCTTGCCGATGAAGTGCGGGGTGCCCGACACCGAAATGGGCTGAAATCGCGATTTGCGAGCGACGCAAATCTGAAATGACGCAGCTGTTCAGTATATCTTCCCTGCGGGACTTCGTCGCAAATATTACAAATGTTGCGACATTATCTAACGCTTTTGTCGTCAATGTCATCAAAGCGTAACATGTACGAGATACCTAGACATCTAGAGCGCCTAGGAGCTGTTTCGGCTTCTTCCTTTCAGGCGGAGGAGAGTTGGTGTTTTTCATCTCGCGAACCTTGCGCAGCGCGTTCACCTTGTGGGCGATCCTCACCATCGTATTTTTTGCGACACGCACGACCGGAGATCCCACATCCTTCCTCATTCCACCCGACCTTCCCGAGGAGCAACGGATTGAGCTGCGAGAAAAGCTCGGACTGGATGATGATGTGGCCACGCAATATGTCCGGTACGGCACCGCTTTGCTGCGCGGAGATTTCGGGCAGAGTTTCTTCTCGAATCGGCCTGTGGTCGAGCTGTTTATGGAGCGCGTTCCCAATACGCTTCTCTTAACCATTCCGGCTTTCTTCCTGTCGGTCGTCATCGGCATGGCCGCCGGCCTCTGGGCCGCATTGCATCACAACATGGTGATTGATCGCTTCCTCACAACCGGAACTATCGTGGGGCAAGCCATCCCCAACTTCGTTGTCGGCATTGTCGCTATCTTGATTTTCAGCTTCTCCCTGAAGCTTCTGCCGAGCGGCGGAATGGGTAGCTGGAAACATCTTGTTCTGCCCGCAGTCACACTTGCTCTGGCGACCTCAGCCAACATTGCAAGGCTCGTTCGCAGCAGCATGTTGGAGGTCCTGTCCCAGGACTACATGCGCTATGCGCGCAGCAAAGGGCTTAGCCCATTCCGTGTGGTGGTGAAACATGGCCTCCGAAACGCGATCCTCCCGGTGTTGACCATTCTGGGCCTGCAACTAGGTGGCCTAATCGCCGGCGCCGTGGTGACGGAATCGGTGTTTGCCTGGCCTGGAGCAGGACGCCTAGTGATCGATGCAGTCATGCAACGCGATTTCGCCATGCTGCAATTCGGAATTCTCGTGTTTTCGGCGGCAATCATCGTCACCAATCTTCTTGTGGACGTTGGCTACGGCTTGCTGGATCCGCGGGTGCGTGGGAGGTGATGATGAGCATCGAGACCGGCGCGCCGGGATTGAGCCCTTCCCAAACCCAGGAGGGTATCGTCGCCACCGAGACCGCACGGCGTCGCCGATCCCCGGCGCTGGCGATCGTCTCGTGCCTGATCCTTGCGGTGATAGCATTGCTGGCCGCGATCGCGCCGGTGATTGCGCCGCACGATATTGCCGACCAGAGCCTCCTACACCGACTTCGCCCACCGGCGTTCGCCGGGGGAACGACCGAATACCTGCTTGGAACGGATCATCTTGGCCGAGATCTGTTTTCCCGGCTACTGTTCGCAACCCAGACCACCTTGCTTATCGCTGGTGCCGGAGTTCTTGTTGGTGTTATCACCGGCACGCTCAGTGGACTGATCTCGGGAAGCATGGGAGGATGGATCGACCATTGCTTCATGGCTGGGGTCGATGCGCAAGCCTCGGTGCCGGTCACTTTGGTGGCATTGACTGCGGTCGCCGTCGTCGGACCTAGTCCGCTTGTCCTCATGCTTGTCGTCGGGTTCGCGGACTACTACAAATATGCTCGGGTGGTCCGGGGCCAGGTGCATGCCCTGCGCGGACGCAGCTTCGTAGAAGCGGCTCGATCCTCCGGCGCTTCCCCCTGGCGCATCGCGATGCGTCATGTGCTTCCCAACACGTTGTCGCCCGTCATCGTCTTGGCGAGCCTGAGCTTCGCCGAGATCGTCGTGCTGGAGTCGTCGCTCTCGTTCCTTGGAGTGGGTATTCAGCCGCCAAATGTTTCTCTTGGTTCGTTGCTAGGCGAGTCGAGGAACTACCTGATCACCACACCATGGCTGGCGGTATTTCCCTGTGTCGTGATCGTCGCAATCACGCTGGCAGCTTCGATGGTCGGCGATTGGTTGCGCGACAGGTTCGATCCCCGAAACCGCAGCTAAATTCGCGCCACTCCCAAATCTTCCCGCAGGAAAACCTCACAACGCCAACCTTAGGAGACACTATGCGAAACCTACTCATAGCGGTCGCTATGCTACTGCCGACCTTCGCGGTCGCGCAGGAAGATACGAGACCGGCCCTCACTGTCGGCGTCAATGCCGTCCGCGCTAACTTCGATCCCGCACTGGCTCTGGGGAATGTCGACTTCCCAATGACCTACAATATGTTCGACACGCTCGTTGCGCGAGACTTTTCCCAAAGCAAGGACCGGACAGCTTATGAACTTGTTCCCGGCCTTGCACAAAGCTGGAAGCGAATTGACGATCGCACAATGGAATTTTCGCTGCGACCAGGTGTGCGATTTCACAACGGTCAGCCTTTTACCAGTGCTGACGTAAAGTTTACCCTCGATCGGATCCTGGATCCCGCTTCTGACTATGTCAGCGCCAGAAACCTACTCAAGGTCATCGAACGCGTCGACATCGTCGATGATGTGACGGTTCGCATTACCACGACAGCCCCGAGCCCAATACTGCTACAGCTGCTTGCCTATCATTCGAGCGACATCGTGCCGAAAGCCTATTTCGAGTCGGTGGGAGAGAGCGGCTTCGGCCAAAAGCCGGTCGGGACGGGTCCGTTCGCTTTCGTCAAGCTCCAGCCCGACGAGAGCATGCAGCTGAAGGCCAACGACGCCTACTTTGGCGGTCGGCCGACGATTTCGATCTTGACCTTCAAGGCCATCCCGGAGGTCTCTGCGAGAATTACTGCGCTCGCGAACGGTGAGGTCGATATCATCAACAGCTTGCCGCCAGATCAAGTGGAAGCGGTAAAGAACCTGGGCTGCTGCGAAGTCCGCAGCGTCTTGATGAACCACCACTTCCTTCTCTACAACACCTTCAACCCAGTGATGGCAGACAAGAAACTGCGTCAGGCACTCAATCTCGCCATCGATCGCAAGTTGCTGGTGGACGCCCTGTGGGATGGCAAAGCCACGCTGCCGCACTCGGCTCAATATGAGGCCTGGGGACGGGAACTCTACAATCCCAATCGGCCAACGCCTGCCTTCGATCCTGACCGCGCGCGTCAGCTCCTCACTGAATCTTCCTACAAGGGACAGCCGATTTATTACATGACGCATCCCGTCTACTACACGAATGGCGTTGCTGTCGCCGAAGCTGTCGTTCAGATGTGGAAAGCGATCGGCATCAACGCCAGCGTCCGTGTCGACGAGGGCTGGACCAAGCTCAAAAAGGAGGATCCTGCCCTCACCGTAAGAAACGGTTCTGACTGGGTGGTACCGACCGACCCTGCGGTCACGCTTTACATGACTTGGGCGAAGCGGTTTTGGAAAGACGAGCAACGCTTCGACGAACTCGCCAACGAAGGCGAAACCACACTCGACGGCAACCGTCGCTACGACATCTATCAAAAGATGATCGATATTTTCGAAGACGAAGCGCCCGGTACTTATTTGTATCGTGCGCCGGAGTTCTACGGGGTCCGCACCAACATCCAGTGGCTTCCGAACACCGATTACACCATGGATTTCAGGCCGGATAACATTCACTTCAAGTGAATGCCACTGTTTCGCCCAGCTACCAGGACGGTTTATGATGAACCATACCGAACTCCTGCGCGTCGAGAATTTGCGCACGTATTTCTATGCCCGCGATCGCACTGTCAGAGCAGTCGAAGGGGTCTCGTTCTCGGTTCGACACGGGAGCACGGTCTGCCTTGTCGGAGAATCCGGCTCAGGCAAATCGGCAACCGCGTTTTCCATCCTGAACCTCATTCCGAAGTCGCAGGGGCGGATCGTTGCTGGGAAGGTCCTCTATCAAGGGGAGGACCTTCTCCATATCCCCGCACGTCGACTGCGCCGCATTCTTGGCAACGACATTGCCATGATTTTTCAGGATCCTGCGGCGGCGCTCAATCCGGTCTACACGATCGGCAACCAATTGATGGAGGTTCTGCGGACCCATCAACGATGCAGCCTTCGGGAAGCCCGACGCCAGGCCAGAGAGCTGCTCGATCGCGTTGGTATCGCCGATGCCGAGCGGCGCCTCGATGACTATCCTCATCAGCTTTCCGGCGGTATGCGCCAGCGAGCAATGATCGCGATCGCGCTGTCATGTCGGCCGAAATTGCTTATCGCCGACGAGCCGACGACGGCTCTCGATGCCACGGTTCAATCGCAAATCCTCGCTCTTCTTCACGAACTACAGCAGGAAGCCGGCATGGCCATGCTGTTCATCACGCATGATCTTAGTGTCGTTGCCGAAATCGCTGACCGGGTCGTTGTGATGTACGCCGGCCGGGTTGTCGAGGAGGGCGATGTCATGCAGATCTTCGACACGCCACGGATGCCTTATACACGCGGGCTGCTGAAGGCCCGACCACAATTACAGCCCGGCCATGCATTTCCCCGGCGGCTTTCTGCCATTCCGGGCAGCCCTCCAGAACTTGCTCATCTGGCAACCGGCTGTTCCTTTCGTCCGCGCTGCAGCCATGCGGCGGCGGACTGCGCACTCCACATGCCGAAACTCGACATGGCCGACGGACACAGCGTTCGGTGTTGGCGTTGGCGTGAAGTCACCGCCGCGGATGCGCAGCCGGAGGCTGTAGCATGAATGCGTCCTTTGCCCATTTCGACACGCCCGACGGCGGTGCGATCCCGGCGTTCAGCGCTCCGTCTTTGCTCGAGGTCGAGGATCTTCGCGTCCATCTGCCACTCCGCACCATGTCGCGATTCCGTTCCAAGAGGTTCATCAAAGCCGTCGACGGGGCATCGTTTTCGATATTTCCTGGTGAGATCGTCGCTCTTGTCGGCGAATCCGGTTCAGGCAAGACAACATTGGGACGCAGCTTGCTGCGGCTGACCCAGCCGAGTTCTGGTCGGGTTCGCTTCAAAGGAGTCGATCTGACGACCCTGACGCCAAAGGAGATGCGTTCTTTTCGGCGACATATGCAGATGGTGTTCCAGGATCCCTATAGCAGCCTCAACCCACGCATGAGCGTCGGGGAAATCGTCGGTGAACCGCTGTCGATCCATCATGCTCATCTGACGCCGCGAGCACGGATCGAGCGCGTGGCCGAACTCCTGTCCCAGGTCGGAATATCCCGGACGCATGGCCCCCGTTATCCGCACAGCTTCAGCGGCGGCCAGCGCCAGCGCATTGCCATCGCCAGGGCATTGTCGACCGAGCCGGACTTCATCGTCGCCGATGAGCCTATTTCGGCTCTCGATGTTTCGGTTCAGGCGCAGATCGTTAATCTGCTCCTGGATCTGAAGGACAAGTTGTCCCTGACGATGCTTTTCATCTCGCATGATCTGCGCACGGTCAGCCACATCGCTGACCGGGTGATCGTCATGTATCTCGGTCGGATCATAGAGATCGCCCCTTCGGCAATGTTCTGGGATGCGCCTGCGCATCCGTATACCGAAGCCTTGCTGGCCGCACTGCCGGCCGAACATCCAAGCCTTCGACGACGAAACCGGGTGGTCCTGAAAGGTGAAGTGCCGAGTGCCTTTTCACCGCCATCCGGCTGCGTCTTTAGAACCAGGTGCCCGATGGCAAGCCCGGAGTGTGCGACGGTTTCACCGCAATTACGGCAGGTTGTGCCCGGTCACTGGACGGCCTGCATCAAACAAAAACCTTTCGAATTGAAAGGATGACAGTGAAATGAAGCGTCGTAAACTCCTGTTGATCATGATCGACGGCGTGAGTTCGGACTATCTTGAGAACCATCGGGTGCGTCTCCCAACTTTGTCTTTGCTCGCCGACAGCGGATACCGCGTTCGCCGAATGCGTTCGGCTGTGCCGGGGACCTCCATGCCCGGTCGGGCTTCGATCCTCACAGGCGTCGAAGCAGACAGGCACGGGGTTTTTGGCAATCGCGTTCTGAGCGACGGAGCATTCATCGCGGCCGAGGTGGAGCATCTTCTTGTGCCGACAATTGCAACCCTTGCTTCACGCGCGGGTTTGGACGTGGCCTGCATCGGGCATGCTCTCGTTGATCCGGAAGATACCTCCGTCTACGTTCCGCCTAGTTGGATGCGCGGGCCCGGCTTCACCAAGGTTCCGAGCGACGGCAGTGCCCCCTATCTTCTGACAGTGAAGGATCCACGCGGTCGCCTGGCGAGGGTTCCCCTGCCCTCCTTCGTTCAGCAATCCGCAAAACCGGATAGCATCTCTCGGGTCACAACGACGCTCATCGACGACCAATTGACCATCTCCGCCACCGCAAGGCTGATCGGCTCACAAGAGCCGCCGGATCTGGTCATCACCGAGATTAATGTCACAGACATTTTCCAGCACGAGTTCGGTTACGAGAGCGAAGAGGCCCATTTCTCAGTCGCTTTTGCCGACTCTCTCGTCGGTTTTTGCCTGGAAACCTTGCGGCGGTCCGAGCGGCTTGACGAATATGTGATTGCAATTGCCAGCGATCACGGCCACGGCAATATCGACACCTCGATCCTGCCCGATCTGGTTATTCCCGGAAAGACATGGAGCTCCGAAGGCGCCACGTTGCATGTCCTGGTCGAGAACGCCGCCGATCGTGCGGAGGTTACGCAAAGGCTGGCCACCGTCGGGGCGGAACCTTGGAGCGATGCACATTTGCCGGTAGGGCTGCGCGAGCGCGTCGCGACCTTCGTGGCTCCGCCGCTGCATGATTTCGAAGAAGTGCCAGCGGGGCATCCTACAGACCAACCGTTCGGTCGCCCGAAATACAAATCCACCCATGGATTTCGACCAGGTATGAGTGCGGACGACCGTATCTGCATCATCTCCGGGGCCGGCCTGCCAAGTGCCGTGGCGGAAGAGGCTGAAGCAACACGCCTCGCGCCGACGCTTGCATCCATCCTTGGGCTACCCACTGAGACATTTCCCGATCTGCCGCTTTTCGAGTAAACAGGTTTTGTGCCCATTTGGGGAATGCAATGGCCGTATCGACAGTTGAAGTGGTGCTTAATGAAACGTTGGGAAGTGGTTCGCTCCGGTATACTCAATGACATCCACGCGGGAGCCTTCGAGAATGGTCGTCTGCCCGGCGATTTTGTCCTGGCGGAACGATTTGGCGTCAATCGACATACCGTGCGCAATGCAATCAAGGCCCTGGAGTCTGAAGGGGCTCTGCGGGTGCAACACGGTGTCGGTACGTTCGTTGCCGACGACTTCATTTCGCATACCTTGGACAGTGATCCGAGATTCACGTTCAAGCTTCTTGGCCAGAACAAGTCGGTGAAGCGGGAGATATTGTCGATCAACGAGATCTCTGTCGAACCGGAATTTGCATCGCATTTGAAGATCGCGCCCTCAGCGCTCGTTATTGCCGTAAGGTCGAGTTCGTTCATCAACGATTGGCCCTTGGCGACCGGAACCGCATATTATCCCGTCGAGCGCGTTCCTGGTCTCGCCACCGCGTTCGAGGGGCTGAACTCTCCGACAGCGGCCCTGAAGCGTTGTGGCATCCCGCAATACAAGCGAAAATGGACGCGGATAACGGCCAGAAGGCCTACCCAACAGGAAGCCCTTTTGTTGCGAATATCTTCGTCCAGTCCAGTGCTGTTTGAAACCAATGTCGATGTGACACCAGACGGATTGCCGATCAAATACGCCTTCAGCGTTATCCGAGCCGACAGATATGAATATCTGATAGAAGGCGACGGCTAAACCCAGATTGCCGGCGAATGGAAAGGGAGCTTGTGCGTGGCTTCAACCTTCCAAACGACGGTATCTTCCCTCCTCGGATCAACACTTTTTTACCAGAACAGCGTCTTGTCATTAAAGTGTTGCAAAGTGCTTCTAACTAGATACCTAGATATCTATGTATCAACTTAGGTCTGGTCCGTTATCCACGCCTCAATCGAGCGGCGAATGCAAGTGCGCAATCAAATGGAAAAAAGGCAGCGATGGATGGCGGTTCTGGCGCGAACCATGTGCGAAGACCTTGAGCGCGCATGGAGCGATCTGCCCACCGCACCACAATATGAATGGCTGCGTCGGCCCGAGACCGGCCTCGTCCTGTTGCGTGGACGGGCAGGCGGTACCGGCAGCCCCTTTAACCTCGGTGAGGCCACGATGACCCGATGTGCGCTGAGGCTAGCCGACGGCACGACGGGGTTCGCCTTCGTGCTCGGACGCGACCAACGCCAGGCGGAACTGGCGGCAGTCTTCGATGCGCTTCTTCAAAGGGCGGATGAAGTCGCGGCCGAGAGTCATGAATTGGTCGCTCGATTCGAAGCAATACAAGCGAGCCGCCGTGAGCTGAAGAGCCGCAAGGCGGCTTCCACAAAGGTCGATTTTTTTGCAATGGCGCGAGGCACGAGTCCGGAATGAGCAGCATTATGGACACTTCCGGGATCGAGCCCGGATTCACGCATCCCGTCTTCGATAGCCAAGACACGTTCCGCCGTATCCTGGATGCCTATGCATATGTGGGCCGTCCGCAAACGCTCGGCTCTGAAACTACGGCAGTTGGACCGCTCGCACCGGCGACCGTCTCCGCTTGCCTCACATTGGCAGACTTCGAAACACCGATCTGGCTCGATTACCGATCCAGCGGCGACGAGGTCCGCAATTACCTTCGGTTTCACTGCGCTACACCGTTCGTGGTTGGCGCGGAAGAAGCGGTATTTGGCATCGTGACGGATCCGGTGACGATGCCACGCCTGGCAGAGTTTCATCTCGGAACCGAGTTGGAGCCGCAGACTTCGACAACCATTATTGTCCAGGTCCCCTCCTTTACTGCCGGTTCACCGGTTCGGTGGCGTGGGCCTGGGATCCAGCACGAGGCCTCGGTCGCCATTGAGGGGCTTCCGTCGTGGTTCTGGGGAGAGTGGCAGCTCAATCAGGAGCTTTATCCAATCGGGGTGGATGTCCTCTTTACCTCCGGAAACGCAATCATTGCTCTTCCTCGCAGCATATCGGTGGAGATCTAAATGGCATATGTGGCTGTTAAAGGGGGCGAGCAGGCTATTCTCAACTCGCACCGCTTGATCGCAGAGGATAGGCGCGGCGATCCTGAAGTCCCCGAACTTGCGGTTACTCAGATTGCCGAGCAACTCGGTCTCGCTGTCGATCGGGTGATGTGCGAGGGCTCGGTCTACGACAGAGAGCTTGCAGCGCTCGCATTGAAGCAGGCTCAGGGCGACGCAGTCGAGGCGATCTTCCTACTCCGGGCTTTCCGGACGACCCTGCCGCGCTTTGCGGTGTCGAAAGCGATCAATACGGATCGGATGGCAATCCAGCGACGGATCTCTGCCACCTTCAAGGACGTTCCGGGAGGCCAGGTCCTCGGTTCGACCTACGAATACACGCATCGGCTGCTTGATTTCGACCTCGTCGACAACGCTGAAGTCGAGGAGCTGAAAGCGGAACTTGGTGAGACCCCGCTTGACGCCAATTGTCCGCGTGCTTTCGACAGCATCTCGGATGAAGGCCTGATCGAAGCCGAAGTGCCTGCGCCAGATGAAGCCTCGGTGTTCGATCTAACGCGAGAGCCTCTGGCGCTACCGGCCGGTCGCGATCAGCGTTTGCAGAACCTAGCACGTGGCGATGAAGGATTTGTCGTGGGATTGGCCTATTCCGCCCTGCGCGGCTATGGCGCAGCCCATCCCTATGTCGGCGAAACCCGGGTCGGAGACGTCGCGATCGAGCTCATTCCCGAGGAACTGGGCTTTCCCGTTTCGATAGGAGACATCACCGTCACGGAATGCCAGATGTTGGACTTGTTTGCGGGCTCGGACGACGAACCAGCACGCTTCACGCGGGGATATGGTCTCTCCTTTGGAAAGAGTGAGCGCAAGGCGATGGGAATGGCGATCATCGATCGGTCGTTGCGGTCGCGCGAATATGGCGAGGATGTGAAATACCCCGCACAGGACGAGGAATTTGTGCTTTCTCATACCGACAATCTCGAGGCAGCCGGGTTCGTCTCACATTTGACCTTGCCTCACTACGTCGATTTTCAGGGTGACCTGCAGTTCATTCGACAGCTGCGCGAGGCGCAAGTCGGCAGCCGTTCAACCAAGGAGGCGGCGGAATGACTGGCATTCGTGAAGATGCGGCCAAGCGTAGCCGCCAGACGTACAACTTTGCCTATCTCGACGAGCAGTCCAAACGGATGATCCGTCGGTGCATCTTGAAGGCGATGGCCGTTCCCGGCCTGCAGGTTCCATTTGGCAGTCGCGAGATGCCGCTAGCCTACGGATGGGGTACTGGTGGCATACAAGTGACAGCCAGTGTCATCGGCCCCAACGACACGCTCAAGGTGATTGACCAAGGTGCGGATGACGCCACGAACGCGGTCTCGATCCGCCGATTTTTCAAGAGCGTGGCTGGAATCGAGACGAGCGAACAAACCGCTGCCGCCACAATCATTCAGACACGCCATCGCGTGCCCGAAACGCCTCTCAGAGAGGGTCAAGTCATCGTCTACCAGGTTCCCTCGCCAGAACCGTTGCGCAGTCTGGAACCGCGGGAATCTGAGACGCGGAAAATGCATGCCTATGCAGAATACGGCTTGATGAGCGTCAAGCTCTACGAAGACATTGCGCGCTTCGGCCATATTGCCACGGCTCACAGCTACCCGGTCATGACCAACGGGCGATATCTGATGTCACCGTCGCCTGTTCCCAAATTCGACAACCCGAAGATAGCGAACAGTCCGGCGATCCAGCTTTACGGTGCTGGTCGCGAGAAGCGAATCTATGCGGTCCCGCCTTACACGCAAGTGCACAATCTTGACTTCGAAGACCATCCGTTCCGAGTGCAAAAATGGAGGCAATGCTGCGCGCTTTGTGGAGCGACCGACAGTTACCTCGACGAGATTGTCGTGAATAACAGCGGGCATCGAATGTTCGTTTGCTCCGACACCGACTACTGCGCAACCCGTCGAGACCATGGTCACGTTGGACCGGAGGGTCAAGGCAGGGCTCCATTTGAATCGTTCCCGACTTCTAAAATCAAAAAGGGATCGCAATTACGATGAGAACGGCAATTCAGGTCCAACCCAAGCGCCGACAATCACTGCTCTCCGTGCAAAATCTTACGAAAGGCTATGGAAAGACGATCGGCTGCCAGAACATTTCCTTCAACCTCTTCCCAGGGGAGATCATCGCCATTGTTGGCGAATCCGGATCCGGCAAGTCGACCTTGCTCAACTGCCTTTCGGGTCGGTTGATGCCGGATACCGGGTCCGTAGTTTACGACCTCCATGACAAGGGGCCAACGGATATTCTGACATTGTCAGAGCCGGAGCGCCGCAAGCTGATGCGTACCGATTGGGGACTTGTGCACCAGAACCCGCGCGATGGCCTCAGAATGGAAGTCAGCGCAGGAGGCAACATAGGCGAGCGGCTGATGGCCACCGGTGCCCGACACTATGGCCACATACGGCAAGAGGCTCAGAAGTGGCTCGCCCGGGTCGAGATTGATCTGCGGCGCACGGATCATCACCCGAGAACCTTTTCCGGCGGCATGCAGCAACGCCTGCAGATCGCCAGAATTCTCGTCACCAAGCCGCGCCTCGTCTTCATGGATGAGCCGACCGGCGGGCTCGATGTCTCGGTCCAAGCTCGGCTGCTGGATCTGTTGCGACAGTTGGTCCTGGATTTCGGTATCTCGGCGGTGATCGTGACCCATGATCTTTCCGTCGCCCGGCTGTTGGCGGACCGCATCATAGTGATGTGGCGGGGCAACCTTGTGGAGACCGGTCTGGCGGATCAGGTCCTGGATGATCCGCATCACGCCTACACGCAACTTCTCGTATCATCGGTGCTCTAAATGCTCGGAAATGACGTTTCATCGCGCGTGGCGGTCAAACGCTCCGTCAACAACGAACTGAGTTTGACCGGCGCAAGACTCGTCTTGCCGGACGAGGTTTATGAAGGAACCGTCCATGTCGTTGACGGCTGCATCAATGACATCGCTCCCGGAAGGAGCAAGGCGCCCGGCGCGATCGATCTCGGAGGAGGCTATCTTATACCGGGTCTCATCGACCTTCATACAGACAATCTCGAGAAGCATGCTCTACCCCGGGCCGGAGTGCTTTGGAACCCGCTTTCCGCTGTCGTAGCGCATGATGCATTGGTCACCGCAGCCGGCATCACAACAGTTTTCGATTCCCTTTGCATCGGGTCAACGACCCGCGATCACAGAAAGCAAGACGATCGGGCTCGCATTCTGCCCATCCTCGTCGATGGCATCCATGAAGCCCAGGACTGTGGCGTGCTTCGAGCGGACCATCTTCTGCATCTGCGCTGTGAGGTCACGGACGAGGAAGTCCTGTCCAGATTCGCGCCGTTGGTGGACGATCCGCTCGTGAAGCTTGTCTCGGTTATGGATCACGCCCCCGGCCATCGTCAGTCGCCGCAACTCGACCGTTTCCGTCAGATGCAGATCACACAGTATGGCTGGTCGGAAGAGGATGCCGATCGCCATATTGAAGCATGGATGGACGCCTCCCGAACGATCGGACCTCAAAATCAGGCCCGTATCGTTGCGCTTGCCCGTGCTCGGCAACTGCCGATCGCCAGCCACGATGATGAAACAGCCGAGCATGTTCGAGAGGCAAAATCTGCCGGCGTGCTGATCTCCGAATTTCCGACGACGCGGGCTGCAGCGGAAACGGCGCATTCGCTCGGCGTTCGTGTGCTGATGGGCGCGCCCAACGTCGTTCGCGGCAACTCGCATTCAGGAAACATAAGCGCCCGGGATTTGGCGACAACCGGACATCTCGATATCCTCGCCTCGGATTACGTTCCGGCAAGCCTGCTGCATGGTGCTTTTCAGCTGACCAGGGAGCCGGTCGGGATGAGCTTGCCGCGGGCGATCTCTACCGTCAGTTCAGCTCCTGCCTCGGCTACCGGCCTAGCCGACAGGGGCGCGATCAAGATCGGCAGCCGAGCCGATCTCTGCCACGTCATTGAGATCAACGACATTCCACTTGTACGCAAAGTCTGGAAAGAAGGCGGGCAGGTCTTTTGACAAAACGCAGATCACAAGACGTCTCCTTCGATCAGACCGGGAGAACCGTTCCAATGAAATCCGTAACGAACGCTGCGCTCCGCGCCATTAGCCTTTCCAAAAGCTTTACGCTCCATACCCAGGGCGGCATCGTCCTACCCGTTTTCGACAACATCGAGCTGACGGTGGAGTCCGGCGAATGCGTCTGCCTGCGCGGGCCGTCTGGCGCCGGCAAGTCAACCCTGCTGCGTTCGCTCTATGCCAACTACAAGCCGGACGAAGGCCAGATCCTAGTCGAGCATATGGGCGAAACCGTCGATCTTCTCGCCGCTGAACCCTGGGAAGTCGTGGAGATCCGCCGCTCGACCATCGGGTATGTCAGCCAATTCCTGCGCGTCATTCCACGCGTCGGGGCTCTCGATGTCGTCGCCGAGCCGGCGATCGCCAACGGCATGCCGGCCGATGGAGCCAAGGCCCTTGCCAAGAACCTGCTGACCCGGCTTCGCATTCCCGAGCGTCTTTGGTCGCTGGCTCCGGCCACCTTCTCCGGTGGCGAGCAGCAGCGCGTCAACATCGCCCGCGGCTTCCTCGTGGATTACCCCGTCTTACTGCTTGACGAACCGACCGCCTCGCTTGACGCCGCCAACCGTGTGACCGTCGTTGACCTGATCAACGAGGCGAAATCTCGCGGCGCCGCGATCGTTGGCATCTTCCACGACGAGGAGGTTTGGGAAGCCGTTGCCGACCGGTTGTTCGAGATCGACAATCAATCGCCATAGCGGTGCCGGCCGCGACCCTGACGAAGGCATGCGCCTGATGCCGGAACCATCCAGTCTCCGCTACGCCATTTACTAAACTCCGGCTCGCGAACATCCGCACATCCTAGCGGCGTGTGCATGGCTTGGCCGCGATGCGTTCGCACCTGATGCTGGTAACAGGGCGGTCCGAGGGCCCTCGAATTCACGTCGGAACCGCGCCCCATACGGCTTTCACGCGACGCTAAAAGCGCCGTTCCGGTTGACAGAAGGCACTTCGGTCGAGGATCTGGAGCAGGTGCTGAGCAAGTTTGCTGCATCGCGGCCCCTCTTGCCCGATCGGGCCATTGAAGATCGATCTTCTCGGTGGTTTCTTCGCCCTCATGCCCGTTCACCCCATCCCGCCTTGCGCGGTTTTGCTGCGCAGATCGTCGAAGAATTCGGTCGATTCCGGGCGCTGATGGACGGAGACGACCTCAAGCGGCGCATCAGTCGGGAGCTCGATGAAGTCGAGACGACCAATTTAGTCACCTGGGGCTACCCTTACGTCTCAGGCCGGTTCCGCTTCCATATGACCTTGACCAACCGCCTCCCGGAACAGCGCGCCGGAATGCCTGCCCGTCTGGAAATGATCTTCGAGCCGTATCTGTCCGAAGACTATCATATCGACGCCCCGTCGCTCTTTGTGCAGGAACTCCGAAATGCCGATCTCGTCGTCCGCTCTCAGTTTGCGCTGAAGACCGGCGCGGCTCTCCAGACGGCGGTCTGAAGGCCATGGCGTCGCATGGCCGTCTTGCCCTTGTCGTCGGTCCCAGCGGTGCCGGAAAGGACACGCTGATCGACTATGCGCGCGACCGCCTTCAGGCCGATCCACGCTTTCATTTCGTGCGCCGGATCATCAGCCGGCCGGCAGGGCCCGGCGAGGACCACCGGCCCGTCGACCGGGACGATTTCGACCGTCGTGTTCTCGAAGGTCCTTTCGCCCTTCACTGGCAGGCGCATGGCCTCTCCTATGGCATTCCGTCCGAGATCGATGGCTGGACGGAACGCGGCGATGTCGTGGTGGCCAATGGCTCGCGCGCCGCCCTTCCGGATGCGCGGCGGCGCTACCCGCAACTGTTTGTGATCAATGTCACCGCGCCAATGGAGGTATTGGCGAGGCGCCTGGCCGAACGGGACGCGAAAACCCGGAAAGTGTGAGGCAGCGTTTGATTCGAGGCGACCAGCATCCGGTCGAAGGTGCTGACGTTGTGCATATTGACAATTCGGGTTCGGTTGAGGTGTCTGGCGAACGCCTTCTCGCCACGTTTGTTGCACACGTTGGCTGGGGGAAGTGAGCGATGCATGCGGCAACGCACGCTGATCGCCGTGCGGCAGTTGTCCCGATTGATTTAATTGCATATGGCCGAAAGCTGTATGAGACATTCGCGTATCTATCTACACTGTCTACACTGTCGGTCGATCGCGGTCCGTACCATGTTGAAGCTCCTCCGTCGCAACTTGCGCCGCTGTTAACGCGAACTGCGCGGCCGCTGCGCTCGAAGAGACCTGGGATCTCGCCTTGCCGTTGCCACGGAGATTCCAAAGAACGCATGAGGTCTCGCGGACCTCTCCTTGCGTCTCTATCATCCGAAGAATTTTTTGTGTCGAGGATAGCTGAATGACATCTGGCTTCTGATTTCTGACGTTTGAAGGCCCATCTCATCATATCTGTTGTCGACGGCGAATCCTGTCGTTTGCAGGGCTCGCCGAATTCGGAACGGCTAGATGAAAGCCCTTACGGTCCATTCGAGACTGGAGCCTCTTCTTAACGATGGGCCAATCATCCCCCAAGCAGCTGGCGACAACCAAGTCACAAACCTCGCCGCCACGCAATCGGAACCGACTTCTGAGAACTCCTTCTTGCACAAAGCCGATCCGATCCAGAAAGCTAAAGCATCTTTACATTTCCGGTATGAACAAAATATTCGCAGCGATTGACCCTCAGGTCTTCGTAGAGCTGCTTCAGCAGCTAAAAAAGTCGCTTCCGCGTTCACGTGGGTACCCCAAGCGTGCGGCGACAGCCAGTTGCTGCCAACCGTCACTCGCTCTTCGAAGACATCTATATCCTTGAAACCGAATGCTCCGGCAATTTTGCCGGCGCCAACAGTCCCAAGCACATAGACCTGCCGTTGCCTGCTCACCGTTTCTGCGATCATCCTGACAACCAATCCCGGAACCCTGAAGCGGTTGCGCCATTTGCGCCGAGAAATTGCCAGATTCTCTCATCGGCCGCGGCGCTCCGGAGCTCTTCCTCGTGTCCCTCATTCAGCGGCTCCAGCACGACGGTGTCACCCCGGATTAGGCTCGGAGCCCTGAGGAAGGGATCAATCATTTCGAAGACCGCTGCTTTCATTGCCCATCCTCCTCTTCAGGTCTATCCAATTTGAATCGGCAGGCCCCGGTCGGCGCCGTGGTCCGAACGCGATGATTGGCCGACCGAACGGAGAAGGTCAGGCCGAACGAGACTCTGAGGAACAAAATGGCGATCGCGCTTCTCGTCGAAGGGACGTTGCCGAGGAAGACGAGACCCCGAGTGACCTTCCATACCAGATAAAGGTAATCCGGGGCCGCAATGATCAACATCGGAATGCGCCGCCACGCAGCGACCACCGCCGATTTGGCCCCGCCCGAACCTCCCAATACGCCGGAGCCGCACAGTAGACGATGTCACCCGTCCGATCGCTTTCTACCCAAATCATGCTGTCGACAGAGAAAAAAGCACGGTCCCGAAGAGAAAGTGGAAGACGATTGAAGCAGGTTGTCCCGAGAGAATACGCAGCCGAAGAGCAGGGGGAGGGAGGTTCAAACATAGCACGCCGGAGAGGGAACAAGAACCGTTGGGTCCAAGGGCAATTTCTCCTCTTAGGGCGTGGTAGATCAGCACGGCGCTGACGGCATTGACTGATTGGAAAATGCTATCTGAATGGAAATCTCCTGCGATGCAGCCCTGACGAAGAGTGCCATGATGGCAACACCACCGTTGCGAAACCGCTATGTCCGCGTTGCAAGCCGTGTCCGACGGCACGGCGCAAAAACGCTAATGTTGCCGCAGGAAGATTTCGAGATTGCTGATGAGCCAAAATTGCCTCCCAAACGCATCGGATGCGTGAGCAGCCTGCGCGTCGTACCAGCCTTTGAGCGCCCCGACATCGATGAAGTCGGCGATGGCAGGGGTGCTCTTGAATAACATGTCCCGGAACGGACGCGATCCCTTGCCGGCTGCCCATTGACCCAACGGCAACGGAAAGCCGAGCTTTTTCCGTGTCATGACGGACGACGGCAGCACTTGGGTGTAGGAGTTCCGCAACGGCACTTTCGAGACGTCCAAAAGCTCGCTGAACGAGTTGATCGGCGTTGCGCAAGCCTTTATCGCGGCCCACCTGCTGCGCCAGCGCAGACGCTCTGCCGGCCTCATCGATAGCGCCCGCTCCACGATCCGATGATCGGTGAAGGGAACGCGAGCCTCGACGCCCGCTGCCATCGTCGTGTTGTCGACCATCTCCAGTAGGGCGGTCAGATGATGCTCGACGAAGAAGCCGGCTATGCGTGCGGCTGGACTGTCACCTGCCGAAAGGTATGCCTCTTCCATCCACTCGATCAGAGTGTGGTCGTCGTTGATCGCACGCCTCCACGCTTCCGTGGCCAACGATAGTTTTTCGCCAATCGGGAAATACGCGTATTGATTTATGAACAGCTCGAATTCCGAGCACCGCTCGTTTGGCAGGCCGACATGTCGCCGTATTGGACGGCCAAAACGAGCCGGAATCCACGCAAGCCAGCTGTCTCGCATCAAATCGAAGGGCAGCCGATATATCCGACTGTAACCGGCAAAGAGTTCGTCGGCGCCTTCACCAGTTAGCACCACTTTGTAGTCCGCTCCAACTCGTTGCGCGAGGAGGTACATAGCCGTTTCATTGTGCATGCCAAGCGGATGACAACGCAGCGCAATAAGTCTCGTCACGGTCTCGATGTCAGTCGCCGACGGCAGAGGAACCAGGCGGTGAGGCGCACCGATCATTGCCGCGACCTCAGCGGCAAACGGACTTTCGTCATAGCCGTCACCTCCGACAACCCCGGTGAAACAGGTGGGTTTTATCGATGAGCAATTTGTGATCTCGTAAGCAACTATGCTGGAATCTAACCCCCCGGACAGGAGCATCGCCACCGGCGTGTCTGCAACCAGATGTTCCTCAACAGCGGCGCCGATCATCTGCTGAATGGGGGCGTCTTCCATCTTGTCGGGCGTCCGCGACCACCACCGCTCATGCCGCCGCTCGCCTCCTTGCAAGCGCATCCAGGTGCCGGGAGGCATCTTCTTGATGTTGGTAAACAGCGAACGCTCGCCAAAGACGGCACGGAACGAAAGGAAGTTCGACACTCCGATCGGATCAATGGACCCATTGACACCGGGCCAACGAAGAATTGCTGAGGGCTGCGAAGAGAAAGCAAGGCCGGTCGGCGTATCAGCATAGTAGAGAGGCTTTATTCCCAGACGATCGCGAACCAAGAATGTGGCCTGAGAGCTCGGATCATAGAGCGCAAAGGCGAACATTCCTCGAAACAGGTGTAGGCAGTCGATGCCCCAGGTAGCGAAAGCCTTGCAGATCACCTCGGTATCCGACGTGGTGCGAAATATCGCTCCCTCCTTCTCTAACGCGACGCGAAGTTCCCTGAAGTTGTAGATTTCGCCATTGTAGGTGATGACGATCCCGGTATCCGCTTCAACGAACGGCTGATTGGAACGAGGGTCGAGATCGATAATCGAAAGCCGGCGATGGGCAAATCCAAAATTCCGGCCAATGTAGCAGCCGCCGGCATCTGGTCCGCGATGGGCAATCTCTTCTGCGCAGCGCTCCAGCACGTCTCTAGAAAGGGAGATATCACGCGCATGGGCAATGAAACCAAAAATGCCGCACAATGTGGCCTCTCCTTCGCATGGCTAC
The DNA here is from genome assembly GCF_055811415.1 of Mesorhizobium sp. WSM4846. Classification (NCBI taxonomy): domain Bacteria; kingdom Pseudomonadati; phylum Pseudomonadota; class Alphaproteobacteria; order Hyphomicrobiales; family Phyllobacteriaceae; genus Mesorhizobium; species Mesorhizobium sp. WSM4846. The sequence continues at coordinate 123,955 of NZ_JBVVPZ010000011.1, forward strand.
ATGGCCGATCGAGATGCCTCGAGGGCAGTCGGTTTGGTTGGAGTCGTCGGCCAAGCAGACGCGCAACAATTCACTGCAACGCTGGTTGCAATCTCGGATTTGAAACCTAGGTCGAGCCTCTGTTCTGGGCGCCAGCACGGTTATCGCACGAAGTCCGACAGGCTTTCCTTAGCCTTTGACTGCGATCATCTGTATGCAGCCGTCACCAAACCAAAACCTGGCGAGCGGGTGGTGGTAGTGCAGATACATCGGAGCCAGAAACCGGCGAACGTTTTTGAAGCCTTTCGTGTATCTTGAGACCCGTCGCACCGCGCCAAAACCGTTCTCGCGATACCAGTCACGCATTTGTTGTTCGGTAAAGGCGAACTCGTGATACGTGGGGGCCTGGAAGCGATCACGCACCGTGACGAACAGGTCATCATCGAACAGGCTTCGAAAGAAACCATCCTCTCCTTCAAGAACGGGAGATTCGTTTTGACCCTTAACGGCCAACAACCAGTCAATCGCTTCTTTGGCCGTGCGGCCATCAAGATCGTTGATTGTCTGCCGGAATTGAGCGTCGGAAGCATACAGTTCACGAAGATGGTTGATGCAGCGATAGAGAACCCCGTTTCCGGTCCCCATAATGGTCAGAAAGAAATGTCCGCCCGGCCGCGTCACCCTTGCCAGTTCGTCAAACCCTTTGCGCGGATTCGCTGTATGAGGCAGGACCCCCGCGCAGTGTACGAAGTCAAAGGTTCCATCGGCGAACGGCAAATTCAGAACACTCCCATCGACTAGTACCGATCTCGCGCCGAATTTCGAAAGGCGTCGAGCGGCACAATCCATCCACTCCTCCCCAAGTTCAAGCGAAGTGACTTTGGCGGCACCTTTCTCCAGGAAGGCATAGGATGCATTCGCGTTTGATCCACAACCGGCGTCTAGGAAATTAAGTCCAGCGAAGCCTCCGGAGTTAAAGCCGAAGTATTCTTCATCAATTAACGAAACCAATCGGGTGAATATATGCTCGTTATTCTCTTGCTGTCGCTGATAGCGATCGAAGACCGTGCGCGTCTCACTTTCGAAAGATCCGTCCATGGCTTCTTCTCCTCCGATGCATCAGGATGCGAATTCAGGCGTTAACAAAGCGATTGATCCGATTGCCGCAAGTACGAGGTTGGTCAGCCGTAGCGCATTGCCCGTGCCCGGAAATCTGAAATGCGAGAGATGCAGAACTGACAGAAGAAACGCTGCTCCAATCAAAAGCGTGCCAAGGTTCTGGACCGGCACGACCCGATTGGCGGCGAATAGAAGTGCCAATACGAAGAGGTCATTATTCAGCGGCAGGCCTCTACCGAAGCCGTCAGCATCGAGCCCGAACGTTGAAAAGTAGCTGAGGCGGAGAGCTCCAGACACGACAAGGCAGACCGCAGCTAACAATGCGGGAACAGAGAACGCATTAAAAGATAAAATTAGAACCGCCGGAAAGACAGCCGCGTATACCAGATCCGCTAACCCATCGAAGGCACTTCCAACCTGTGCCGTCAATGCTGATCGCTTGATGGAACTCTTGGCCACCATGCCGTCGGGGTCATCCGCTAAAAGAGCCCATAACCCAAAACAGATGCCAACTTCGAAGCGTCCGACCAGCGCAAAATAGATTGCCGACGTGGCGAAGATAAGTCCGAGAGCCGTAATGGCGTTCGCAGGATCAAACAGATAACGGATCATCATCCTACTCCCCAACGGCGGCCCGTGGTAGGACTGCTGTCATCTCTGCGGCTCAAGCATAAAATGCACGCCTAACTCTTTTCACTCGATCCTCGCAGGCTTCGACCGCTTGCTGCAGACCACCTTTTACCGATCAGGCGGACAAGGATTCCTGAGTGAACGTCGCAGTTTATTCAGCAAGAGCAATGCCAACTTAAAAAGCGTTTTTGTTGTCAGCATCTTGGACGTGCGCCCGTCCGTTCTGTCTGTTGCTTCGACGCAATTTTGTCAGGCATTCGACAATGGAGAAGCCAAGTAAATCCGGCGAGAGCCTCGCGGATTCGGGGTTGCGGGTGAGCGAGCTCGTGCTCTGACGGTGCGGCAAGCCGATCCGCGAGCCACTGATGCAGAGCGAGAACGTCTATACTATGGGACAAGACCAATGCCGCTGACATGCGGCATCCTGGTCGTGCCTTCCCGGGCGTTCTTGTCCAAGGTGACAGCCTTTATGTGCTGTGTCAGCGAGCGGATCTGGCCTGCATGGAAGTCGGGCGAGGTTCGCCGCGAACTGAATGATCTTCGCAGCGCTCTGTGGTCATACCTCAACCATGTTATTATGGCTACATTGCTAGAAGCGACTGACATAGCGCTTCCCTCTCAACGGCGCTCGCATGTTGCCTTGCGGAACACCGACATGTATCGCGAAGATTTATTGTCAAATGGGCGCCGCTGCCAGTCTCCGTGGCGCTCAAGAAGCACAAGTCCGCTTATCCTTGCGAGCAAGTCGAGTTCAGTTGGATAGACATATCGCATCTTAAGCGGCATCGTCCGGCCCCCTGCCGGTGTAATCCAGAAGTCCAGAGAAATTAAATGCTGCTGATTGCGGTCGTGTCTGGCAAAACGAATCATCGCGCGCTGCTCATCTACATGTATAACTGTTGTTCTTTGGTCACGATACATACCTTCACCGGAGAAGTCACCAGTATATGGATAGTTCAAATCGACTACAAGGCAGCCATTCGATTTTAGAGCCTTTGCAGATGATGTCAAACAACTGATCTGTTGCTCGACTGTAGTCATAAGCGAGAAGGTGTTACCAACGCAGTACACGAGATCGTATTGGGTGCCGAGGTCGAACTCTGCCATGTCGCCTACGTGTGCTGTGACAGACTGTGCACCTTTCTTTGCGCAAAGCGAGGCAAGCATCTTCTCCGAGTTATCCAGACCGTGAACCGAAGCTCCTGTTTTCGAAAGGGGTAAGGCGAAGTGGCCGTTTCCGACGCCCAATTCGAGTGCGGTTCCGTTCTTTGCGAAGGGCGCGAGAAATCGGACTGCCCGCTCGATCTCGATCGACTTGTTGAGCGCTTCCCCATATTCATCGTATATATCACTCCATATTTCGCCATAGGCGGTATATGCATCTTTTTCTTTCCCAGGATCGTTCATGACGTTTCCTCGCTTGCTGACTTGATCAATAGGTCGAGTCGGCCCTCTCCGACTTGCCATGAGAGTTGCATCGACCGGTTCTGTGCTGCCTCAATCCTGCTGGACAGCTCTTTGCGAACAGAACCCAGACCCTCGACCGCTACCTGGCCGCCGACATTGAGAAAATGGTACCGCGGCAACGGCGAACGACAATCAGGGCGTCGCTGACAAGCGGGCCCACTCAAATCCTCACGCTCTCTGATGTACCCCCAGCACAAGAATCAAACTCGCTATCAAGGACCGGGCGCTCCCCCAGCCGATGAGAATTATCACGGCCGCGGGAACACCACGCCGGCGAACTCGTCGAAGCTCTTAGAATTCCCTCCAATCCCGATGAAGGTGCTCGTCTCGCACGCAACGTGCCCGTCCCGATGGTCCAGAAACCAGGTCCAGAGCATGGCTGCGACACCGAGCTCAATCCTTCCTTTGAGCGAGGTACAGCCCCACGACCGCGAACAAGTATGCGAGCACAGTGATGGCAGATGGCATTCGCGTAATCACGCAGGTAGCCGATCATCTCCTTGCTCCTGCCGCGAGTGAGACTGAAGATGCACCGGGTAATGCAAGTGCCGGTGGCAGCGCGAAAATCTCCTCCGCCAACTGGAGATCGGCCTCGCTGTCGATCTCGAACCAGCGGGTGTCGCTGCAGTCAGCCGCAGAAAGCGGCAGCTCGCGGTTTTCCACCAGAAGGGCCAGAATCTGTTCGACATAGGCGGTCCGATGCCCGCTTTCGACTGCGCGATGTAGCGCCGGCACTAGCCGATCGTGCAGTGCCGCCGCAGAGAGATGGGTCAGGTTGATCGTCTTGAAGAGACTCCTTGCCTGCGCCTGGGCCGGCGTCTGGTTCATCACGAACGTGGAGACGGAGTGATCTCCGGCCAATTCGACCGCCGACCCGCTCATTGCTTCGGTGAATGCGGCTACCGCTGCGACGTTCTTTTTCGTCGGGGAGACAGTCCGAAGCGTCCGTTCCAGCACCTCGCGCTCAAAGAACACATCGCCTTCGAGCAAGACAGTGTCGCCGGCAAGCATTGTGTTCCGCGCCAGCCAGAGAGAATAGGCGCTGCCGGTCCGGTCAAATATCGGATTGTAGACATACTCGATTTCCACACCCTCTGAGCGCCGGCCGCACGACTTCTCGATGGCTTCCTTGCGGTAGCCCACGACAATGGTCGCTTCGCATATCCCGAGCTCGGAGAGCTGATGCAGCGCGTTGTGCAGCATAGGGGTGCCGTTTACCTTCACCAGAGGTTTCGGAACGGCATCCGTGTGAGGGCGCAGTCTCGATCCCACGCCTGCGGCGAGGATGACCGCCCGAGTACGGTTGGTCATATCAATGTCACGTCCTTCTGATGAGAGGCTCAGGCAGCCACATGTCTGGTCTTGAGGCTGTTCAACGTTTCGACGACCCTCTGCAGTCCCTGCTCCAGCTGGCCTGGGGGCGCCCCGAAGGACAGTCGCAGACCATTCGGATCACCAAACGTGCCACCGGCGACGGAGCCCACCCCGGTTTCCTCGAGAAGCAACCGGCCAATGTCGTCTGTGGTGCGTACGTGCCCCCCCTGCGGCAGCGAAGCGACCAACGTGCTCAGGTCGAGATAGAAGAAAAACGAACCCTCGGCGCGCGGTGCATCGATATCGCGTAGGCCGGACAGAATGTGCAGCCCCACGGTACGAGCATCCGTCAATTGCCGGTGCATCTCCCGTTCGAAACGGCCGTCACCAAACTGTAGGTGATGCAGAATGGCGTGTTGCGCGATCACGTTGGGGTTAGAGGTCGTGTGACTCTGCAGTTTCTTGGCCGCGGAAACGATCTCCTGCGGCGCAGCAAAATAGCCCAGCCGCCATCCGGTGATCGCCAGCTCTTTTGAGAAGGCATTTACCAGGATTGTCCGCGACCGAACCCCGGGATGGGCCATGACAATGGACTCATGGCGCCCACCCGTGAAGACAAAGCTGGAATAACATTCGTCGGAAACGATCCAGAGCTGGTACTTGATTGCGATGTCGCCAATGGCCTGAAGCGTTGTTCGATCGTAGACAGCGCCTGTGGGATTGTTAGGCGAGTTGATGATGATAGCTTTCGTGCGCCGTGTGACGGCGGCGCGGATTGCGCCAATGTCGGGAACATAGGTTGGCGGCCGGACATCGACGAATACGGGTTTTGCGCCGGCAAGAAGAACTTGGGACGGGAATGTCGGCCAGCACGGGCGAAAGATGATGACCTCGTCGCCTGGGTCGAGCACAGCCAGAGCAGCGTCGAGCAATCCTTGTTTTGCGCCCGCGGTGATGACGATATCGTCGGTGTTCCAGCCAACGCCTGTTTCGATCGTCAGTTTTTTCGCGACGGCTTCCCGGAGCGGTGCCAGACCGATTGAATCCGTGTAGCGGTTCATGCCGGCATTGATTGCGGCGATAGCTCCATTGCGAACTGACGTAGGCGGCTCGATGATCACCTCGCCGGCCGCCAGATCGATGATCTGACGGCCGGCCGCGGCAGCGACCTTGGCTGCCTCGCGGGCGGCGGCAGTGCCCGGACCTGAAAGCAAGGACATCCGCTGCGCAAGCATGTGCGCCTCTCCTGAGCTAATTGTCGAATTTTTGAACTTGGTCCGAGTCGCTCGGACGTCGCTCTGCTGTCCGCTTCGGCAGATACTGTTCTTCCGCCTGAGCCAGTTCGTGATAGCCGATCAGGCTGAACAGCTCGTCGAGGCCGGCAACCTGGTCCTCTATCCCGGCGATGCTTTCTTCCGACCAGATGCGGCCGCAGATGTTACGCATGCCAGCGATCGCCGCCCGCATCGAATGGTTGGCCCAGATTACCGTCGAAATGCCGGCATCACGAAAAACCGAAGCCGGCGTTTTGTAGTATTTGGTGGGGACGATGACGATCGGCAGCTTGTTGTTCCATTCCTGGGCGAAGGTCAGGATCTCGTCTGCGACGGCCTTGCCGGAGTGTATGAGGATCGCGTCGGGGCCGGCTTCTGCATAAGCCTCGGCCCGGACCAGCGCCTCATCGAGACCGTGACCGGCGATCAGCGCCTCGATCCGCGCGACGACGACGAAATCCGGTCCCGTCGTGTCTTTCACGGCTTTGAGCCGGCCGCAGAATTCGTCGATGTCAGCAAGCGGATGCCGATCCCCGACAAAGGAGTTCAACTTCGGAAAGCCCTTGTCTTCAAGGCACATGCCGCTGGCCCCGCGTTGCTCAAGCTTCCGCGCGACCAAGCGAGCATTGTTGAAATTTCCGAAGCCGCTGTCACCATCGACAAGAACAGGGATGTCCGTCGCATCGACTATGCGCTCGACGACGTCGACGACTTGGGTCCAACTCGCTTCGTTGGCGTCGCGATAGCCGAGCGCCGAGGCGATGGAAAGACCAGAGGCCCAGAGCCCGCGAAAGCCGACACGCTCGGCGATCGCTGCCGAAAGCCCATCATGCGCTTCCATCAAAAATGTGAGGTCGTTGGAAAAAATGAGCTCGCGAAGGGTCGTCGATGACGCCGTCACCGGCAAGACTTCCGCCCCGAACGAAATCGCCTTGCTCATTGTATGACCTCCTCCATAACTCAGGTCCAATTGAACTCGGTGAACGGGACGATTACTTATCGTCGCCCTGACCTCGCTAACGAAAAGTCCTTTGGCCTACATATGCGCAATGATCGTGAGATCCGCTGGAAGCGGCTCTGTGCCGGAGTGCACGTTACAGCTCAAGCAGCAAGAGCCATGCCAGCTAAAAAGCCGTTGTTATTGCAAGGTTGGCTTTGCGCGGCTGGTTTCGTTTGTTAGCGACGAAACCATTCTGTCGCGATTGCGACAGTGGACAAGCTATATCACGGTGCGAGGTTGGCAGGTCGCCCCGTAATTATGATGTCCTTGGCCACGCTAGAGCACGTCCTGTTAATCCGGTTCATATCTAGCGGCTTTGCTATGTCCTTTGCACCCTTGATTGCCCCAGAGATCTACGCGCCGCGCTCGGATTTTCATCTGCTGGGTATCGTCGCGCACAACGCGAAGTTGGCGCGCTGCAGGCACAGCAGCTCATTGACACAATCGCTTTGATAGAAACCCTCGAGGCGCAGAACCTCTTCGACGAGTTGGCGCTGTGCGGATGGAAATAACTGTCGGCCGAACGGGCCAATCATGTGTGATCTCGCGCTCTTTGATCTTTTCGCCAGCCAGTGTGCCGATATTCCTTCCGTCGCGTAGGACCGTCACCCTGTCGGCAAGCGTCAGCACTTCCTTTCCACTCTTGTGTGAAATTTACACGATGCCCACGCCATCGATTTCTTCAGGCGCGTGATCGTTACGAAAAGCGCCTCGGCCTCTTGGTTCGTTAGTGCCCCGTCGGTTCGTCAAAACTGACGAGCAGTTAAACGCTGTAGCTCTTTGCCATCTCGACCGTCTGCTGGCGTGCAAGCGACAGTTCCCACGATGGCACCCTGATCGAGATGGCAGCCACAATCCTCGAAGCGCCCAGCATCGCGGTAGAGCGATGCCTAACCGTCGACCCCCTTTTCAAACAGCCCGATTTTCCCATCGGCGCGAAAAATCGGAACAAAATTCCTTATCTCTATAGATTTTATAGAATATGGTTTGACCTAATGTGGGCTGGCCTCAAGCGCAGGCAAGATGTGGGAGAGTGGTGACTTGGCAGGGCTATCGGTTCTCGGAATATCGGGCGGCGTAAACACACCATCCCGCACCACCGCGGTGGTGAACGCGCTTGTCAAGGCGGTCGCGTTGCGCGTGCCGGCCGACACCGGTCTGATCGAGATCACCGAGGCGGCACCCTCGCTTTTCGCCGGGCTATCCCGCGACGCACTTGGTGCATCCGGAGAAGCGATCATCCAGCGTGTCGAGAAGGCCGACCTGCTCGTGGTCGGAACGCCTGTCTATCGAGCATCCTACACCGGTGCCCTCAAACACCTGTTCGATCTCGTCGATTATCGTGCGCTGACCGGCAAGACCGTGCTGCTCGCGGCGACCGGTGGCAGCCCATACCATGGCCTGGTGCTCGAACATCAGCTCCGGCCATTGTTCGGCTTTTTCGGTGCCGTCACCGTTCCGACTGGCGTCTACGGCGCGCCCGACGATTTCATCGAAGGCGAGATCGCCGGTGCGGCCATCATCGAGCGCATTTCGAGGGCCGCTAGCGAAGCGGTGTCCTTGCTCAATTCCAGTCATACGAACGCTGCCGTCGCCACGCGCGTCGGCTGAGCCAATCAAAGGGGAAACGACGACATGACCTCGCATTCCGACAGCCTCAAATTCGCCTACTGGGTTCCGAATGTCTCGGGCGGACTGGTCATCTCCAACATCGAGCAGCGGACCGGCTGGGATATCGATTACAACCGCAAGCTTGCCCAAATCGCCGAGGCCAACGGCTTCGATTTCGCGCTGAGCCAGATACGCTTCACCGCCGGCTACGGCGCCGACAACCAGCACGAATCGGTGTCGTTCAGCCATGCCTTGCTTGCCGCCACCACAACGCTGAAGGTCATCGCGGCGATCCTGCCCGGCCCATGGAATCCTGCGCTGGCGGCCAAGCAGATCGCTACCATCAACCACCTGACCAACGGCCGCGTCGCCGTCAATGTCGTCAGCGGCTGGTTCCGCGGCGAGTTCGCCGCCATTGGCGAGCTCTGGCTCGACCATGACGAGCGCTACCGGCGGTCGGAGGAATTCATCCGGGCGCTGCGTGGTATCTGGACCGAGGACAGCTTCACGCTGAAGGGCGATTTCTACCGCTTCACCAACTATTCGATGAAGCCGAAGCCGATCGAGCCCTTGCCCGAGATCTTTCAGGGCGGCTCGTCGCGCGCCGCACGTGACATGGCTGCACGGGTGTCCGACTGGTATTTTACCAATGGCAACACGCCGGAGGAGATCCGGAAGCAGGTCGACGACATCCGCGCCAAGGCGAAAGCCAATGGCCACAACGTCAAGATCGGCGTCAATGCCTTCGCCATCGCTCGCGAGACCGAGGCAGAGGCGCGCACAGTGCTCGACGAGATCATCGCCAAGGCCAATCCCGAGGCAGTCCAGGGTTTTGCCGATCAGGTCAAGAATGCCGGCAAGGCCTCGCCGGAAGGCGAAGGCAATTGGGCGAAATCCTCCTTCGAGGATCTGGTGCAATACAATGACGGCTTCCGCAGCAATCTCATCGGCACGCCGGAACAGATCGCTGAACGCATCCTCAAGCTCAAGGACGCCGGCGCCGACCTGATCCTGCTCGGCTTCCTGCATTTCCAGGAAGAGGTCGAGTTCTTCGGCAAGCGCGTCATTCCACTGGTGCGCGAACTGGAAGAGGCTCGCGACAGGGAACTTGTCGCCGCGGAATAGGTCAGGCGCGGCCCCTCGGGCCGCTGCCAGTTCTCCTCCAAATCAGGGGCGTTTCATGATTGGTGCTTCGCTGGGAGCCGCCGCATACGAGCGCGCGCCCGAAATTTCCGCCATCCTCGCGGTGAGTAACGTCGGCGACAGCCGTCCGGCATGCCTCTCGTTACGGCCGGATGCGCTTCTCGCACTGAGCGGGATCGGCATATCCTTTGGCGGCGTCAAGGCGCTGAGCGATGTTGACCTCGAGGTCAACATCGGTGAGATCCGCGCGGTGATCGGCCCCAACGGCGCCGGCAAATCCTCGCTGATCAACATCATCAGCGGCCTTTATCACGCCGACCACGGCACGATCGCGCTCGACGGCCAGTCCTTCTCCCGGATGCCGGCGAGTCGTCTGGCGCGACTGGGCGTTGCACGAACCTTCCAGAACCTGGCGCTGTTTTCCGGTCTTTCGGTTCGCGACAACATCGCTTCGGGCCGCGTCCACACCAGACGCGCCAACTTCGTCGAGCATATTGCCGGTCTGCCACGCGCCCGGCTTGAAGATGTCGTGATCGCCGAAAAGGTCGATCAGACAATCGCCTTCCTGCATCTTGAGGCCGTTGCCGATCGTCCGGTCGCCACGCTGCCCTACGGCCTGCAGAAGCGAGTCGAACTGGCACGAGCGCTGGTGGCCGAGCCGAAGATCCTGCTGCTCGACGAGCCGATGGCCGGCATGACGGCGACCGAGAAAGCCGAGATGGCCGGGTTTGTGCGCGCCGCGCGCGACCGACACGGCGTCACCATCATCCTGATTGAGCACGATATCGGCGTGGTCATGGGGCTTTCCGACCGGGTTGCCGTGCTCGACTACGGCCGCAAGATCGCAGACGGGACGCCGGCCGAGGTCAGGACCGATCCGGCAGTGATCCGGGCCTATATCGGCACCGCCGATGGCGAGGACATCTGATGAGCTACTATGATTTCCTCTTCGTCATCGAAGTGCTGGTCGGCGGCCTGCTCTCTGGGGTCATGTATTCGCTCGTCGCCATCGGTTTCGTGCTGATCTACAAGACGTCGGGCGTGCTGAACTTCGCGCAAGGGTCGATGGTGCTGTTCGCAGCGCTCACCTTTGTCAGCGTCGTCGAACGCGGCATCCCCTTCGCGCTTTCGCTGCTCATCACCTTCGCGGTCATGGTCGCGCTTGGCTTCACCATCGAGCGGATTGTGCTCAGGCCGCTGGTCAATCGCTCGCCGATGACGCTGTTCATGGCTACGCTTGGGCTGTCCTACATCATTGAGGGCGCTGCCCAGTTGATGTGGGGCACGCAGGTGCACGGGCTCGACCTCGGCATAGACGACACGCCCTTCGAGGTCGGCGGCATGCTGATCTCGTCGTTCGACCTTCTCGCCGCAGGCATTGCCGCGGCGATGGTGGCGGGTTTGAGCGCATTCTTCTACTGGACCCGGATCGGGCTGGCGTTTCGCGCCGTCGCCGACGACCAGTTCGCGGCGCTCGCCGTCGGGCTGCGGCTGCCCCGGATATGGGGAACGGTGTGGACGGCCGCGGGGTTCGTGGCGCTGGTCGCGGGACTGCTGTGGGGCGCGCGTCTCGGTGTCCAGTTCTCGCTGTCGCTGATCGTTTTGAAGGCGCTGCCGGTGCTGGTGCTTGGCGGCTTCGATTCCATCCTCGGCGCCATCGTCGGCGGCCTCATCATCGGCGCCAGCGAAAAGCTCGCGGAGGTCTATCTCGGCCCCTTTGTCGGCGGCGGCATCGAAGGCTGGTTCGCCTATGCGCTGGCGCTGGTGGTCCTGCTGGTGCGCCCATCCGGCCTGTTTGGCCAGAAAACCGTCGAAAGGGTCTGACCGATGGCCGTGCAAGCGCTCGATGCCGCAAGGGTTCCAATCGACTGGCAGAGATTAGCTCTGCCGGCCGTGCTGGTCGTCGTCACCTATGGCCTGATCCCCGCCTACGCGTCGAGCTATCTCGTGGAGGCAATCCTGCTGCCGTTTCTGGCGCTCAGCCTGGCGGCGGTCGGCCTTAACCTGCTGACCGGCTATTGCGGCCAGCTTTCGCTTGGCTCTTCCGCCTTCATGGCGGTCGGCGCTTTCGCCGCCTACAATTTCAACCTGCGGGTCGACGGGCTGCCGCTGGCGGCGACCATGATCCTGGCCGGGATTTCGGCCGCCGGCATCGGCGTCGTGTTCGGCCTGCCCAGTCTCAGGCTGCGCGGCTTCTATCTCGCCGTGTCGACGCTCGCCGCCCAGTTCTTCGTGCAATGGGCGTTGACCAAGTTCGGCTGGTTCTCCAACTACAATCCGTCCGGGGTTATTTCCGCGCCGCGCCGCCTTACCGTCGCGGGATTTTCGCTCGATGGCGCGACCGGCCGCTACCTGCTTTCGGTCACCACGGTCATCGTGCTGACCGCCGTCGTCTGGCGTCTCGTCAACAGCGCGACCGGCCGCAACTTCGTTGCCGTGCGCGATAACGAAACGGCGGCGCGCGTCATCGGCGTGCCGGTGCTCCGGACCAAGCTGCTGGCCTTCGCCGTCTCGTCCTTCATTATCGGCGTCGCCGGTGTGCTGTGGGCCTTCACCTACCTGCGCACCGTAGAGCCGGCCGGCTTCAACCTCGACCGCTCTTTCCAGATCCTGTTCATCATCATCGTCGGCGGACTGGCTTCGATGCGCGGTGCGTTTCTGGGCGCGGCCTTCATCGTCGTCTTCCCGCTTCTTCTGTCCCGGATCGGCGCCTTCGCGTTTGGCGGCCTGTTCGATTCGGGCGTGCTCGACATGAGCCAGCGCATCGTGCTCGGCGCCCTCATCATCATCTTCCTCATCGCGGAACCGAACGGGCTGTCGGCCCTCTTCGACCGCCTGAAACGACGGATCGGCTCAAGGTCCAGCTGAGCGCCGCTCGACATCCTCTCACGGACCCACACCTCAGGAGACGCAACTCATGACCTTCTTCAGTCATCTCAAGAAAGCGGCGATCGCCACGGCCTTCGTGCTCGGCGCGACGGCTGCCCACGCCGACGAACAGTATTTCCCCCTGCAGAGCTATCGCGTCGGCCCCTATGCCGCCGGCGGCACCGGCTTCTTCGGCGGCTTCATCGACTACCTCAACCTGATCAACATCCGCGACGGTGGCGTCAACGGCGTCAAGCTGACCTGGAGCGAAGGCGAGACCCAGTATGAGGTCGAGAAGGGCGTCGAGGTCTACGAACGATTGAAGAGCAATCCGGGTATCGCCGCCTGGAACCCGCTTTCGGTCGGCATCGCCTACGCCATGATCGACCGCATCACTGACGACAAGGTGCCGCTGATCACCATCAACCACGGCCGCACCGACACCACGGACGGGCGCGTGTTCCCTTACGTCTTCCCGCTGCTGCTCAATCCCTACAGCGAGACTTCCGGCATCGTGAACTACATCGCTTCCAAGGAAGGCAGCCTGGACAGGCTCAAGGGCAAGAAGATCGTGGTGCTCTATCACGGCTCGCCCTACGGCAAGGAGACGATCCCGATCTACGAGCTGCTGGCGCAGAAATACGGCTTCGAACTGTCGCAGATCGAGGTTCCGCATCCGGGCAACGAGCAGCAGGCACAATGGCTGACGATCCGTCGCGAGCGTCCCGACTATGTGGTGCTGCGCGGCTGGGGCGTAATGAACCCCGTAGCGTTGAAGACTGCGCAGAAGACCGGTTTCCCGGCCGATCACATTGTCGGCAATGTCTGGTCGAATTCCGAAGAGGACGTCATCCCCGCGGGCGATGCCGCCAAGGGCTACACGGCCATCACCACCCAGGCCTCGGGCGAGCAGTATCCGGTGGTCCAGGAGATCGTGAAAACGGTCTACGGCGACGGCAAGGGCAATCTCGAGGACAAGAGCCGCATCGGCTCGGTCTACCACAATCTCGGCATCGTCAATGGCATCCTCAATGTCGAGGCGGTCCGCATCGCGCAGGCCAAGTTCGGCAACCGCACGCTGACCGGCGACGAAGTGCGCTGGGGCTTCGAGCATCTCAAGCTCGATCCGGCGCGCGTCGAGGCGCTCGGCGCCAAGGACCTGTTCCACTCGATCAATGTCTCCTGGGACAATCACGAGGGTGACGGCTACGTGACCTTCCAGCAGTGGGACGGCAAGAAGTGGAACGTCGTGTCCGACTGGATCGCGCCCGACTGGAAGCTGCTGCGCCCGATCATCGAGAAGTCGTCCGAGGCTTATGCCAGCGAGAAGGGCATCAAGATCCGCACGGCCGAGGACGCCGACGCAGTGGTCAGCAACTGAGTTGCCATGGCGCGGCCGACAATCTGGCCGGCCGCGCCATCCAGCTTCCCAGCGGAGTCATCGATGTCTAGCCCGGAAAACCCGATCCTGTCAGTTGCCAGCGTGGAAGCCGTCTATAACGGCGCCATCGCCGCCCTGCACGGCGTCGACCTGTCGGTCGGCAAAGGCGAGATCGTCGCCTTGCTCGGCTCCAACGGCGCCGGCAAAACCACGCTGCTGCGCGGCGTATCCAATCTCCTCCCGGCCGAGCGCGGCGCCATTACCGCCGGTCGGATCACCTTCGGTGGCGAGGATGTTTCAAGGGCAAGCCCCTCACAGCTCGTCCGCAGCGGCCTCGTCCAGGTCCTCGAGGGCCGGCATTGCTTCCGTTCGCTGACGGTCGAAGAGAACCTCTTCACCGGCGCGCTCGGACGCTCGTCCTCTCGCACCGGCGTCAAGGCCGACCTCGATCGTGTCTATTCACTTTTCCCAAGGCTCGCCGAGAAGCGGCGAACCCGGTCCGGCCTCACTTCCGGGGGTGAGCAGCAGATGACGGCGATCGGCCGGGGCCTGATGTCGCGGCCGAAGCTCTTTGTTCTGGACGAGCCGTCGATGGGGCTCGCGCCGCTGATCGTCGACGAGATCTTCAGCGCCCTGAAACGGCTAAACCGCGACGAAGGCCTTTCGATCCTCGTTGCCGAACAGAATTCGGCGGTCGCGCTGAAATACGCCGACCGCGCCACCGTGCTCGAGAACGGCGTCAGCGTCCTCGAAGGATCGGCTGCCGACCTGCGCCAGCGCACTGACATCAAGACCTACTATCTCGGCGGCTCGCCGCTTCCATCCGACCATTTCCCCAAGGAGACCGCAGCATGACCATCCAATCGAAGCAGCCGTCCGATATCCGCAGCGCCGTGCCACCGGTCGAGCGTCCGTCAGCCAAGGCGCATGTTATCAGGACCGACGCCGAGGCGATCGCTGTCGCCGAAAAACTGGCCGCGGAATTCGCCAAGGATGCCTCCAAGCGGGACCGTGAACGCCTCTGGCCGAAGCGAGAGCTCGATGCGTTTTCGCAGAGCGGCCTGTGGTCGATCAACGTGCCGAAAGCCTATGGCGGGCCGGAGCTCTCCTATGTGACGCTGTCGAAAGTGATCACCATCATCTCGGCGGCCGATCCGTCGCTGGGCCAGATTCCGCAGAACCATCTCGGCGTCGTCGCCGCCATCCGCACCGTCTCCGACGAGGCCCAGAAGAAGCTGCTTTTCGCCGAGGTGTTGTCCGGCACGCGCTTCGGCAACGCGTTCTCCGAATTCGGCTCCAAGCGGGCGGCCGACTTCGAAACCAAGTTCGTCGACGCCGGTGACCATGTCGTCGTCAACGGTCAGAAATTCTATTCGAGCGGCGCGTTGCTTGCCCATCTGGTCCCGATCGTGGCCCTCGATGACGAGGGGCGCGCCTGGTATGCCATCGCCGATCGCGGCGCGCCCGGACTGACGGTCATCGACGACTGGTCGAGCTTCGGCCAGAAGACGACGTTGTCCGGCACGGTCTTGCTCGACAATGTGAAGGTGCCGAAGACGCATCTGGTTCCCGGCTATAAGGGCTACGACAGGCCGACGGCCGACGGAGCCATCTTCCAGATCATCCAGGCCGCGGTCGATCTCGGCATCGCCAAGGCGGCGATCGATGAGACGGTCGATTTCGTGCGCACCAAGTCGCGCGCCTGGATAGACAGTGGCGTCGATCATGCCTGGCAGGATCCTTACACGATCCAGGCGATCGGCGACCTTCGTCTGCGCGCCAATGCGGCAGAGGCAGTTCTGGAAAAGGCCGGGCTTGCCGTCGATCACGCTGTCGCCGCCCCGAATGAGAAGACCGTCGCTGAAGCGCAGATCGCTGTGGCGGAATCCAAGATTCTCACCACCGAGATCGCCATCAATGCCACCAACAAGCTGTTTGAGCTCGCCGGCACACGCTCGACGCTGGCCGAGCACAATCTCGACCGGCATTGGCGCAACGCCCGCACCCACACGCTGCACGATCCGGTGCGCTGGAAGTACGCGATCTTGGGCAACTACTACCTCAACGACGTCAATCCGCCGCTCCATGCCTGGAGCTGAGCAAGGCGCGCCAAGTCACAGAGGACTATTCATGAGCATTGCCACTCCCGACAGGATCAAGGTCCTGTGGTTTCTTCCGACCCATGGCGACAGCCGCTATCTCGGCACCTCCGAGGGAGGCAGGGCGGTCGACTTGCCCTACCTCACCCAGGTTGCCAAAGCGGCCGATGCGATCGGTTACTATGGCGCGCTGCTGCCGACAGGCCGTAGCTGCGAGGACAGCTGGGTCGTGGCGTCGGCGCTGGCGCCGCTGACCCAGCGGCTTCGCTTCCTTGTCGCCGTCCGGCCGGGCCTGCAATCGCCGACGCTCGCCGCCCGCATGACCTCGACGCTCGACCGCATTTCCGGCGGACGACTGCTAATCAATGTGGTCACCGGCGGCGATCCGGTCGAGAACAAGGGCGACGGCATCTTTCTCAGCCATGACGAGCGCTATGAGGTGACGCGGGAATTCCTCGACATCTACAAGGCCGTGCTGCGCGGCGAAACCGTCGCCTTCGCAGGCAAGCATTTCCGAATCGAGGACGGCCGGCTGCTGTTTCCGCCCGTGCAGACGCCACATCCGCCGCTCTATTTCGGCGGCTCGTCAGAGGCGGCCAACGCGGTCGCCGCCGAACAGATCGACAAATATTTGACTTGGGGTGAACCGCCCGCAGACGTTGCAGCCAAGGTCGATCATGTGCGCGGTCTTTCCGAAAAAGCCGGGCGTCAGGTGACCTTCGGCATCAGGCTGCATGTCATCGTCCGCGAAACCGACGACGAAGCCTGGGCCGATGCCGACCGGCTGATTAGCCGCCTCGACGATAGGACGATCGCTGAGGCGCAGAAGGTGTTCGCGCGCATGGATTCCGTCGGCCAGTCGCGAATGAGTCGGCTGCATGGCGGTCGTCGCGACAAGCTGGAAATCAGTCCGAACCTGTGGGCCGGCGTCGGCCTGGTTCGCGGCGGCGCCGGCACCGCCCTGGTCGGTGATGCGGCCACGGTGGCGGAACGGATCGACGAATACCGGCGTATCGGCATCGATACCTTCATCCTGTCCGGTTATCCGCATCTGGAGGAGGCCTATCGCTTCGGCGAACTGGTATTGCCGTTGTTGCCGCTCGATCACGATATCTCGACGCGACCGACGGCCGTGAACATGGGGCCCTTCGGCGAAACGGTGGCCGGCGACCATCGACCGTCGGGACTGCGCGCGAGTCAGTCTTGAGCGCCAGAGAATCGGGCAGGGGACCCGTCGTAGTCATCATCGGCGGCGGCTTTTCCGGTGCGGCGACTGCGTTTCACCTTGCGCGGCTTCTGCCCGCCGGAGCTGCCGATATCGTGGTCGTCGAGCCCCGAGAGGGGCTCGGCTATGGTCTGGCCTATTCGACGCCCGATCCTTCACACCGCATCAATGTGCCGGCGTCGAGGATGACGCTGATCTCCGGCCAGGACAGCCACTTTGCCGACTGGCTGGAGCAGACCGGCGCCATTGCGGACGATCCCGAGGCCATTGCCGCCAATGGAGCGCTCTACCCGCAGCGTCGCGTTTTCGGGCGCTACGTGGAATCCCATCTTCAGCCCTTTCTGTTCGGCAAAACAATCCGCCATGTCAGATCCGCGGTCGCGTCAGCCAAGCTCAGTGGCGAGGGCTACCACCTGATCCTCGCTGAGGGAGGAACGCTCGCAGCGGACGCTCTGGTGCTTGCGACGACGCATCCGCCACCGACTTTGCCATTGCCCCTGCAGTCCGTGGCTGGCGCAGCCGGGCTGGTGGCCAATCCCTATGATCTCGAAAGGCTGGAAGCGATCGGACGCTGCGACCATGTGCTCGTCGTCGGCACTGGACTGACGTCGGCGGATGTCATCGCAACGCTCGACCGCAATAGCCATTGCGGTCGCATCACAGCACTGTCGCGCCATGGCTACCGATCGCGAGGCCATGCGGCTATGCTTGCCGATCCGATCGGCGACTTCACCGGCCTGCCTTCACGCAGCGCCACCGTGCTTCTCAGGCGTATCCGGTCGACCATCGCAACCGCCGCGCAGCAGGGCGAAGGCTGGCACCCCGTGCTCGACGCAGTCCGGCGACAAGGGCAAGTCATATGGCAGGCCCTGCCGCTCGCTGAGCAACGCCGCGTCGTGCGCCATTTGCGCGCGCTGTGGGATGTGCATCGCTTCCGCATAGCGCCACAGATCGCGGCCGTGCTCGATCGCCGGGTTGCCGAAGGCACGCTCGCCTATCGCGCCGCATCGATTACTGGCGCCGAGCGGGTCGACGGGCGCATTGGTGTCACGCTGCGGCCAAGGCGCCAACACACCCAGACGATCGAGACGTTTGACAGAGTGATCGTCACAACCGGGCCGGCGCATGCCGATATTTTCCGGACCAACACCGCAATCGCCGCTCTCGGGCGAATGGGACTGGTCCGGCTGGACCCGATTGGTCTTGGCTTGGCGACCGACAGCCAAGGCCGTGCGGTCGGGACATCCGGCCGACCGACCGGCAGCATTTTCGTCAGCGGGCCATTGGCGCGCGGCAGCGTTGGCGAACTGATGGGAATTCCCGAAGTCACCGCGCATGCCGAGCGCATCGCCGCCGAAATTCACCATTGGCTTGGATACGAGACGGCGTTGCGTCGCAAGGCGTCGTGAGCTGCAAGCGGTGAGGCTATCCAGATGACACTGACGGAACGCATTACGAAGGTGGAAGCGCATTCGAGTTGACAAATAGGCCACTGGTCGCGTGCCGCTCCTGGCGCTTTCTGCATTGTCGCCTGGTACGACGAGCTTTACGTTTGTGACGGCTGCGGCGGGTCAGCTTAAAACTCCGTCCAAATCCTCTCGACCTTTGAGGTGCCGATATCCACCAGACTTCGCCCCGGCTGTCCGCCTTGACGCCAGCCGCAATGATGACAGCGACCCGAGACGATCAGCCCGCGCGGCGGAGCTTCAGGTAAGTGGGTCGAGAAAAAATTGGGCGGGAATACGCCTACAACGAGGCTGCTGGCCTTGTGCCGCAGGAGGTAAAGAATCTGCCGCCGCAGCCCGGTGCGGGTCGTCGGACGTCGGATAATCTGAGAGCACCCTTAGGCGGCGAGCTTGGCTGCGCGTGCCTTCACTACTGTCGGCGTTTATCAACTCCAATCTGATCTCAGGGTGAGTGACGCGCTTGAAAATTTGCCCAATAAGCCTGCGTCCGGAATTTTGGCGATGATCCTCACCAAATGCGATGAGCTGCAATTTCTAGCTAGTGTCCGTCCATAAACGGCAAGTTGTTGAAATTACTTGAGGAATCGTAGTTTTCCGCAGGAAAGCTCCGGCGGT